>DLQI01000121.1 GCA_002478745.1 Rhodobacteraceae bacterium UBA7436 | reverse complement strand
CGGACAGTTATCTGCGCGGTGATGTCATTATTCAAGCGGCGTTGGATACGGGCGCACAGGCGATCCATCCGGGATACGGGTTTCTGTCTGAGAACCCTGATTTTGTGGATCAGGTCGAGGCCGCTGGATTGGTGTTCATTGGTCCCTCGAGCGATGCAATCCGCGCTATGGGGTTAAAGGATGCTGCGAAAGCTTTGATGATAACAGCGGGTGTGCCGGTTGTGCCGGGGTATCATGGTGCCAATCAGGATGATGTCCTGTTGGCGGCTGAGGCTGATAAGATGGGGTACCCCGTTTTGATTAAGGCCGTTTCTGGGGGTGGTGGCAAGGGAATGCGTCTGGTGGAAGAGGCGAGTTCCTTTGATGAGGCGTTGGCGTCTGCTCGCTCTGAGGCTGCAACCTCGTTTGGCAATTCTGATGTTTTGGTTGAGAAGTTTGTGACCAAGCCGCGCCATATTGAGGTTCAGGTGTTTGGCGATGGCACGCAAGCGGTTCATTTGTTTGAGCGTGATTGTTCGCTGCAACGCCGTCATCAGAAAGTAATCGAAGAAGCACCAGCCCCCGATATGACCCAAGAGATGCGTGATGCAATGGGGCAAGCTGCCGTTCTTGCGGCGGAGGCGATTGGGTATAAGGGCGCAGGGACAGTTGAATTTATCGTGGATGGCTCTGACGGATTAAAAGCCGATGGGTTCTTTTTCATGGAGATGAACACCCGTCTACAAGTGGAACACCCCGTGACGGAGGCCATTACAGGTGTAGACCTTGTGGAATGGCAATTGCGCGTCGCAGCGGGAGAGCCTTTGCCCAAGTCCCAAAGCGAGCTGACAATCAACGGCCATGCCTTTGAAGCGCGCCTTTATGCCGAAGATGTCCCTAAGGGGTTTCTACCTGCCACAGGCACGTTGACCCATTTGCATTTCCCCGCAGGTGTACGTGCGGACAGTGGTGTGCGTGGCGGGGATACGATTAGCCCGTTCTATGACCCCATGATTGCTAAAGTGATTGTGCATGGACCAACACGCGATGTTGCACTGGCTAAACTGTCTGCTGCGCTAAAGGGTACGCAGGTGGCGGGGACGGTGACCAACCTTGGTTTTCTTGGCGCATTGGCTGAACACAAGGGTTTCGCTGCTGGGGATGTGGATACTGGCCTAATCGCCCGTGACATTGATGCATTAACAGCTGTCGCTGTTGTGACGCCATCCCATTGGGCGCGTGCAGGTATGGCGGCTATGGGTCTTGATACGTCCAGTGCGACGGCAGGGTTTAACCTGTGGGCTCCTCTGCGCCAATCTGTTGCCTTGTCCCATGAGGGGGAAGCGGTAACTCTTGCTGTAGAGGTAAGCAGTGCTGATACGCAGACATGGCATGTGGGTAACGCTGTTGTGGTGGCCCAGCATGTGGGGGGAAGATGGCTGCTAGATGGTATGTCAGCACCGGCAGTTGCGATGACAGAGGCCAGTGTCACTGTGTTTGACGCTTATGGCATTGCCTTTAACATTGTTGATCCCTTGCAACGTGATGCCAGTGCAACGGGGGACGGTAATATCGTTGATGCCCCGATGCCCGGATTGGTGAAGGCTGTGACCGCAAAAGCAGGACAGTCTGTAACTGCTGGGGACAAGCTGGCTGTATTGGAAGCTATGAAGATGGAACATGCGCTATTGGCTGCCCGTGATGGGGTGATTGCTGAGGTTTTGGTGAGTGCGGGGGATCAAGTAGAAGCAGGTGCCGCGCTTATCCGTTTGGAGGAGGTTGATACATGAATGGCATAACATTGCACCATTGTCCGCAATCACGCTCTATGCGTTCGCTTTGGTTGTTACATGAGTTGGGTGTTGAATTTGATGTGGTCACCCATCCCTTTGGTAAGAACCTGCGTGATCCTAACTATTTGGCCCGTTCACCTGCAGGTCGTGTCCCTGCGTTAGAAATAGACGGGCGTTCGATCTTTGAGACAGGCGCGATTACCGAAGTCTTGTGTGAAACATATAGCCCGAATGCGCTGGGCAGGCCTGCTGGGCACGTTGAACGTGCGGATTGGCTGATTTGGGTTCACTTCTCAGAAACCATCAGTCAACATTCCGCCGCTTTGACCCAACAGCATGTCGCCCTTTACGATGACACCATGCGCAGTCCGATTGTGATGAAGCTAGAAGCCGCCAGATTGGCAAAATGCTATGATGCCATCGAAGGACGCTTGGCTGAACTGGAGGAGGATGGACAGTATTTATTGCCTTCTGGTTTTAGTGCCGCTGATGTTTCTGTGGGCCAAGCCGTTTATATGGCGCTACATTTTGCGAAATTAGATACCCACCCACTCACTTCTGTGTGGTATGAACACATATCCCAACGCCCTGCATTTCAAGCCAGCCTGCCAAAAGGTGACGAGCGTCTATACCCAAAGGAATTCTTTGCCCCTTGGCAATCATAGGAGTTACCCATGTCTGAACAATCTCTTGGAACTAACTTAGGTCATGTCGATATTTTTGAGATGGGGCCGCGTGACGGGCTCCAAAATGAGAAGATTGAGGTTTCTGTCGGTCAAAAGATCGCATTGATCGATTGTCTCAGTCGCGCAGGGTACCGGCGTATCGAATGTGCAAGTTTTGTTAGTCCCAAATGGGTGCCCCAAATGGCAGGCAGTGCTGATGTATTGGGACGGATAAGTCGCGCTGATGGCGTGCGCTATGCAGCTCTTACCCCCAATATGCGCGGGTTTAACGATGCTAATGCAGCGAATGCCGATGAGGTTGCTGTGTTTGGATCTGCTTCGGAAGGGTTTTCAAAAGCGAATATTAACGCAAGCATTGATGAGTCCTTGGATCGGTTTGCGACTGTGATTGAGGCCGCGCGTACCATTGATATGCCGGTGCGTGGGTATGTGTCTTGTGTCGTTGGCTGCCCGTATGACGGAGAGGTAGACCCAAGTGCGGTTGCCCGTGTGGCTGAGCGTCTGTTCAGCATGGGGTGCTATGAGATTTCGTTAGGGGATACGATTGGTGTTGGGACCCCAGACACCATCGTGAAAATGTTGATGGCAGTGCGTGAGGTTGTCCCAGTTGCGCGTTTGGCAGGGCATTATCACGACACCAATGGGCGGGCGATGGATAACATCGATGCATCTCTTGCGCTGGGCGTTCGTGTGTTTGACGCTTCGGTGGCTGGATTGGGTGGTTGCCCTTATGCGCCTGGTGCTGCGGGGAATGTTGCAACTGAAGATGTAGCCGCGCATTTGCAGCGATTGGGCTATGAGACCGGCCTTGACCTGACTGTTATTGAACAGGCCGCAGAAATGGCCCGTGCGATACGAGACATATAAATACCTATCTGGAGTGAATTGTTGTTTGAGACACTGAAAATTGATGTGGACGCGCGTGGCGTCGCCACATTGACCTTGAACCGCGAAGCCAAGCACAACGCATTGTCGGCTGTAATGTTAGCTGAACTGACACAAGCCGCGGCTGATCTGGGGGAGGATGACAACGTGCGTGTTGTGGTTCTGACGGGGACGGGCAAATCATTCTGTGCGGGTGGTGATCTGGAATGGATGCGCGAGCAGATGCAAGCGGACCCTGAAACCCGCGCCAAGGAGGCGTCCAAGCTGGCTTTCATGCTGCAAGCGTTGAACACGATGCCCAAGCCAATGATTGGTGCGTTGCAGGGCAATGCCTTTGGGGGTGGTGTAGGTATGGCCGCGGTTTGTGATGTTGCCATCGGAATCGATAGTTTGAAAATGGGGCTTACTGAAACGCGTCTTGGCATTGTTCCCGCTACGATAGGCCCTTACGTGGTCTCACGGATGGGAGAGGGCAGGGCGCGACGTGTTTTCATGTCATCGCGCATATTTGACGCAGCTGAGGCTGTGGAGCTGGGATTGCTCGCACGGGCTGTGCCCGCGGAACAATTTGCAAAGGCGATTGAAGCCGAAGTTGTGCCGTACTTGTCCTGTGCCCCTGGAGCGGTTGCGGCAGCCAAAGCATTGGCGCGCAGATTGGGCCCTCGGATTGATGAGGGAACCATCGAAATTACCATAGAAGCACTGAAAACCCGTTGGGAAACTGACGAAGCGGCAGAAGGCATTGGCGCGTTTTTTGACAAACGCAAAGCGTCATGGATGTGATTTTCGAACCGGTTGGCTGATCGTCGTATGATGACATTTTATAAGTGAATCACCGCCGCAACAGGATGATTGTTAATTGCCCAATGCGCGTCATAAGTGCGCACACAGATTAACCGAATGGGAACTGCTGCAGTGATAGCGCTGCAAACAGGGGCATTTGGGTGCCAAAATTGCTGTTGCGTTGGTTGACCCCACCACATGTGGGGAGTACACCCCTAACCGTTAACCTTGCGACTTGATGCGCAGGCAAAAGTGTTGCGTAAGACAAAGGAGCCACCGTGGAAGAAATGCTTAGGGAGTACCTCCCAATCCTCGTATTTCTCGCCGTCGCCATTGGGCTCGGCCTTATTCTTATCCTTGCAGCGGTTGTGATTGCTGTCAGCAATCCAGACCCTGAGAAGGTTTCTGCATACGAATGCGGGTTCAACGCATTTGATGATGCACGGATGAAATTTGATGTTCGATTCTATCTAGTCTCGATATTGTTCATTATTTTCGATCTCGAAATTGCTTTTCTGTTCCCTTGGGCGGTCGCCTTTAAGGATATCAGCATGGCAGGTTTCTGGTCGATGATGGTATTCTTGGCTGTGTTGACAGCTGGTTTCGCTTACGAGTGGAAAAAAGGAGCCTTGGAATGGCAGTAACTGACGCAGGTTCCTTTGGCGCAGGTCCAGCATATGCTGGCGGCGACAGAGAGCACGGTACGCAAGCTTTGAATGCTGAGTTGCAAGACAAGGGATTCTTGCTGACCTCAACAGAAGATTTGATCAACTGGGCCCGCACAGGGTCTTTGCACTGGATGACCTTTGGGTTGGCATGTTGCGCGGTTGAAATGATGCACACTGCTATGCCGCGCTACGATCTTGAGCGTTTCGGTACTGCGCCACGTGCGTCCCCACGTCAGTCAGATTTGATGATCGTTGCGGGTACTTTGACAAACAAAATGGCACCAGCTTTGCGTAAGGTCTATGACCAAATGCCAGAGCCACGTTACGTGATCTCAATGGGTTCATGTGCAAATGGTGGTGGTTACTACCACTACAGCTACTCAGTTGTTCGTGGGTGTGACCGCATCGTTCCTGTTGATGTATACGTGCCTGGCTGCCCACCAACGGCGGAAGCCCTTGTCTATGGCATCCTTCAGTTGCAACGCAAAATCCGCCGTACTGGCACAATTGTTCGGTAAGGACCCAATATGTCTGATAGCTTGAAAGAACTAGGCGGATACATCGAGGCAAAGCGCCCTGATTGTGTTTTGGCTTGGGACGTGACCCAAGGTGAATTGAACGTCGACGTTGCCCCTGCGAACATTGAAGGGCTTGTTGAGTTCCTGAAATCTGACCAGACCTGCAAGTTTTCAACTCTCGTGGATATCACGGCTGTTGACTACACAGGTCGCGCCAAACGTTTTGATGTCGTTTACCACTTCCTTAGCATGTATCAAAACCACCGCATCCGTTTGCGGGTTTCTGTGCGTGAAGAGCAAATGGTATCATCCATCTGCGAAATTCACCCGTCAGCCAACTGGTTCGAGCGCGAAGTGTTCGACATGTTTGGCATTTTGTTTACGGGTCACCCTGATTTGCGCCGTATCCTGACCGACTATGGTTTCCGTGGATATCCACTGCGCAAAGATTTCCCGACAACGGGCTACACCGAGGTGCGTTACGACGAAGTTGAAAAACGCGTTGTTTATGAACCTGTCAGCTTGATCCAAGAATATCGTCAGTTCGATTTCATGAGCCCATGGGAGGGTGCAGAATACATCCTACCGGGTGATGAAAAAGACGGCGCAGAGAAGGGGGCGAAGTAATGGGTAGCATTTGGTGGCTTATCATTGGTGTCGCAACCATTATCCCTATGCTCAAGCTGTTGCCGTTCTTTGGTATCAACAAATACTGGGCTGCGATCTGCATTCTGCCAATTGGCACTGTGGGTTTGATCTGGTGGATGAGCATTAAGTTGCAAGAGTTGGAGAAGCGTTAAAATGATGGATGGCTCAAAAGGCTTCGATGATGCGCTGACCGGCGAACAGAAGATCCGTAACTTTAATATCAACTTTGGCCCGCAGCACCCTGCGGCCCACGGCGTTTTGCGTCTGGTGCTAGAGTTGGACGGCGAGATCGTAGAACGCTGCGATCCACACATTGGCTTGCTGCACCGTGGCACTGAAAAGCTGATGGAAAGCCGCACTTACCTGCAAAACCTTCCATATTTTGACCGCCTCGACTATGTGGCCCCAATGAACCAAGAACATGCTTGGTGCTTGGCGATCGAAAAGTTGACAGGGGTTGAAGTTCCGCGTCGTGCGTCCTTGATCCGCGTTTTGTATTGTGAAATCGGGCGTGTGTTAAACCACATTTTGAACGTCACAACGCAGGCGATGGACGTTGGTGCGATGACACCTTTGGCATGGGGCTTTGAAGAACGCGAAAAACTAATGTGCTTTTACGAGCGGGCATGTGGTGCGCGTTTGCACGCTGCGTATTTCCGTCCGGGCGGCGTACACCAAGATCTGCCTGACGCATTGATCGACGATATCGAACAGTGGGCGCATGAGTTCCCTGCAGTTCTAGAAGATATGGCTGGCTTGCTGACCGAAAACCGTATTTTCAAACAACGCAACGTCGATATCGGTATCGTCACGGAACAGGACATTCTGGATTACGGTTTCTCTGGTGTCATGGTTCGTGGTTCTGGTATGGCGTGGGATCTGCGTCGCGCGCAGCCCTATGAGTGCTACGACGAATTCGAATTTGAAATTCCGGTTGGTAAAAACGGTGACTGCTATGACCGTTACCTGTGCCGCATGGAGGAAATGCGACAGTCGGTTTCGATTATCAAACAAGCCGTCGGCAAGTTGCGTGAAGCAACAGGTGACGTTTTGGCCCGTGGTAAGCTAACACCGCCATCGCGTTCAGACATGAAGACCTCAATGGAAAGCTTGATCCACCACTTCAAGCTTTACACCGAAGGTTTCCACGTTCCTGCGGGCGAAGTGTATTGCGCAGTCGAAGCGCCTAAAGGCGAATTTGGTGTGTATTTGGTTGCTGACGGTTCTAACAAACCTTACCGCAGCAAAATCCGTGCGCCGGGTTTCTTACACCTTCAAGCGATGGATCATATGAGCAAAGGCCACCAGTTGGCTGACGTTGCTGCGATCATCGGAACCATGGATGTTGTGTTTGGGGAGATCGATCGCTGATGATGCGTGTCGCCTCCCTTCCATATTTCTTAAATACTCCCGTTTGTGGCACTTTTAGCCACGACGCGAAACGAAAGTCGCTCTAATGCTCCGCCGCTTGCACAAAGACCAACCAGACAGCTTTGCTTTTACCCCAGCCAACCTTGCGTGGGCAGAAGCACAAATTACTAAGTATCCTGAGGGCCGTCAGGCCTCTGCGATCATTCCGTTGCTATGGCGCGCACAGGAACAGTACGGTTGGTTGACCCGTCCGGCGATTGAATATGTGTCTGACATGTTGGGCATGGCCTACATTCGCGGTCTTGAAGTGGCCTCTTTCTACTTCATGTTCCAATTGCAGCCAGTGGGTTCTGTTGCGCACATCCAGATTTGCGGCACGACGTCTTGCATGATTTGTGGTGCTGAAGACCTCATGGAAGTGTGCAAAGAGAAAATCGCGGCAAAACCGCATGAGCTATCTGCGGATGGCAAGTTTTCATGGGAAGAAGTTGAGTGCTTGGGTTCTTGCTCAAACGCTCCAATGGCCCAAATCGGCAAAGATTATTACGAAGATCTGACCAAAGTCCGCATGGGCGAGATCATCGACGAATTGGCTGCTGGCGATGTGCCATTACCTGGTCCACAGAATGGTCGCTACGCTTCTGAGCCTTTGAACGGTTTGAGCAGCTTGGTCGATTACGACAGTGGCAAGACACAATATAACGCGTCTGTCCAACTGGCATCCGACATCGGTGACACAGTCAAGCGTATTGATGGCACAGAGGTTCCTTTGATTGCGCCGTGGCAAGGTAAGCACGGTTCAGCTGCAAAAGCCGCGACTAAACCAGCAACTGCTAAGAAGGCAGCGCCGAAAGCTGCAAAAGCTGAAACTGCACCAAAAGCAGCTGCCAAAACAGCAACGGCACCAATTGTTGCCGAAGGTCCTGGCAAAAAACCAAAAGTAATGAAGGCACCGCGTAAAGCAGGTGCGGACGATCTGAAAATGATCAAGGGCGTTGGCCCAAAACTTGAAGGCCTATTGAACGACATGGGCTTTTTCCACTTTGACCAAGTGTCGAAGTGGGGTGCCGATGAAGTATCATGGGTAGATCAGAACTTAGAAGGCTTTAAAGGCCGCGTAAGCCGTGACAACTGGGTGTCACAAGCAACGGCTTTGGCTGCTGGAGAAGAAACAGAATTTTCGAAACGTGCGAAAAAAGACGGTACATATAAAAAATAATTTAAAACAATAAAAATACAAAAAAAACTTCTGACTGGGAGAGGGACACGACATGGAAAACTTTACTAAGAATAAGACCTGCACGACGTGGTGCTGGATTATTGCTGCGGTTGTGGGAGCTGTTGTTGCATCGGTGCTTTGGGGAAAGCTACATTGGAACTTCGTCCCAAGTGCATTCGTTGGACTGCTGATCTTTATTATTGGCGGTGCGTTGCTGTCATGGTTGTTGTGTAAACCACAGGCGCAATCATCCGCTTCGTCTGCTGTAGCGTCTAACACGACAGCATCAAGCGTTATGGCCGGTGGTGCGGTTGCTGCTGCAGCAACGGGCGCAGCGGTTGCGTCTTCTGCTTCAAGCGCTTCAGCATCTGCTAAGCCAGCGGCTGCGAAAAAAGCACCTGCTAAAAAGGCAGCTGCGAAGACCACCAAAACTGCAGCTAAGTCAAAAGCAGCCGGTAGTGACGCCAAAACGTCAACAGCTCCTAGTGCAAAAGCTGCGCCAGCCAAAAAGGCGGCTGCCAAAGCGACAACCGCTAAAGCGGCTACGGCTAAGGCAACACCAACTAAAGCGAAGTCTGCAAAAGCTTCTACAACAGCCGCTAAAGCAACACCTGCTAAAGCGACTGCAGCTAAAGCAACCAGCGCAAAAGCGAAAGCTGCTGCACCGGCAAAAACATCTGCTGCTAAGACTAAGGCCGCACCAGCACCGAAAGCTGAAGCTAAACCAGCGACATTGACAGCGGCACGCGCTGGCGGTGCAGATGATCTAAAGCAACTAAAAGGTGTTGGTCCAGCATTGGAAAAAACACTGAACGAATTGGGTTTCTACCACTTCGATCAAGTTGCGACATGGAAGAAGAAGGACGTCGCATGGGTCGACAGCAACCTTCGTTTCAAAGGCCGCATCGAGCGTGACGGTTGGATCGCACAAGCTAAAATTCTTGCTAAAGGTGGAACAACTGAGTTTTCCAGCAAGGTTAAGAAAGGTGGCGTTTACTAAACGCCAATTGAACGGATGCAGAGCCAAGATAAATCATCCAAGATTGGACAACGCGTATCGTTGTTTATCGCAGGACTTGGGATATTTTGGCTCTGCATAAATTTGGCAGGCATATACTTTGGGTGGTCCAACCGGACCCGCGCATTGTTTGACCTTGTCGTGTTGGCCGGATTTGGCGCAGCACTTTGGAATGTGATAAAACTCTGGCGTGCGCGCCAGTCAGATAGAGGCTAAGGGCGTATGCTTAAGGACCAAGACCGGATCTTTACCAACCTTTACGGGATGCACGACCGTACACTGGCAGGCGCTCAAAAGCGCGGCCATTGGGATGGAACTGCCAAGATCATCAAAAAGGGTCGTGACTGGATCGTCGATGAGATGAAAAAGTCCGGCCTGCGTGGTCGTGGCGGTGCGGGTTTCCCGACGGGCCTGAAATGGTCCTTTATGCCCAAGGAAAGCGATGGTCGCCCATCTTACTTGGTCGTTAACGCGGATGAGTCCGAGCCGGGCACATGTAAAGACCGCGAGATCATGCGCCATGATCCGCACACATTGATTGAAGGTTGCTTGATCGCCTCTTTCGCAATGAATGCGAATGCTTGCTATATCTATATCCGCGGTGAATACATTCGTGAAAAAGAGGCGCTTCAGGCGGCCATTGACGAGGCATACGATGCCGGTCTGGTTGGCAAGAACGCGTGTAAGTCCGGTTGGGACTTTGATATTTACCTTCACCACGGCGCTGGTGCCTATATTTGCGGTGAAGAGACTGCTTTGCTGGAAAGCCTTGAGGGCAAAAAAGGCATGCCGCGTATGAAGCCGCCGTTCCCTGCTGGCGCTGGTCTGTATGGTTGCCCAACAACGGTGAACAACGTTGAATCAATCGCGGTTGTTCCTACGATCTTGCGTCGTGGCCCTGAGTGGTTCTCGGGCTTTGGTCGTCCGAACAACGCAGGTACAAAATTGTTTGCGATTTCTGGTCACGTCAACAACCCATGTGTTGTTGAAGAGGCGATGTCTATTCCGTTTGAGGAACTTATCGAGAAGCATTGTGGTGGTATTCGTGGCGGCTGGGACAATCTGAAAGCGGTTATTCCTGGTGGGTCTTCAGTGCCATTGATCCCGGGCGCGCAAATGCGCGATGCGATCATGGACTTTGACTACTTGCGCGAACAACGTTCGGGTTTGGGTACTGCGGCGGTTATCGTCATGGATAACTCTACCGATGTGATCAAAGCAATCTGGCGTTTGTCCAAGTTCTACAAGCACGAAAGCTGTGGCCAGTGTACGCCTTGCCGTGAAGGTACCGGCTGGATGATGCGCGTTATGGATCGCTTGGTAACGGGTGAGGCCGAACCAGAAGAGATCGACATGTTGCTAGACGTAACCAAGCAGGTTGAGGGCCACACGATTTGTGCTCTTGGTGATGCGGCTGCATGGCCGATCCAAGGTTTGATCCGTCACTTCCGCAATGAAATCGAAGATCGTATTAAGCACAAACGCACAGGTCGCGTAAGTGCTGTCGCCGCTGAATAACTGACCATCGGCTTAGGCCAAAGGATCGTTTGCTATGGAAAATTTTGACGCATACAGCCACGCGCTCGCTTCACTAGGCGGTTTCGCCTTGGTGATTTCGATCTTGGGTATGGTCAGTGGACGCGGTCGGACCGCGGACAACCGTTGCGACTGTGGCCAGCCAAAGCGGAACTACGACAACGTGGTCTATCGCAGTAATCGCGCCTTCATGAATGCGATCGAAAGCGCGGGTCCGTTTATAGCTGCTTTGATGGCTGCAATGCTGACAGGTGGTGCGCCACTTTGGGTCAATATCTTTGCAACTGTTTTCTTGGTTGCGCGGATCGCTACCGCCTTTGTCCATATCCGTACGACAAATCAGGGATTGCGCAGCGCGACGTGGGTCGTTGGTTTGGTTTGCATTCTTTCATTAGCTGTTATTGGCATTGTGGGGGCATTCTGATGCGTTTGTTTGCTTTGATCTGTGTTGTTCCACTGGTGGCGTGTACGCCAAGTGAGCAGGTTCCATCTTTTGATGGTATCAAGTTCCGCGCCCAGCTGTCGAAAGTAGACAAGCAGCGTGATCAGTTCTTGGTAAAGGTTTCGAAGGCGTCAAAGTCATTGGTAGGCGCGCGCGAAGCAGGGCGCTATGAAGCGACAAAATATTGCATCAACCAATATGGAACGTCTGACATCGCTTGGGTGTCTGGTCCAGATGTTGAAGATGGTGGCTTAACAATTATCAATGACGAACTTCAGTTGCGCGGGGCATGTACGTCTTGATCTCCTTGGCGACATATTGCGCGTTGGCGACCACTATGGCGGCTTGTTATTGCATAACAACACTATGGGTACCCATTTCTCTAACAGCTTCCGTGCCTGTTGCACGGGGCGGTTCTGAGAAAGGAACATCTCATGCTTAAGTTTGTGATTCCCACCGTCGTCGTTGCCATGGTTGCGACCACTTCTGTCGCGAAACCTGCGTTGCGTGACGTCCCAGCCATCGATGATGCGCTGTTGGCCGTCGGTTTGGCCGATGAAATCAGAAAACAATGCCCAAAAGTCTCTGCACGGTTCATCAAGGCGTTGCGCTTTGTTAACGGGTTGCGCGATAAGGCACGCGACATGGGTTACACCGGCGCAGAAATTGACGCATACCGCAAATCTCCGACGGAGAAGGCGCGTGTACGTGCAAAGGGTGAAGCCTATCTGGCCGCGAACAACGTTACGGTTGGAAATATCGAAAGCTATTGTGCGCTTGGGCGTGCAGAAATTAAAAAATCGAGCCAAATTGGCGCGTTACTCAGGGTGAATTGATTCATGAGCGACCTTCGCAAGATCAACATCGACGGCAAAGACATCGAAGTGGATGGGGCAATGACCCTAATCCAAGCCTGTGAAGAAGCAGGTGTGGAAGTTCCACGTTTTTGTTACCACGAGCGTCTGACAATTGCTGGCAACTGCCGCATGTGTCTGGTTGAGGTCGTTGGTGGCCCACCAAAGCCAGCCGCGTCTTGCGCGATGCAGGTCCGCGACTTGCGTCCTGGTCCAGAAGGCCAGCCACCTGTTGTGAAAACCAACTCGCCTATGGTCAAAAAGGCCCGTGAAGGTGTGATGGAATTCTTGCTGATCAATCACCCACTTGATTGCCCGATTTGTGACCAAGGCGGCGAATGCGACTTGCAAGACCAAGCCATGGCATATGGTGTTAATTTTTCACGTTACCGCGAAGCCAAACGCGCAACTGACGATCTGGACCTTGGTCCATTGGTCGAAACACATATGACGCGCTGCATCTCTTGCACGCGTTGTGTGCGCTTCACCTCAGAAGTTGCTGGCATCACGCAGATGGGCCAAACGGGTCGCGGCGAAGATGCGGAGATTACATCTTACCTTGGTGAGACGTTGAATTCGAATCTACAGGGCAACATTATTGATCTGTGCCCAGTTGGTGCTTTGGTTTCAAAGCCATACGCCTTTACTGCGCGTCCTTGGGAATTGACCAAAACAGAATCAATTGACGTTATGGACGCACTTGGATCCAACATTCGTGTTGATACCAAAGGCCGTGAAGTCATGCGCTTTATGCCGTTGAACCACGATGGTGTGAACGAAGAGTGGATTTCTGACAAAACCCGTTTCGTTTGGGATGGTTTGCGTCGCCAGCGCTTGGACACACCATACATTCGTGAAAACGGAAAGCTGCGTAAAGCGAGCTGGCCTGAAGCGCTAAGCGCTGTTGCATCTGCGATGAAGGGTAAGAAACTTGCCGGTCTTATTGGTGATCTGGTTTCTGTTGAAGCGGCTTACGCTTTGAAAACTTTGATTGAGGCGCAGGGCGGTGTTGTTGAATGTCGTACAGACGGCGCGAAACTGCCTGCTGGCAATCGCTCTGGCTATGTTGGTACTGCATCGATTGAAGATATCGATACGGTGCAAAACATTGTTTTGATCGGCACAAACCCAGTACTCGAGTCCCCTGTATTGAATGCACGCATTCGCAAAGCTTGGACACAAGGCGCGAATGTTTCCGTCATTGGCGAAAACATTGATCTCACATATGAAAGCATTCACTTGGGTACGGGCCGCGATGGCTTGGCCAAATTGGTTGCAGCGGATCATTCTGCGACGAACGGTCAAGAAAACATTGTTATCGTAGGTCAGGGCGCTTTGACTGAAGCTGATGGCGCTGCCGTTCTTGGGACAGCGATGAAGTTGGCTGAAACGATGCAGGCTAAATTCATGGTTCTTCACACGGCTGCTGGTCGTGTTGGCGCGATGGATATTGGCGCAACCAATGATGATGCGATGGACGGTGTCTCTGCGGCGGAGGTTATTTATAACCTTGGTTCGGATGAAGTCGAAATCGAAGCGGGTCCTTTTGTTATTTATCAAGGTAGCCACGGCGATCGCGGTGCTCATCGCGCTGACATCATCCTGCCCGGTGCTGCCTACACGGAAGAAGCGGGCCTGTTCGTGAACACCGAAGGCCGTCCTCAGTTGGCACAACGCGCAGGCTTTGCGCCGGGTGAAGCCAAAGAAAACTGGGCGATCTTGCGTGCTTTGAGCGCTGAACTAGATGCAACGCTTCCGTTTGATAGCATTGCACAGTTGCGCACGGCACTGGTTGAAGCCGTTCCACATCTTGGTGAAATTGATGTTGTTGCTGAAAACGAGTGGAACGCTGAGAAAGCTGGCAAGCTAGGCAAAGCGGACTTCCGTAATGCTGTGACAGACTTCTACCTTACCAACCCAATTGCACGTGCAAGTGAGTTGATGGCAGAGCTAAGCACGGGTGCAAAAGCACGTCGCGACGGAGCAATGGCAGCAGAATGAAGGCTTGGGTGCTCATAACAATGATGCCTCTGGCCGCATGTGAGCCTGCCGTTCCGACGGCTGAGCAATTCATCCCCGAATATTTGGGGGTGGAAACCGCGCTATTGGACCAAGAGTTGGTGCAATTTAAAGTGCAAATGACCAACGCAGTAACGTCTGAAGACGTATCAAACTATGCGGAATGTGCTGCGGCACAGTATACGCTGATACGCGGATGGGGTTTTGCGCGTCATGTACGCACAAATGTGAACGAAGAGGGTGGCGTGTGGTCGGCAGATGCTGTTTACACCATCTCGCCTGCCTTGCCGCGCGGATCGCGTACGATCGACGCTGAAGTCGTGACTGCCGCTTGCGTGGAGAAGGGTATACCGACGGTGTGAGGACCTATGGCTGATTTCTTTTTTAATACAAACCTTGGAATGTTGCTGCTGATTATCGGGCAGATTCTACTGGTTGTCGTGCCATTGCTGATTGCATTGGCGTTTCTAATGTATGCTGACCGCAAGGTTTGGGCTGCTGTGCAAATGCGCCGTGGACCCAACGTGGTTGGTGCCTTTGGTCTACTGCAAAGCTTTGCGGACTTCGGCAAATACATCGTCAAAGAAATTATCGTCCCTGCGGGTGCCGACAAAGCCGTTTTCTTTATGGCCCCGATGGTAACCCTAGTGATGTCCTTGATTGCTTGGGCGGTTATTCCGTTCAACGATGGTTGGGTTTTGTCTAACATCAACGTGGCGATCTTGTATGTATTCGCTGTGTCATCTTTGGAAGTTTACGGTGTGATTATGGGCGGTTGGGCGTCTAACTCCAAATACCCGTTCCTTGGCTCGCTGCGCTCTGCTGCGCAAATGATTTCGTATGAAGTTTCCATCGGTCTTATCATTGTTGGTATCATCATTTCTTCTGGTTCCATGAACTTCAGCACGATCGTTGAAGCACAATCTGGTGACTATGGTTTGTTCAACTGGTTCTGGTTGCCGCACTTCCCGATGCTGATCTTGTTCTTTATCAGTGCCTTGGCTGAAACAAACCGCCCACCATTTGACCTTCCCGAAGCGGAATCGGAATTGGTTGCGGGTTTCCAAGTTGAATACTCATCAACACCATTCTTGTTGTTCATGATTGGTGAACTGGTTGCTGTTGTTCTGATGTGCGCTTTGATCTCGTTGATGTTCTTTGGTGGCTGGTTGTCTCCAGTTCCAGGTTTGCCAGACGGCATCTTCTGGATGGTCGCTAAAATCGGCTTCGTATTCTTCTTCTTTGCAATGGTGAAGGCAATCACGCCGCGCTATCGCTATGACCAATTGATGCGTCTTGGTTGGAAAGTTTTCCTACCATTCTCATTAGCTTGGGTCGTGTTCGTAGCATTCGCTGCTAAATTTGGCTGGTTCTGGGGCATCTACGCCCGTTGGACAGTAGGAGGTTAATTATGACACAGATCGACTACACCCGCGCGGCCAAGTACTTTCTGCTTCAAGATGTTTGGCAAGGTTTCAAATTGGGAATGAAGTACTTCTTCGCACCGAAAGCGACCTTGAACTATCCGCACGAGAAGGGCCCTTTGTCCACACGTTTTCGTGGTGAACATGCATTGCGCCGTTACCCAAATGGGGAAGAACGCTGTATCGCATGTAAATTGTGCGAAGCGGTTTGCCCGGCTCAAGCGATCACTATCGATGCGGAACCACGTGAAGACGGCTCGCGCCGTACAACGCGTTACGATATCGATATGACCAAGTGCATCTACTGTGGTTTCTGTCAGGAAGCCTGCCCAGTGGATGCGATTGTTGAAGGCCCGAACTTTGAATTCTCAACCGAGACCCGTGAAGAGCTGTTTTACGACAAAGACAAGCTTCTTTCTAATGGTGACCGTTGGGAAGGTGAGATTGCCCGTAACCTCGAGCTGGATGCACCGTACCGATGAACTATTGCTACATCTCTTTTGACGACAAGAAGGACTGTGAAACATGATGGCATTTGCCTTTTACCTCTTTGCAATCAGCGTGATTGCAGGCGGTTTCTTTACAGTAGTAAGCCGTAACCCAGTGCATTCTGTGCTTTGGTTGATCCTGTCATTCCTAAGTGCAGCTGGCCTGTTTGTACTGCTTGGCGCTGAATTCGTCGCGATGTTGTTGATCATCGTCTACGTTGGCGCGGTGGCCGTATTGTTCTTGTTCGTTGTTATGATGCTCGACATCGACTTTGCTGAACTCAAAGCAGAGATGGCGAAATACATGCCATTGGCCTTGTTGATTGCTTTGATCATCTTGATGCAATTCGTGATGGCCTTTGGCGCATGGGAAAGCAACGCAGCAGCCGAAAGCATGCTGGCGCAAGTGACCCCAACAGATCGCCATAACACAGAAGCTTTGGGCATGATCCTTTATGACCAATATTTCCTTTTGTTCCAACTTTCAGGATTGATCCTGTTGGTTGCGATGATTGGCGCGATTGTTTTGACGCTACGCCATCGTGCTGATGTCAAACGTCAGGATGTTGTAACGCAGATGATGCGTGACCCAGCCAAGACTATGGAACTGAAGAACGTGAAATCAGGGCAGGGGCTGTAAGCCTGCGCTGACTGACCAAATGAATAGACGACCGGCAGTAACGTCACGCTGCCATGAATGAAAAGTTGAGACCAACGATGACCGAGGGACTGAAATGATCGGACTAGAACATTATCTAACAGTGGCGGCGACGCTATTTGTTATCGGCATCTTTGGCCTGTTTCTGAACCGCAAGAATGTGATCATTCTGCTGATGAGTATTGAACTGATGCTTTTGGCGGTGAACATCAACTTGGTGGCCTTCTCATCATTCCTTGGTGATCTTGTCGGGCAGGTCTTTACCCTGTTTGTCTTAACCGTTGCCGCCGCCGAGGCTGCGATTGGCCTTGCGATCCTTGTATGCTTCTTCCGCAATCGTGGCACGATCGCTGTTGAAGACGTAAACGTGATGAAGGGTTAAGAGCATGGAACTAACAGTACTCTTCGCTCCGCTAATCGGTTCACTTCTTTGTGGTTTTGGCTGGCGCTTTGTCGGTGAAACAACAGCACAGTGGATCGCGACAGGATTTCTATTCTTAGCGGCGTTCTTATCTTGGATCATCTTCCTTTCTTTTGATGGTGTTACAGAGCAAATCCACATCCTTCGTTGGATCGAAAGTGGATCACTGAGCACAGATTGGGCCATTCGTTTGGACCGCCTGACAGCGATCATGCTGGTCGTGATCACATCGGTCTCCAGCTTGGTACACTTGTATTCATTTGGCTACATGGCCGATGATCCTCAGTGGAAAGATGGCGAGAGCTACAAGCCGCGTTTCTTCGCTTATCTGTCGTTCTTTACTTTCGCGATGTTGATGTTGGTGACTTCTGACAACCTGATCCAAATGTTCTTTGGTTGGGAAGGCGTTGGCGTAGCATCCTACCTTTTGATTGGCTTTTACTACCGTAAGCCTTCCGCGAATGCGGCTGCGATCAAAGCGTTTGTTGTAAACCGTATTGGTGACTTTGGTTTCGCACTTGGTATCTTCGGCATCTATATGCTGACGGACTCGGTTAAGTTCGATGACATCTTTGCGGCTATGCCAGCTTTGGCGGAAATGAGCATTACGTTCCTGTGGGCTGATTGGAACGCGGCAAACCTGCTCGCCATCCTTTTGTTCATCGGCGCGATGGGCAAATCTGCACAATTGATCCTACACACTTGGTTGCCAGACGCGATGGAAGGCCCGACACCTGTGTCTGCCCTGATCCACGCAGCGACAATGGTTACTGCCGGCGTCTTCTTGATGTGCCGTATGTCCCCACTGTTGGAATTTGCACCACAAGCGACAATGTTCATAACGGTATTGGGTGCAACAACGGCATTCTTCGCGGCGACCGTTGGTTTGGTCCAAACTGACATCAAACGCGTTATTGCATATTCAACCTGCTCACAGCTGGGCTATATGTTCGTGGCGGTTGGTGTTGGGATGTATTCTGCCGCCATGTTCCACCTTTTCACACACGCTTTCTTTAAAGCGATGTTGTTCCTGGGTGCGGGTTCAGTCATCCACGCGATGCACCATGAGCAAGACATGAACAATTACGGCGCATTGCGTAAGAAGATCCCGTGGACCTTCCGCGCAATGATGTTGGGTACTTTGGCGATTACCGGTGTTGGTATCCCATTCAGCTACGACATGTTCGGTTTTCCAATTGGTTTCGCGGGCTTTGTGTCTAAAGACGTGATCATCGAAAGTGCCTTTGCTGGTGGCTCATCCTACGGGTTCTGGATGCTTGTGATTGCTGCTGCAATGACGTCGTTCTACTCATGGCGTCTTATGTTCATGACATTCTACGGCGAAGCACGCGGTGACAAGCACACCCATGATCACGCGCATGAAAGCCCGATGGTTATGCTGATCCCACTAGGGGTTCTAAGCCTCGGTGCGATCTTTGCTGGTATGCTTTGGTTCAAACCCTTCTTTGGTCATGCTGATCAAGTCGCAACGTTCTACGGCATTCCATATGCTGAAGAGGGTGCGCACGGTGACGCTCACGGTGAGACTAAAACGGATGATTACGGTGATACAAAAGCCGATGACCACGCGAAAGACGATGGCAAGAAAGCCAAACATCACTACGTGTTTACAGGCAAACCGGGTGAAGGCGCGCTTTATATCGCACCTGACAACCACGTCTTGGAAGATGCACACGCAGTTCCAAAATGGGTTAAGGCATCACCGTTTATCGCAATGCTTGGTGGTTTCTTGATGGCTATGTGGTTCTACATTTGGAATCCGACACTGCCTGCACGTTTGGCTGAAAATCAGCGCCCTCTCTATTTGTTCCTCAAGAACAAATGGTACATCGACGAACTGTATGACTTCTTGTTCGTGAACCCTGCAAAGGCATTGGGTCGTTTCTTGTGGAAACGTGGCGATGGTCAGGTGATCGATGGAACGTTGAACGGTGTTGCGATGGGTATTATTCCATTCTTCACTAAACTCGCAGGGCGCGCGCAGTCCGGCTATATATTTACTTACGCCTTTGCCATGGTGATAGGGATCGCGGTCCTTGTTACATGGATGACGATGAGCGGAGGAGCACACTAATGGATAACCTTCTTTCCATCGTCACATTCATCCCAGCAGTTGCAGCGCTAATTATGGCTGTGTTCCTGCGTGGCGATGATGAAGCCGCCCGTAAGAATGCAAAGTGGATTGCCCTATTTGCAACCAGTGCGACCTTTGTCGTCTCTTTGTTCATTTTGGCGGGCTTTGACAGAAACAACACCGACTTCCAAATGGTTGAAGACACTACATGGTTGATGGGCCTACAGTACAAAATGGGCGTCGATGGTATCAGCATCCTGTTTGTAATGTTGGCGACTTTCATGATGCCTTTGGTTATTGCCGCATCTTGGAACGTCGAAACACGCGTCAAAGAATACATGATTGCATTCTTGATGTTAGAAACACTGATGCTGGGCGTTTTTATGGCCTTGGATCTGGTGTTGTTCTACGTCTTCTTTGAAGCAGGCCTGATCCCAATGTTCTTGATCATTGGTATCTGGGGTGGTGCAAACCGCATCTACGCAAGCTTCAAGTTCTTCCTTTATACCTTCCTTGGTTCTGTTTTGATGTTGATCGCAATGGTCGCCATGTTTGCAGATGCTGGCACAACTGACATTGCTAAACTTTTGGTTCACGAGTTCTCATACGGATCATTTGATCTGCTGGGTATTCACATCGTTGGCGGGATGCAGACCTTGATGTTCTTGGCTTTCTTTGCCTCCTTCGCGGTGAAGATGCCAATGTGGCCTGTACACACTTGGTTGCCTGACGCACACGTTCAGGCCCCAACGGCAGGTTCTGTTGTGTTGGCAGCGATCCTTTTGAAAATGGGTGGTTACGGTTTCTTGCGCTTTTCGCTGCCTATGTTCCCAGTCGGATCCGACGTTTTGGCACCAACGGTGTTGTGGATGTCTGCGATTGCGATTGTGTACACCTCTTTGGTCGCTTTGGTGCAACAAGACATGAAAAAGCTGATTGCCTATTCATCCGTTGCACACATGGGTTTTGTAACCATGGGTATTTTTGCTGCGAACCAGCAGGGGATTGATGGCGCCATCTTCCAAATGATCAGCCACGGTTTCATCTCTGGCGCGTTGTTCTTATGCGTTGGCGTTATTTACGACCGTATGCACACACGCGAGATTGATGCATATGGTGGTCTTGTGAACCGCATGCCTGCTTATGCGATGATCTTTATGTTCTTCACTATGGCCAACGTCGGTCTGCCAGGCACGTCTGGGTTTGTAGGTGAATTCCTTACATTGGTAGCTGTGTTCAAAGTGAACACATGGGTGGCTGCGGTTGCAACATCAGGTGTTATCTTCTCAGCTGCCTATGCGCTGTGGTTGTACCGCCGTGTTGTGATGGGCGACTTGATCAAGGAAAGCCTGAAATCAATCACAGACATGGGCACACGTGAGCGTGTCATCTTTGCGCCGTTGGTGGTTATGACGATCCTATTGGGCGTCTATCCTGCATTGGTCCTTGATATCATTGGTCCTTCGGTGACTGCACTTGTAACAAACTATGAGACGGCCTTGGCCGCGGCAGATGCCGTGTCCCAAGCAGCCTCTCAATAAGAAGGACGGGGCATATGTCCGCTGATCTGAACATCATTCTGCCAGAAATTTTGCTTGCACTGTTTGCGATCTTTGCGCTGCTTGGCGGCGTTTACACTGGCAAAGACGGGGTAGCATCCACTTTGGTTTGGCTGACCAGCGCAGCTATGGCCGCCCTTGCTGCATGGATTGGCCTAACGGGCGAGGGGACGAATGTCGCCTTCAACGGCATGTTCAGCGACGATGGTTTCTCACGTTTTGCTAAAGTCGTTATCCTTCTTTCAACAGCGGCCGTATTGCTCATGGGTGAAGGCTATATGAGCAAACGCGGCTTGTTGCGTTTTGAATACCCTATCTTGGTCGCACTTAGCGTAGTAGGCATGATGATGATGGTCAGTGCCGGCGATCTTATGGCGCTTTATATGGGCCTCGAGCTGCAGTCATTGGCCTTGTATGTTGTCGCATCCTTGCGCCGCGATAGCGCACGTTCTACTGAGGCTGGCCTTAAATACTTTGTTCTGGGCGCATTGTCGTCCGGTATCCTGCTTTATGGTGCATCGTTGATTTACGGCTATGCGGGTACAACTCTGTTTTCCGGTATTATCGAAACTGCGGTTCATGGTGATGTTTCAGTTGGCTTGTTGTTTGGTCTGATCTTTGTGATTTCAGGCATGGCCTTCAAAGTTTCTGCAGTGCCATTCCACATGTGGACCCCTGATGTCTACGAAGGTGCCCCAACGCCAATCACAGCATTCTTCGCAACAGCACCTAAAGTCGCTGCGATGGGGCTGTTTGCGCGTGTTATGCATGATGCCTTTGGAAACGCTGTTCCCGATTGGCAGCAAGTTGTTGCGTTGATTTCATTGTTGTCCATGTTCTTGGGGGCAGTGGCAGCGATCGGTCAAACCAACATCAAACGCCTGATGGCTTATTCATCCATTGCACACATGGGCTATGCCTTGATGGGCCTTGCTGCAGGTACCGCATTGGGTGTCGAAGCAATGCTGGTTTATATGACGATCTATGTTGCTATGAACATCGGCACATTCGCCTTTATTCTTTCGATGGAAAAAGATGGTCAACCGGTCACTGAGATATCTTCACTGAACATGTACGCAACGGCACAACCTGGTCGCGCGTTTGCTATGTTGATCTTACTGTTCTCACTGGCGGGTGTTCCGCCAATGTTAGGCTTTTTCGGTAAACTGTACGTCTTGCGTGCTGCTTATGATGCTGGTTTGGCATGGTTGGCTATTGCAGGTGTTATCGCGTCTGTCATCGGTGCGTTCTACTACCTTCGTATTGTCTTTTTCATGTACTTTGGTGAAGAGCAGGCTGAAGGTTTGGATGCGAACAAGTCAACGATCCTATTGGGCTTTTTGATGGCGTCTGCTGCGGTCAT
Organism: Rhodobacteraceae bacterium UBA7436; assembly: GCA_002478745.1. Classification (GTDB taxonomy): domain Bacteria; phylum Pseudomonadota; class Alphaproteobacteria; order Rhodobacterales; family Rhodobacteraceae; genus Ascidiaceihabitans. The sequence goes on along the minus strand of DLQI01000121.1, from coordinate 33,560 downwards.
GGTGTTTGGCATCATCAACATGTTTGGTGTTGAAACAGCTGCAACCGCAGCGGCAGCGGCGCTTGTTAACTAAGACCTACATTAGAGACGATCCAAAATGAGCGGTTGGCCAGATAACTATGGCCGCCGCGTTTTGGATTCTGTTGACTCCACACTAAGCGAAGCAACGAGGATCGCGCCACAGCTATCCGGCCCTGAATGGATATTGGCACACGAGCAAACTGCAGCGCGTGGTCGCCGTGGACGCGCATGGATGATGCCGAAGGGGAATTTCGCAGCTACATTACTGCTTCCTGTGTCTGGCCCACCTGCGGATGCCGCATTACGCTCTTTCATCGCTTCGCTTGCCCTTAGAGATGCGTTTGTCGCAGCTACAGGGCAAGAGGAAGCGTTTGCCCTTAAGTGGCCAAATGATGTTTTGCTAAGGGGCGGCAAGGTTGCTGGTATCCTTCTGGAAAGTGCAGGGCAAAGTGGCGGTATGAACCATTTGGCCATCGGCATCGGTGTAAATCTAGCCAGCGCACCGACCGTAGGTGAAGTCGAAGAGGGCGCAGTTCGCCCTGTATCTTTGCGCGGCGAGTTAGGTTTGACGGTTTCCGTCGAAGATTTTCTGGACCTGTTAGCAAGCGCCTTTGATCGCTATGAAGATCAATTCCGAAAATATGGCTTTGCCCCAATCCGTAGGGCATGGATGATCCATGCGGCGCGCTTGGGCGAGGTTATTACAGCGCGCACGGCACGTGAGGAATGGCAGGGGACCTTTCGTGAGGTAGACGAGACAGGGCAACTTGTTCTAGAGACATCCCAAGGCCGCATCGCCATTCCGGCGGCGGACGTATATTTCTAAATAGCGGAGCCAAGCTATGCTTCTGGCAATCGACTGCGGCAATACCAATACTGTTTTTTCAATCTGGGACGGTGAGCAATTCATCGGAACGTGGCGAACTGCGACAGATTGGAAACGCACAGCGGACCAATATTATGTTTGGTTGAGCTCGCTGATGGAGTTCCAGAAGATCGATGTGAACATCACAGATGTGATCGTTTCCTCTACGGTGCCACGTGTGGTGTTTAATCTACGTGTACTGTCTGACCGTTATTTCAACACGCGTCCTATTGTTGTCGGTAAATCTGATTGCAAGCTGCCAGTCGAAGTACGTGTCGACGCGGGTACAGCTGTAGGGCCCGACCGTTTGGTCAATACCGTCGCTGGGTTTGACCTGTATGGCGGTGATCTGATCATGGTCGACTTCGGCACGGCCACCACCTTTGACGTGGTCGATACGGATGGCGCCTATGTAGGGGGTGTCATCGCACCGGGCGTTAATCTTAGCCTTGAGGCTTTGCACCAAGCGGCGGCCGCATTACCTCACGTTGATATTTCTAAACCTCAGGCTGTTGTTGGGACCAATACTGTTGCCTGTATGCAATCGGGTGTATTTTGGGGTTACGTCGGTCTAGTCCGTGAGATATGTGCCCGCATTAAGGCGGAGCGTCACCGCGACATGCGCGTAATTTCTACAGGGGGGCTGGCCCCCTTGTTTCAGCAAGCAGAGAACCTGTTTGACGACTTTCAAGATGATTTAACGATGCACGGATTGACCGTGATTCATCGGTACAACAAGGAAAATAACTGATCTCATGAGCAGTGAACGTTTAATCTACCTGCCCCTCGGTGGCGCAGGCGAAATCGGCATGAACGCCTATGTATATGGCTACGGCAAACCAAATGAAGAACGCTTGATCGTTATCGATCTTGGTGTAACCTTCCCAGATATGGATGGTTCCCCTGGTGTTGACCTTATCCTACCAGACGTAAGCTGGCTGGAAGAGCGCAAAGACCGTATTGAAGCCGTTTTTGTAACTCATGCTCACGAAGACCACGTAGGTGCAGTTTCGCATACCTATTCACGTCTTGAAGCGCCAATCTATGCCCGCCCATTTACTGCAAACATCGCACGTCGCAAGATGTCAGAGTACGGCTATCCAGATGACGCAGTAACAGTTATGGGCTCTTGGCCTGAACAACGCGATTTTGGACCCTTTAAGGTTGGCTTTTTGCCTATCTCGCACTCGATCCCGGAAAGCGGTGCATTGGTTATAGACACGCCAGCAGGGCGCATCGTGCACACCGGCGATTTCAAACTGGACGAAACACCAATCGTTGGCGAAGCGTTCGATCCAGAGTTATGGGCTGAGGTTTGCAAAGACGGTGTTAAGGTCCTTGTCTGTGACAGTACCAATGTTTTCTCACCGAATGCTGGTCAATCTGAAATCACTGTTGGTCCTGAAATCGAAAAAATGGTTTCAGCTGCCACTGGTATGGTTGTTGCGACCACGTTCGCCTCTAACGTTGCACGAGTGAAAACTCTGGCAGAAGCAGGCGAACGCGCAGGCCGTTCAATCGTCCTTTTGGGTCGTGCGATGCGCCGTATGGTTGAAGCTTCGATTGAGACGGGCGTGTTGAAAGACTTTCCAAAAGTTATCAGCCCTGACGACGCAAAAGCATTGCCACGCGAAAAGGTGATGTTGCTGGTGACTGGTTCACAAGGCGAACGCCGTGCAGCCTCTGCACAGTTGGCACGTGGCAAATATATGGGTCTCACAATGAAGGAGGGCGATACATTCCTCTTCTCGTCCAAGACTATCCCGGGCAACGAAAAAGGTGTTATTCAGATTATGAACGCCTTTTCCGAAAAGGGCGTTGATGTGGTTGATGACAGTTCTGGTCACTACCACGTGTCTGGCCACGCAAACCGTCCTGATATCCAGCGGATGCACGACATCGTCAAGCCAGAGATCCTGATCCCGATGCACGGTGAACACCGTCACTTGCGTGAGCACGTGAAACTGGGCGCTGAAAAAGGCATTACAGGTGTATTGGCCGTGAACGGTATGATGATCGATCTGACTGGCGATAAGCCACAGGTTGCAGAATATATCGAAACTGGTCGCACTTATTTGGATGGTTCTGTTCAAATTGGCGCACTTGATGGTGTTGTGCGTGATCGTATTCGTATGGCCCTAAACGGCCACGTGATCGTAACGCTGATCATGGACGAAGATGACGAGCCATTGGGTGATCCGTGGTGCGAAGTTTTGGGCTTGGCCGAAACTGGTACGTCTAATACTGCTTTGACGGACGTTCTAGAAGCTGACCTTTCACAGTTCTTGGGCCGTGCAAACGCAAAGACTTTGCGAGACGATGCAAAGTTGAATGAAGCTTTGCGCAAGATCGTTCGCCAGACTGGCCAGAACGAAGTTGGCAAGAAACCTGAAGTTACGATTGTGGTTAGCCGTCTTAGCTAAACCATTTTGTGGGAAGTGGGGCTGCATTGCAGCCCTTCATCCAGCTAATCGAATTCAAATAAAAAAGCCCCGGACCTTAACCAAGGTCCGGGGCTTTTTCACTATTTGTGGTCGGTGTTAGGTTGTCTTAGCCTTCATACCGCTCTGCAAAGCTTTTGCCGATGAAAGTTGGAGTGTGGTCACCCAAACCTTGGACACGTCCGCCACGATCGTTGTTACGATCACTTGTGTTATTATTGTTGTTGTTATTACGTCCACGTCCACCGCGTGTGCGGTTCGACTTCTGTGGCTCAGGCTGCGCTTGTGTTGCTTCAGGTACTGGTTGGGCAACTGGAGCAGGCGATGCAGCCTCAACCACAACATCTTTAACAGGTGCTTGTGCAACTACGGCTTCTGGTGCCTCCACAACAGGTGCCGTCTCAGCTGGTTTGCGCGTGCGGCTACGTGTCCGTTTTGGTTTTGCCTCGCGCGGCGCATCTGTTTCCACAGCGTCTGCCTTCGTCTCTTTTGGGGCAGAGGTTTCTTTAGCTGCATCTGCTTTTTTAGAAGCACGTTTTTTAGCAGGTTCAGCTGATTTCTCAGCCGGTGCCTTTTTTGCAAGTGGGTTTTCCAAACGTGGAATTTCTTTTTGAAGCAACCGCTCGACGTCTTCAAAGTTCTTTTCGTCACGTGGTGAGCAGATCATTACCGCTTTACCATCACGACCAGCGCGACCTGTGCGACCAATACGGTGCACGTAGTCTTCTGCGTGGCTTGGAACGTCGAAATTAAAGACGTGGCTTACGGATGGAACATCCAAGCCACGTGCAGCAACATCTGACGCACACAAGAAGCGCAATCCACCGCTGCGGAACTTTTCAAGCGTCTTAGTGCGTTGAGATTGGTCAAGATCACCGTGAATTGGGGCCGCATCATAACCATGCTTTGTCAAAGACTTAGCTACGGTATCAACATCAACCTTACGGTTGCAGAAGATGATCGCGTTAGCGCATTTGTCACCCTCGAGATCGATCAACTTACGTAAAACATCACGTTTTTCAGTCGCTTCGCGCTCTTTGCGAGACGCTTTGAACATAACGACGCTTTGTTCGATGTTCTCAGAAGCCGATGCCTGACGCGCGACTTCAACGCGCGCAGGGTTTGACAAGAACGTATTTGTAATACGCTCAATCTCTGGTGCCATAGTAGCAGAGAAGAACAAAGTTTGGCGCGTGAATGGTGTCAGACCAAAGATGCGTTCGATATCAGGAATAAATCCCATGTCCAGCATGCGGTCAGCTTCATCAACAACCATGACTTTCACGTCATTCAAAATCAATTTACCACGTTCGAAATGGTCAAGCAGACGGCCTGGTGTCGCAATGAGAACGTCAACGCCTTTGTCTATCAGCGTGTCTTGTTCCTTGAACGAAACGCCGCCAATTAACAGCGCCTTGGTCAATTTTACATGCTTGGCATAGGTGTCGAAGTTTTCGGCAACCTGTGCGGCCAATTCGCGTGTTGGGCAAAGTACCAGGCTGCGGGGCATGCGCGCGCGCGCGCGCCCGCGGGCCAGCATCGTGATTAGAGGCAGCGTAAAGCTGGCCGTCTTACCGGTACCAGTTTGGGCAATACCCAGAACGTCACGTCCCTCAAGGGCAGGGGGAATCGCACCGGCTTGGATGGGTGTTGGGCTTTCGTATCCAGCTTCAACAACGGCCTTGAGTACCTTAGGAGCGAGGTTCAGATCAGAAAATTTTGTCATGTATGTCCGAATGTTGCGGACAATATCGTCGCCCGCTGCAGCAATTTATGTCGGCCCTCATGGCCCTAGGGGCGACCCAATCGTCGCGACACTCGGCGGGGCATACCAAGAAGCAGCCTTCGGGTCAAATGCTCAGGTTAAGTCAGGAAAGTGCCGCGCCAATTTTGCATCTAAATCTAGATTTATTTCGCGAAGCAGATTGTGGCCCTTTAAACGATCTTGGAGTGCAGGCAGTGTCTACTGCCACTTCATCATAAAACCGCCTTAGCCCAGCTTTCCCGTCCGAGGCCTCGAGTGAAGTGAGAAGGGTATTGAGTGACAATCCGTCCTTTTTTGCAGCCGAAAGTTCAGCGCGGTAGGATCCGTGGTTAAGGCGGTATCTAAATGATTCCAGCCAGTCTTCCCAAGGTTTGGCATGGCAATGTGCCAAATCCATCGTTGGCAGCTTAACCTGTTGGGGATTTGTGACTTCTCCTTGGAAGACGTTGTGAATGCGTATGTTTACGTCCTCAAGGCCTGTACGTATAAACACTTTGCCTGCAACGTGGCTAAGGAACCCACCTTTTATATATTCCCCAAACTCTGGATAGATGTCTTTGACTATCGCATTGCGGGAAGGGCCGTTTGGGATAAAGCCTTTAAAAGTCTGACCATCCCCGACCAACTGTTCCATGGGCCGCAATCTTGCGCAAAGCGTCTGCTCGTCCAGTTTGTACAGTGTGGTGCCGATATCGGCTTGCGAAACGATGAATTCATCAACATCGATGTGGATCAGCCAATCGACATCAGTTTTGCGGTTATAGGCGTGGGTCGCGTTTTTACTTTGACGAACCTGATGTTTGACTGGGCGCTTTCCGCCCAATTTTTTCCAATGTGCATCGTTGCATTGATGAACACGAATTTTTGGGTGTGCTTTGAGTAATGCATAGGCGTCAGATTCTGGGTCATCCAGATAGATGAAAAGGCGGTGGGCACCTGCATCCAGATGGTATGCTGCAAAGCGTAAGACATCCAACGTGGGTGCCAAGATCGTCGCCACTACTCCCCAACGTGTCATTTGCAGCTTCCCTCGTTGAATACGTCAGGCGAAGATAGTTGACCCACCCAATGCCTAACCATGCCATGCACACCGGAAATATCAACCTGTAGGGTTAAACCATCATCTCCTTGGTCGCTGTTAAACGTATATCTGGATAGTCGCGTTCTACGCGGTCAATGTCCCATTGCAGGCGGGTCAGATACACAACGTCACCATCATTATCGAGCGAGATGTGCTGTTTGTTTGCATCGATGAATTTCTCGACAGCGGCCTTTTCTCCATTCACCCAACGTGCAGATGTGAATTGGGATTGCTCAAAGCGAACAGGCAGCCCGTACTCAAGTTCAATACGGCTTGCGAGGACTTCAAATTGCAATTGCCCAACAACACCAACGACAAAGCCAGCGCCGATGGATGGCTTGAATACTTTCGCAGCTCCTTCTTCAGCAAATTGCATCAATGCTTTTTCAAGGTGCTTAGACTTAAGTGGGTCGCCTGCACGCACACCTTGTAGCAATTCAGGAGCGAACGAAGGGATGCCAGTCACGCGAATGGCTTCGCCCTCGGTCAACGTATCGCCGATGCGCAATTGCCCGTGGTTTGGGATGCCAATGATGTCGCCAGCCCAAGCTTCTTCCGCCAATTCACGGTCAGATGCGAGGAACAGTACCGGATTGGAAATTGTCATCAACTTTTTGCTGCGTACGTGAGTCAACTTTTGACCGCGGTGGAAGTGACCAGAGGCGAGGCGCACAAATGCTACGCGATCACGGTGCTTTGGATCCATGTTCGCTTGAACCTTGAAAACAAAGCCTGCAACCTTCTTTTCCTCAGGTCCGATGTTGCGCGGCTGGGCTGTTTGAATCTGTGGCTCTGGGCCATAGTTGGCGATGCCTTCCATAAGCTCTTTTACACCGAATGAATTGATCGCAGACCCAAACCAGATAGGGGTTAGGGACCCTTCGGCCATGGCTTCTTTGTCCATGGGGGGCAGCAATTCACGTGCCATTTCCAGTTCTTCACGTAACTGTGCAAGCTGGGCGGCTGGTACGTGCTGTTCTAGCAATGGGTCATCCAAGCCATTGATCTCAATAGATTCAGAAACCTTGTTGCGATCGGCGCGATCCATCAATTCAAGGCGATCACGAAGGATGTCATAGCAGCCGATAAAATCGCGGCCCACGCCGATGGGCCAACTGGCTGGCGTTACGTCTATGGCAAGGTTTTCTTGGATCTCGTCGATGATTTCGAAAACATCGCGGCTTTCGCGGTCCATTTTGTTACAGAATGTTAGGATTGGCAGGTCGCGCATCCGGCAAACTTCAAAAAGCTTTTGTGTTTGTGACTCAACGCCTTTTGCACCGTCGATAACCATAACCGCTGCATCAACAGCTGTAAGTGTGCGGTATGTATCCTCGGAAAAGTCAGAGTGACCGGGGGTGTCAACAAGGTTGAACCGGAACTCTTTGAAATCAAATGACATTGCGGATGCTGATACTGAAATTCCACGATCTTTCTCCATCGCCATAAAGTCAGAACGCGTCCGGCGCGATTCACCTTTGGCCCGTACTTGGCCCGCCATTTGGATTGCACCACCAAACAACAAGAACTTCTCTGTGAGAGTCGTCTTTCCAGCATCCGGATGCGAAATAATCGCAAAAGTACGACGGCGCGCGATTTCAGGCGGCAAGGCGGGGCGGTTTGAGGCGTTATCCAACATATCAGCCCCTATAGATTGAGGGGTCTGGTCGCGCAAGCGGTGCGAGTCAGGATAGTTTTGTCAGCGTGCTGAAGCGCGGCGCAAAATGGCGGCAGCATCCGGGCGATTCAGTAGGCCTTCTTGAACGTCCAAACCTGCATGCGGTCTGTCCGAGTGGCCAGGGATGACATCACCCATGTCTTTAGCGATATGTGCTGGCAACACGGGTTTAGTGCGCTTGTCTATCAACATGGACTCTGCTGCTATACCTTCAGCGTAGATGATTTGATGGCTGTCAAAGAGCAACTGAAAGTAATCGACGTATCCACCAGCTTTAGTGAATACGGTGTCATCATTCAAGAGATAGCGCACTTTGACCAATAACTCGGCACGGCCTGCACCCAACTCATCCGAGCGTTGATAGATGAAAAGGCGGTGATCAGGACTGACGATAAGGTCGTTGTCGTTGTTAAGTGTACCGGCCTTGATGCAAATCGGGGCAAATTCGCCCACGGCCCGAACCGTGTTCTGTCCGATCCATTGTACTTTTTGCGGCCCGTCATCGCGGGTTAAAACGCGGTCGCCAACATTGAGCTCTTCAATGCGGCGTTGTTCGCCAGAGGCAAGCGTAATGTGAGTTCCACGAGAAAAACTCACGCAGGCAACTTGGGCGAATGTGTGTGCGGGTGTCTTTGTATTGATCCCGACAAGACTATAGCTTGTGTGGGCTGCAAGTGGGGACAAAGGGAGTAAATAAATCTCGTTTATATCGCCTTCGTCGTCGCCTTCGACCAAAATTAAGGCGTCTGTTATTTGTCCGTCCGGTGACATAAAGGTCAATGCACTGTCCAAGTGCAAAGCAGAGCCAACGGCCCCAATTTCAGTGCCCTCCGCTACAGTGAATTTGATTTCTGAAACCGCATGAAGGGCCAATCGAACAGGCTCGATCGATTTGCCTAATTCGTAAACATCATCCAGCAATAATTCTGCAGCAAAAGACAAAGGGTCATCCAAGTTTGCGCCGTCAATTACCAAAAAATCGGTACTTTTGTAGACGGGCAGGGTTTGCGCTGGAGCAAGTGTGGATGATTTTGACTGAGGCATTGTGGACCATTCAGGATGAGACGATGATAGTGGGCTAAACTATGACTGTGGCGGTATCAGGTCAATTGCAGTTCTTTTGCTAGCGCTTAGAGGACTGACGGTGTTAGTGCTATATCAAATTGAAAAAGGGACGGATCATGGATTTAGGAATTTCGGGTAAACGGGCACTGGTCTGTGCATCATCAAAAGGTTTGGGTTTGGGCTGTGCGCAGCAGCTTGCTGCGGCTGGCGTAAACCTTGTGATGAACGCACGTGGTTCAGAAGCATTGGAAGCCTCAGCAGCCGCTATTCGTGCCGAATACGGTGTAGAAGTTGTTACTGTTGCCACCGACGTGACTACGCCTGAAGGTCAGGAAGCGGTTCTTGCCGCTGCGCAAGGTGTTGATATTCTTGTCACAAACGCAGGTGGGCCACCTCCTGGTATGTGGTCTGATTGGACCCGTGATGATTTCATCAAAGCCATTGATGCCAATATGCTGACACCGATCACATTGATGAAAGCGCTATTGCCGGGAATGATGGACCGTGGCTGGGGGCGGGTAGTTAATATCACGTCACAGTCGGTCAAAGCACCGATTGCTGTGTTGGGATTATCCAATTCTGCACGCGCAGGTTTGACCGGTTATGTCGCAGGCACTTCGCGCCAAGTTGCTGGCCACGGCGTCAATATCAACAATCTTTTGCCGGGTATTCACGACACTGATCGCGCAATTGCACTTGATACGGGTGTTATCAATGCAAAAGGGATCACGATGGAAGAAGCACGTGCAGAACGCGCCGCTACGATTCCCGCAGGTCGTTATGGTTCGGCCGCTGAATTTGGTGCCGCTTGTGCATTTTTGTGCAGCCAGCATGCTGGATTTATTGTTGGGCAAAACTTGCTGATGGATGGCGGCGCGACGAACGCAACTCTCTAACCATGGCAACGCCAAAAGAACGGTTCTCGTTAAAGGACCATCTGTTTAACCCAGAGACGATTGGGCGGCTAGCGCAGGAATTTGGCGCTGGCATCCCATCCTTTGATGGAACGCGTTTTGAGAGCGAAGCCTTAGCGGGCTTTGCTGATCGCGAGCTGCTGCAGCGTCTTGAATGGATGGCAGATTGCATGGAAACGCAGCTTGCGTCTGATTTTCCAACAATGGCGGATCAACTTGAGGCGGCGATGCCTAAGATGTTGAACCCAACCTTGAGTGATGACGACTTTGGCCATTTTATCCACGCGGTTCCCGGTATTTTGGCTGTGCGGCACGGACTTGAAGACCACCGTGAACGTTCCCTTGATCTATTGTATGAAGCGACAAAGCGCTTTTCGATGGAATTTTACATCAGACCATTCTTGAATCGTTGGCCCGATGAAACGTTGGCACGTCTTGCTGTGTGGGCGCAGGATGAAAACTATCATGTGCGTCGTTTGGTGAGCGAGGGGACACGGCCACGTTTGCCTTGGGCTAAGTCGGTTGCCTTGACGCAAGAGCAAACCATTCCATTTTTGAATGCGTTGCATGCGGACATTGCGCGGTTTGTAACCCGTTCAGTCGCAAACCACATGAATGACATATCTAAGATTAATGCCGACACAGTTGTTTCGCTACTGGTTGATTGGAAAAAACAGGGCCGCCAATCGGTTAAAGAGCTGGATTGGATGACCCGCCACAGCCTTCGGACCCTTGTAAAACAGGGGCATATGGGCGCGCTAGAGTTGTTGGGTTACAGTAGGCACGTGCCGATTTCTGTCGATGCACAAATACTCACTCCTGTTGTGATGATGGGGGATGCAGTTTCATTTGAGATTACGATTTCTGCACAAACGCAATGCCCTGTGCTTGTCGATTATCGGATCGAATTTGCGCGTGCTGATGGCAAACGTGCTGAAAAGGTATTCAAACTCAAGCAGGGTAAGGTTGGGCCAGATGCCCCGCTGAACCTGAAAAAGGCACATAAATTGAAGGCGGATGCGACCACCTTTACTTTGTTTGAAGGCGCGCATCGCATCACAATTCAGGTCAACGGTGTCGATCATACGGTTTTGGATTTCCAGCTGACCTCCAATTAACACATCACATTGCAGTGTGTTGCACTTCGGTAGTGGCGCGAATGTTACGAGGCTGTTAGAGCGATCACGAATTATTTGCCCGAGGAAATCATGCAAGCCACAGCCCTTATCGTTATTTTTGCATTTGTTGTAATCGCTAGTCTTTTTGCTGCACCGCGTCGTGCAACAGTCGATGGTTTCTTTGGTGGTATGTCTGAAAATGGCGGCGCACCTGGTCTTTGGGTTTTAGTCTTGAGCCAAGTGACAACTTGGATTTTTGCGCGAAGCCTCATGAATGCGGCCATCTTGGGGTACTTTTACGGAATCGCGGGCACTCTGGCTTACGCGGGGTATTACGCTTCATTCCTAACTGGTGGGTTCATTGTCTTGCGTTTGCGCGAGGGTGGGGCAACGTCGGTTCAAGATTGGCTTGGGGCGCGCTTTGGCAAAGCAGGAACAACAACCTATAATGTGGTCATTGGTTTGCGCCTTCTTTCCGAAGTTTTTGCCAACCTATTGGTCGTCGGGTTGATTGCAGCCGCTGTGCTAGGTGGATCTGGTACATCGGCGATACTTATCGTTGCTGTTTTGGGTTTTGCCTATTCCGCATGGGGTGGCATGAGTGCTGCGCTGCGCACGGACGTCGTTCAGATGACTTTGTTCCTTGTCGCATTTGGTGCGGCGTTCATCGCGTTGGTCGCGGGTCCTGATTTCAATCCGGGTGCAGTTTTGACAGCTCCGGGCACTTCTGGACCATATAATGGTTGGGTTTTACTGGTTGTTGCCGCGCTTCAGGTGTTTTCCTATCCGGCACATGATCCTGTGATGATGGACCGTGGATTTATTGCGGACAAAGAGACAACACGCCGCTCTTTCCTGCATGCTTTTTGGATTTCAACACTGTGCATCATTGGATTTGGGTTCTTTGGCATCCAAGCCAGTCTGACAGGTGCCGAATATGAAGGTGAATTGATAGGCACGTGGAGCACCATGTTCCCTGCGTGGGTATTTGTATTGTTGATGGTGTCGCTGTTGGTGTCAGCACTCAGCACTTTGGACAGCGCACTTGCGTCTGCGGCACGGTTGGTTGTTGACGAACTACGCCTAGCGCCGCGCAGCCTCAATGGCGGACGCGCCGTGATGGTTGTCTTTATGTTGGCAGGTGGTGTTTTAACACTGTGGGGCAATAAGACGCTGTTTGATGCTGTCGCCGTTTCAGGAACTGCATCTATGTTTCTATCACCTGTCTTGATAGTTGGATTGGTTATGGGGCGTCAAATCGCACTTTGGTCATATCTTGTGGCGTTTACATCGGCCATTCTAGGCGCATTTGCCTATTTTGGTCGCGCTTGGCCCAGCATCGCAAGCATCCTTCCTGAAGGCCACAAATACGAACAGTTGCTAGTGATTTGTATTGTTGTTTTGGTTGTTGGTTTTACTGCAGTGCTTGCGGGGGCGCGGAAGGGCTGATAGCTGCTAATCCGACCCTTTTCATCGGATAATAAAGGCTGCACCGTTGAGCACTTCGAATGATCACACGCCACGGCTGGAAATCCGTAACTTGCGCCGCAGCTTTGATGGCCGCGCAGTTGTTGATGATGTTTCTCTAAAGATTATGCCTGGGCAGGTGACTTGCCTGCTTGGTCCGTCTGGTTGTGGTAAGTCTACCACTTTGCGGATGATTGCTGGCGTCGAGATGCAAGACAGCGGCGAAATTTACGTAGATGGCAAACTGATTTGCGACACAGTCATGCGAGTGCCGCCTGAACGGCGTGAAATTGGCCTGATGTTTCAAGATTTTGCATTGTTTCCCCATCTTAGCGTGGCCGACAACGTCGCCTACGGGCTGACCGGATCGAAGGCCGACAAGCGCACGCGCGTCGAGGAATTGCTTTCCCGTGTGGGGCTTTCACAGTTCATTGACGGGTACCCGCATCAGCTATCTGGCGGTGAACAACAACGTGTTGCTTTGGCTCGCGCCTTGGCTCCACGACCACGCATTATGCTAATGGATGAACCATTCTCTGGCTTAGATAACCGCCTGCGGGATGGCATTCGTGATGAAACGCTGAGTATTCTGAAAGAGGAAGATACTGCGGTGCTTCTTGTAACGCATGAACCGTATGAAGCGATGCGTATGGCCGATGAGATCGCATTGATGCGCAATGGCAAGATCGTGCAGCAAGGGGCACCCTACAACGTTTACACACGACCGCTGGATCGTGCATCTGTTGCGTTCTTTAGCGATGCTAACATGCTTAACGCCACTGTCGAAGGCGCATTGGCAGTGACCCCCTTTGGTCGGTTCTTAGCGCCTGGGATGCCTGACGGAACAAAGGTTGATATCACCTTTCGTCCACAGCACCTGCGGATCGATTTTGACCGAGCGGGCGAGGGGCCAAAGCCAACGCCTGCCGATGGAACCGCTGCGCGGGCTGTTGTTGAACGCGCAAGATTCATGGGTAACGAAAGCCTTGTGGAATTTCGATTGGATCACGATGGAACCTTGATGAAGGCCACCGTGCCCAATGTTTTCTTACCCAAAGTTGGAACTGTGATGTGGTTGACCGTGCCACGCGACAGATGTTTTGTATTTCAAGCGGATGAGGTTGAGTGATGCGACTTTTGACAGAATTTGGAATGGGCACATCGCTGCGCCGTGGGGACTATACCCAAGCTGCAAAGCGTGCGGTCCAAGATGCGCTGTGGCACAATTCGATCAATTTGGCGGAGCTGTTTGATTTCCCAAAAGATGCCATGCAGATCACTGTCGAGATTGCGGTTCAGAAACCCGAAGAGGTCGACGTGAAAGCTGTGGCCGAGGTGTTCCCATACGGCAAGACGACGTTCAAGGTTCACAAAGGCGGTTTAGATGTAGCGCGCCCTGAAGGCACCGGAAACCCGACAATTATGGCAAACGTTGCCTTGTCTGTCGCCTTTGATATGGAGCGTTCGGATGACTGATAGTGTTCAAGAACAGCGTATTATTATCGAAATGGGCATGGGCAACGATTTGCACGGTAAGGATTACACCAAGGCCTGTGCGCGTGCGATTGAGGATGCATTCCGCCACTCATCATTGCCGTTGTTTGGTGCGCTTGAAATGTCCCACGACGCAATGCGTGTTCAGGTTACGGTTGGGGTTCAAGAGCCTGACAAAGTTGATGTCGATACGTTGGTTGCCAAACTGCCACGCGGGCGCGCCGAAGTAACCGCCGTGTTTGGCGGCATGAACGTTGTTGCTGAAAATGGCAGTGATACCATTGTTATTGCACAGGCAGCTGTGGAAGCGTTTTTGCCGCCACAAAAAGGTTGGAAGCTGAAAAGCTAAGGTTTGTAATCACTTAAGCGTTTTCCAACTTCATCAACGAACATTTCAGGCCGCGCTTCTGCTGTTTGAATGAGATCAGTTCGGAAGACGCGGAATGCTGATTTGCGTTCGCACCATGCGGTCAATGTCCAGACACGGCCCCAATAGTCGATCTGTAGCGGGCGAACAGTGCGTGTGGTTACCCTATCACCCTTAGAATTGTAGGTTATCTGTAGCTTCTGCTTGGCCTTAATTGCCGCACGGATCAAAGGCATGGATGAGAACCCGCGTGCTGCGTCTGCAAAGGGGGAACGTGCAAACTTCCATGCCTCTGCTGAATCAACGCTGCGTTCTGGGAGAGCATTGTCCAATTTTTCGGCGAGGCTTTGCGCTGCTGCGCGAAAGTTTGGGTCGGCGGCTTCAACAACAATTGCCAATCCTAGGTTCAAAACCTCAAGTTCAGCTTGTGTCAGCGTTATTGGGGGCAGCGTGGTGACGTCCAACGTGCGATACCCAATGCCGCGCGACCCTTCGATGGGTACGCCGGATGCGGTTAGCTGATCTATATCGCGGTAGATCGTGCGCACCGATACATCCATAGCACTGGCAATATCAGAAGCGCGAAGCAACGCACCACCTCGCAACATTTGCATTATTTCAAATAGGCGCTCGGATTTTTGCATGCTTTACCTTTTTTCCGTGCAGCCATCCTAGCAAAGAACACAACTGACATAAACCTGTCAGTTGTGTTGTGTTTGACTATTTCATGGCATAATTGCTAACCGGATCTTGGGCGAAATGCCTATTCTCGCTTTTCCCTGCCCAATTTGCTGACTAGAAAGGAAATTAATGAATGAGGTGCGCCGTTGAGCGTACGAGACATAAAAATAGGAGACACGTTATGTCACTAGGACCTTGGCAAGTATTGCTAATCGCTGTTGTTGTGTTGGTGCTTTTTGGGCGCGGCAAGATCAGCTCGTTGATGGGTGAAGTCGGTAAAGGCATCACATCATTCAAGAAAGGCATTTCTGAAGGCACCAAAGAGATGGAAGACGAAGCAGCTGACGTTGCTGAGACCATCAAAGACGTGACGCCTGAATCTGACAAAGAAGACAAGGTTTAAGCCATGTTTGGAATGGGCGGGGTAGAGATGCTGGTGATCGGCATCGTCGCCCTTATTGTTGTTGGTCCTAAGGATCTGCCGATGTTGTTCCGTAATGTGGGACAATTTGTTGGTAAGGCCCGTGGCATGGCGCGCGAATTTCAGTTCGCTATGAACAAGGCTGTGGATGAGTCTGGGATGAACGACATCTCAAAAAGTCTTAAGACGGCGACCAACCCGATTGGATCGGCCCTAGATAGCGTTAAAGATGCGGCCGCCGATGCGACAAAGGATCTGAACATTGATCCTGACAGCGAGACAGGCAAGTTGGCGGCGAAACGTGCCGAACAGACCAAAAAAATCCAAGCATCTACTGCACGTGCTGCCGCGACACGCAAAGCAGACGAGGCCGCAGCCGCCTTGGCCAAGGCTGATGAGGCTGAGGCCGCGCTGAAACCCGCACCAAAGAGTGAAACATGAGCCAAGCTGAAGACCACATGGATGAAAGCAGCGCACCGCTGATTGAACATCTTACCGAACTACGTTCGCGTTTGATCCGCTCGGTTGCGGCTTTCGTTATTGCGATGCTTTTCTGTTTTATCTTTGCAGGCTACCTGCTGGACTTCCTTTTACTTCCAATCGAAAAAACAATGCGTGAATTGGGTAACCCTAATCCAGTCATGCAATATACAGCTCCTCAAGAGTATTTCTTTACGCTGTTACGGATTGCAATGGTCGGTGGTCTTGCTTTGAGTTTTCCGGTGATTGCGACACAGCTTTGGCGCTTTGTTGCACCGGGTCTCTACCGCAATGAAAAATCTGCATTCTTACCGTTCATCGTTGCTTCGCCCGCGTTGTTCATGATCGGGGCGATGTTTGCCCACTTAATCGTAACACCGCTTGCGATGCGCTTTTTTCTAGGCTTTGCGGATCTTCCGTCAATGTTGTCGCCTTTGCTAACAGGGGCGGAGAACATTTCTGAAAATAAGACGGGCATTGATATCGTGTTTAACGGTAAGGTGAACGAGACGCTTGATATCACATTGAAATTGATCGTCGCTTTTGGCCTCTGCTTCCAATTGCCCGTGCTTCTGACGCTTATGGGCAAAGCTGGTTTAATCGATGCCGATGGCCTACGTCGCGTGCGCAAATATGCGGTTGTTGGCATTCTGACACTGGCCGCGGTTGTGACGCCTCCAGATGTTATCACCCAAGTTATTCTGTTTGTCGCTGTTTATGGCCTGTACGAAATATCCATTCTTTTGGTGGCTCGTGTTGATCGTGATCGTGAAGCCAAGCTACGTGAAGATTGTTTCTATGAAGACGATGATGAAGAGCCCTTGGATGATGAAGATGGCGAGGGTGACCTCAAGTGATTGACGATCCGATGGATCGTATTGCGCAAGCATTAGAACGTCTGGCACCGGCCCCGCTGCCTGCGCCAGACTTTTCCTCAGCCACTGCGTTCGTATGGCATACGCAACCTGATCGGTTAGAGGCTGTCCCGAAAGTTGCACGTGTTGCCCTGAACCTATTGGTTGGTGTTGATCGCTCACGCGACACTTTACTGGCCAATACTCGTCAGTTTGCAAAAGGCTTGCCCGCGAATAATGCGCTTTTGTGGGGCGCACGTGGCATGGGAAAATCCAGTCTTGTCAAAGCCATTCATGCAGATGTTCAGGCAGATCATGCTCACTTAAAGATCGTCGAATTGCAGCGGGAAGATTTGCCATCGGTCGCTCGTCTACTGAACCTTCTCCGCGGATCAGGCGATCGCTTCATCCTATTTTGTGACGACCTTAGCTTTGGCCAAGATGATGCGCACTATAAGTCATTGAAGGCTATTCTTGACGGTGGAATTGAAGGGCGTCCAGAAAATGTGGTTCTTTACGCAACCTCAAACCGTCGTCATTTGATGCCACGTGATATGATTGAGAATGAGCAGGGCTCTGCCATCAATCCTGCCGAGGCCGTTGAAGAGAAAGTGTCTTTGTCTGATCGTTTTGGTCTTTGGCTTGGTTTTCATGCCTGTGATCAGGATCAATATCTGGCAATGATTGATGGGTACTGTGACGCACACGGGCTGAAAATTCCGCCCGAAACGCTGCGTGCAGAAGCCATTGAATGGCAAGCGACCCGTGGTTCACGCTCTGGACGGGTTGCGTGGCAGTTCTTCACCGACCTGGCAGGGCGTCATGGCGTTAAGCTGTAGATAAACTGGTACGAAGTGGCCCATCGAAGGCCCACTCTGGTTAGTTTTACTGCAGAAATGGCAACGGATCGACACTGTCAAAGCCATTGCGAACCTCAAAGTGTACATATGCATCGTCACCCGTGCGAAGGCTTGCGATGGCTTGTCCTCGGCGAACGCTATCGCCTTTTTGGACCTTAACATCTGTGACATTCGCATAAACAGTCAGCAGGTTGTCTGGATGGCGGACAACGATGATCGGAACCCCATCACCGCTTTTGGTGATTGCTGCGACTGAACCGCCGTCGGCTGCCTTAACGGCTGTGCCTGCGCCACCTTTGATGTTAATTCCCTCGTTCTTACCCTTTGAATAAGCGCGAATAATAGAACCGCTCACTGGGTATGTCATCTTGGCGACTTTTGCTGGCGCGCTTTGTTTCCCCACATCTGCGACAGGCTTCACAGGTTCCGCTGCTTTTGCGGCTGTCTGGGTTGCTGGTGCCTCAACGTCGTTCTTAGGCAAAGGCGTTGCCGCACTTGGCGGCGTTGGGGTTAGTGTTCCTTCGCCCGGAGCCTCAACCTTGGCCTGTTCGGTTTGCTTGCTGGGAGGATTTTGTTTTGCAACTGGGATCAACAGGAACTGACCTTCGCGCACTGCAAAATCGCTACCGAGGCCGTTCCATTCAGCAAGTGACTTCGCCGACACCTGATAAAGACGGGCCACTGTGAACGCTGTTTCGCCGCGCTCTACTTTGTGCCGGATAGGTTCGACACCCGTAGGCGTTGATGTACCAGAAGCAGGTAATTCAGCCGTCGTGACCGGTGTTGTATCCGGGGAGTTGTTGATAGCGTTTCCGGCCAACGCGGTCACATCGACAGGTTCACTGGAGAGGCCAGTAAGCGCAGATGGTTCAGTAACGCGATTGGGCAAAGCAATAATTTCGCCTTTGCGCAATGGGACATCCGCGCCGACACCGTTGAACTTGCTTAGCTCTACGGGGTCGATATCAAGGCGTTTTGCAACATCGTTCAAAGTGTCGCCACGGTTGGCAACCACGACCTGATAGTTTGGATAAGAGATGACACCGCGCGTGTCTGCTTTTGGACGATCCGTCGTAGCATTTACGGCAGCTTCAGCTGTTGAAAAACCACCAGTCAAGCCACGAAAATCTACGTCAAATGGCTGATCGCCGCAGGCGGTTAGTGCGCTCAAGGCAACACTCGCCATCAAAATGCGTGCGCGCGTGCTTGCAAGGTGGGGTAAGATGCTCATCTGCTTGTCCTCTCGTGGCTTCGTGTAATCCGAAGCTTTCGATGCTCTCTACCTTATTTTTGCCTGTTTTACCAGTTGTCTTTGATAGCTGTATTTGGGGCAATTCAGCGTAAACTTGCCAGTTTTCTGACTAAATCTTGACCAATTGGACATCTGAAGCTGCAAATTTTCCTGTTTAGCTATTTTGACTTAGCTATCTTTGCCCAACCCTTCAAGGAGAGGCACAAAACGAACAGGGCGCAACTCAGAGTATTCTAAGCCGTCCTCTGTTTTATGAACCTTGATCAAACTTTGAACCGTGTCTGATTGACCAACAGGCACAACCATGATGCCACCCATCTTTAGTTGGGCGAGCAGGGGGCCAGGTGGATCTTCGGCTGCCGCTGTAACTATGATGCGATCAAAGGGGGCTTGTTCTGGCAGACCGAAACTCCCATCCCCTGTCAATGCGGTGATATTGTTCAAATCGAGGTTGTCAAAAATATCACGGGCCTCGCGGACAAGGCGACGGTGGCGATCTACGGTGTAAACGCGGCGGGCCAGTTTACTAAGGATTGCTGCTTGATAGCCAGAGCCAGTACCCACCTCTAGAACCTTATCACGCGGCGAAACCTGTAAGGCCTGAGACATCAATGCAACGACTGATGGTTGGCTGATAGTTTGACCACATGCGATCGGAAGGGGCATATCTTCGTATGCGCGATCCGCGAACAAGCCGCGTACAAATGGACCGCGATCAATGCTTTCCATTGCAGCCAATACACGTTTGTCCGTTACGCCCTTGGAACGCAATGCATACAAGAACTGCATCTTGCGTTCCGCTTCAGTTGACTGTTCTTGCGACAGGTCGTCATTCATGAATTGATGCCCTTCAGGCTATCCATGATGGCGTGATCGGTAAGGTCTGCGCGCATGGGAGTGACAGAGATGTATCCATCCAAATTTACAGCCGCATCGGTCCCAGCCGTGCAAATGGCGCGCTGATCTCCGCCTTTGATCCACAGAAAACGCCGACCAGAGGGGGCATCATGGGGTTGCGTTGAAAAGCCGGTGTCAGGGCGACGGCCTTGCGTGGCAAGGCGTATTCCCTTTACGTCACTTGCTGGAACAGGTGGGAAATTTACATTGTAAAACAGTGAGTAATCAGCTGTCTCACTGGGTGTTTCTTCTAAGATACGGCGAACAACTTCGGAACCATGCTGCGCTGATGCCTCGAATGGGTCCTCAAGGCTAAGGTTGTCAGGGCCATAATATTGGGAAAGCGCTATTGCGGGCAACCCTTGAAGCGCTGCCTCCATAGCGGCGCCGATCGTGCCTGAATAAAGTGTATTTTCAGCAGAGTTGTTGCCGCGGTTAACACCAGACAGAACAAGGTCAGGCAGGTTATCTTTCATTACTTCGTGCAGGCCTGCAAGGACGCAGTCCGCAGGGGATCCCTCGACCGCATACCGCTGTTCACTGATTTTATTGATCAACATGGGGTGGGTGTAGCTGATGCAGTGCCCGACCCCGGATTGTTCAAAGGCGGGAGCGACGATCCAGACCTCTCCATTTGGACCGGCGACGTCTTTTGCGATTGCTTCAAGGGTTTTCAACCCAGGAGCAGTTATGCCGTCGTCGTTGGTGATCAAAATGCGCATGATAAGCCCCTTTGCGCTTTTGATAGGCAAGGGGGAGGCTTGCTGCAAGGGGGGGAGCCTCTGGCAGGAGTTTTTTAGTAAGATGAAGAGGGGGCGTTGCGATTAAGACTCAAGCGAGAGCGGCAAGGGCCTTTGCTGCTTGAGCTTGTGTATCGCTTAGGTTGTCGCGGTTTTCACCCGGATAGAAGCGCGCACGTGTTGCGGTTGGCATTGGATCGGGTGTTAGGATGTGAACCTTTGGCCCGTTTGTTGATGTTTCAGCCTGCCAACTGCGGGCAAGTGCGATTTGCGCGGCTTTGGTGGCGCCATAGCTGCCAAAAAACTGTTGGCCGGCACGTGGATCATCGAAAAAGACCGCCTGTCCTGTTTGCCCCAGAAGAGGTGCTACAAAGGAAATCAGCGTCGCAGTAGCTGTGATGTTGCCTGCGATCGACTTAGTCAGATCTTTACTGTCGATA
This sequence comes from Rhodobacteraceae bacterium UBA7436, assembly GCA_002478745.1. Taxonomy (GTDB): domain Bacteria; phylum Pseudomonadota; class Alphaproteobacteria; order Rhodobacterales; family Rhodobacteraceae; genus Ascidiaceihabitans. Next base: position 12,659 of record DLQI01000121.1, on the reverse strand, counting down.
TGGGATGTTGGTGTCAGTGGCGCGGCATGGATCGCGGTATGAAGCCACATATCAAGTTTGCCCCAGCGATCATAGATGCCGCGGCAAAGGGTGGCCATCGCATCTTCGTTGTTCACATCCATCGGTGCAAGTGTCGCGCTGCCACCTTTGGCTTGAATGCGATCATCCAGTTCCTCGAGTGCACCCGTAGTTTTTCCTACTGCGATGATGTGATGCGTGTCGCAAAGCGCAATCGCCAGTGCGGCACCTAGGCCGCGAGACGCGCCGGTGATGAGAGCTGTTTTTGTCATGCCCGCGTGATGCGTTGAATTCGTCCAAAGGTCAAGTTTTTGTACGGTGATATGTGAGCGTCAGATGGGCACAGTGATGGAGCGCATCGGTAGGGAGAGGAAAATCAAGGGGCAGGAGGATAGATCGTTTGCCATCAAATTCAAAAGTTGTTGGATAAAGGCTGCGCATTGTTTCTGGAAGGGTTGAGTTACAGCTGAGAAATAAACCCAGTGTTACGGGCCGTTTTGGCGACCAACTTGCGCGAAGCGTTGACCCAATACCGGATGTCGCTGGCAGCCAAGCAGGTTCCCCCCACTTTAATGTTTCGGTGAGGTCGCCAATTTTCGCAACCTTTGCCGCATCGTGGACTATGTCGCGTAACGTGCAGAAATGCGTTTGGGCTGCTTGTGGCCAATTGCTTAAGATGTCTTGAAAAGGGTTTTTTGTGTTTTTCATACTGCCAGCATCACATGAGATGCTGACAGTATCTGGCAGTAGAAATGGTTTTTGTGAAAGAGCTTATTCAGCAGCTTTCATTTCAAACCCTTCTTCAATCTTATCAGTTGGTTTTACCGGATATTCGCCTGAGAAACATGCATCGCAATATTGTGGACACTTATTGTTGCGGCCTTTTTCTTCACCAACGGCACGGTACAAGCCGTCCAATGAGATGAATTTAAGGCTATCAACAGATAGGTGATCGCGCATCTCGTCTTCGGTCATCGTTGCGGCCAGAAGCTTGTCGCGTTGGGGGGTATCGACACCGTAAAAACAAGGCCATGCTGTTGGAGGGGAGGCGATACGGAAGTGCACTTCGGCTGCGCCAGCGTCCAAGATCATCTCTTTGATCTTACGCGATGTCGTGCCGCGTACAACAGAGTCATCGACCAAGATGATGCGTTTGCCTTTGACCAAAGCACGGTTCACGTTCAACTTGAGGCGTACACCCATGTTGCGGATTTGCTCTGTTGGTTCAATAAACGTGCGGCCCATGTATTGGTTGCGGATGATGCCCATCGCATATGGAATGCCTGACTCAAGAGAATAGCCAATGGCTGCTGGCGTACCGCTGTCAGGGACAGGGCAAACAAGATCAGCCTCAACGGGTGCTTCTTTTGCCAACTCGCGACCAATTGCTTCGCGAGTCTCATAGACTGAGCGCCCCCCAAGGATGCTATCCGGGCGAGAGAAGTAAACGTGCTCAAAGATACAGAACCGTGGTGCGACGCGGCGGAAGGGGAAGTGGCTCTGAACGCCATGCTTTTCGCTTATGACAACCATTTCGCCTGGTTCGATTTCACGGACAAATTCTGCGCCAATGATATCAAGAGCGCAGGTTTCTGAGCTAAGGGCCCAACCATCGCCAACTTTGCCCAAGACAAGTGGGCGAACACCCAATGGATCACGAACACCCATCAATTTGGTGCGGGTCATCGCAACGATAGAAAAGGCACCTTCAACACGACGCAATGCATCTTCCATACGTTCTGGAATGCTGCGCTGCATAGAGCGGGCCATCAAATGAATGATACATTCGCTATCTGATGAACTTTGGAAAATTGAGCCACGTTCGATCAATTCGCGACGCAACGCATTGGCGTTGGTAATATTGCCGTTATGAGCAATCGCAGCCCCACCTTGGGCGAACTCGCCAAAAAACGGCTGTACGTCGCGGATCGCTGTTTGGCCTTTGTTGCCTGAAGTGGAATACCGCACGTGACCGATCGAAAGCGGCCCCGGCAAAGTTTCCATAATCTTTTGGGACGTGAAGTTGTCACGCACATAGCCAAAGCGGCGTGCAGAGTTAAAGCCGTGTTCGTCGTCATAACTAACGATTCCTCCAGCTTCTTGTCCGCGGTGCTGTAGTGCATGCAGGCCAAGGGCGACAAAGTTTGCCGCATCTTTTGTTCCTATGACACCAAAGATGCCACATTCTTCCTTTAATTTATCATCATCAAATGGATGGGCGGGGGGCATATGTTGGGACAAAGGGTAGCTCCTGTTCCGTCAACTGTAATTGTGCCCCTGTTACGCATATTAGGGGCAAGTGTCACGAAACTATCATCGATTGTTGGATAGTTCCGTGAGTTAATTTTGTGTCATCGCCAGATCTGCTTGGTAAGCGGATGTTTCCGCTTATTCTGCTGCACCACAGCTGCCAACTAGGTTTTCGTATTGTTGTGTGATCCATCCAAGCGCCTGCTCAGGTTCTTGCTCTTGGATATCTCCCGTGAAGCGCCCAAATACTGCAGCGGAGCGGCTTTCGTCCACGATTGTAAACTCTTGACCAGTGATAACTGTGTCATAAACAAAGAAGGCGATTGCGACGAGCAGAAGGCCACGCACGACGCCAAAGAGAAAACCCAAACCCTGATCCAAGCCGCCCAGTGCAGAGCGGCGGATCAGCGAAGAAAAGAGAGGAGTGAATAAGGACATAACAATTAATGCAAGTGAGAAGACGATCGCAAATGCGCCAATGACGCTGAGTTCACAGCTATCTGCAATAATGTCGCCAACAACAGGTATTTCACGCACGAGTGGTTCGACGCGTGGAGCGAACATAAAACCCAGAACTGCCGCAGCGACCCATCCGACGATTGCCATGACTTCGCGAACCAAACCACGACCATAGGCCAGCAAAGCTGACAAAATGATGACTATGGCGACAACGCCGTCAATAATTGTAAAATCCATAGTCTTCAGCCTTTCGATTTCGATACTTATCCAGCACCGAACACTTCACCAACAAATGCAGTCAAATCACCCATTTGATTTAGGGATATGCCACTCACGTCTATCGACTTTCCGCCAGTAGGCGCGATTGCCGACGTAAAACCAAGTTTTTGCGCCTCTTTCAACCTGTTTTCGGTCTGTGGGGCCGGTCTGAGGGCACCAGAAAGACTAATTTCTCCAAAAACAACCGCCCCGTCCGGCAAAGCAGAGTCTTCTCGCGCACTGACTAAGGCTGCAGCAACAGCCAAGTCCGCTGCAGGTTCACTGATTTTCATGCCACCTGCGACATTCAAATATACATCGAGGCCCGTAAAGGGGATGCCACATCGTGATTCCAGAACGGCTAAAATCATAGCCAACCGTCCGCCGTCCCAGCCCACAACAGTTCTGCGCGGTTGGGAGTGGGGACTTGGTGCTACGAGGGCTTGAAGCTCGACCAAAACGGGGCGTGTGCCTTCAACACCTGCAAATACCACTGACCCGGGGCTTGGTTCACCACGCTCACTTAGGAACAATGCAGAAGGATTGGTGACTTGGGACAAGCCACGGCCCGTCATTTCAAAAACACCGATTTCGTCGGATGGACCAAAGCGGTTCTTTACGGCACGAAGAATGCGGAATTGATGTCCACGCTCGCCTTCGAAATACAAAACAGTATCCACCATGTGCTCAACGACACGTGGGCCAGCGATTTGCCCATCTTTGGTGACATGCCCAACCAAGATAACTGAAATACCGTTACGTTTGGCAAAAGTGGTCAATTCATGGGCTGCACTGCGCACCTGGCTTACAGAACCCGGGGCGCTGTCGACGGTATCGGACCACATAGTTTGAATGGAGTCGATGATGACCAGTTGGGGTTTTTCAACCTCAAGCGTGGTTAAAATGTTGCGTAGGTTTGTTTCTGCTGCAAGTTTAACGGGCGCATCGGCAAGACCGAGGCGTTTTGCGCGCATGCGTACTTGGGCATTTGCTTCCTCGCCTGACACGTAAATGGTTTTAAGGCCAGCATTGGCGAACTGAGCCGCGGCCTGTAGCAATAACGTTGATTTCCCGATTCCAGGATCGCCACCCACCAAAATTGCGGATGAAGGAACCAAGCCGCCACCTAATACACGGTCCAGTTCATTCATACCTGAGTGAGTGCGTGGAGGCGGGGCCTCTTCGGTAGCAAGGTCCGTGAGTTCAATTGTACTGCCACGCCGTGCACCAATAGACTTACTTGCCTTGCCGGTTGGGCCCGACGTTGAAAGGCCAGTGTCCTCAGAGATTGTATTCCAATCGCCACAGCCATCGCAGCGGCCTGACCATTTGGTTGAGCTAGCGCCGCAGGCGGAACATGTGAAGGTGGTTGTTGATTTTGCCATAGAGCTTATGTGCCTGAGCTATCGCGCGGGGTCAAAACCTAAATGACACTTATTCAGCAGCTTTCGGCGTCAGCTCAACAATGGTGTTGTCTGCACGCACAACTGTTTCGATGCCCAATTCTGGTAAGACGTCTTTGAGCTCCTCACGAAGGCGCACTAATTGGGCCGCAGCAACTGACTCTTCCAATTCAATTTCGTGCAGCCAATGCTTTAATTCGGTGCTTACCATTTTGGCTTGCCCCAAGCGTCCGTTGAATTGTTGCAATTCGAATTGACGTTGTTCCAAAAAACCACGTGCGCGCGTCACGCGATCGTCCGAATACACTTCGGCAAGCTCTTTCGAGACATGCGACATCTGCGCGGCAACCTCCAAAACAGTGGGCTCTAGAGACGATAGATCTGGGTGATCGCGCAAATACGCGAGACGCTCGCGCACACTGTCAAATTCATTGCTAAGGCGAAAAGCATCGCCGCGATCTGCAGCATGGACGGCACCATAAGCGCGTGAGACATCAGTCATACCAATTGAAAATTGACGGTGTGAGTTCTCAAGTTGAATGATGCGGCTGTTCGACGGAACAAAGAAGCAGATGCCAACGGCAAGGATGGTTATGCCAACCTGAACAAACATCCCTGCGTTCGGTACAGTTAGCCCGTCCCAGCGTAAGTTCATTTGGATCCAAGGTAAAATGCCAAAGCTTGCGGCGATGGTAGCGCACAAAATTACTAGGGACGCAGTGGCGAACACAAGCAAAGCGAGTCTTTGCATCAAATACTGAATAACAAAGGCCAAGGCCTTCAATTGCAACACGTCAGACCCTCCCCCAGAAGCGTTAGATTGTTGGTAAGCAAATATACGCTTTTTAGTTGTTCTCGCGAGGGGAAAAAATACTTTTTCAGGTCATTTTCACTGAAAAAGCGGCCAAGTTCTCAGCATTGTTGCAATTAAGAGTTCAATCAATTGCTTTTGGTTCGGACTGTTTACTAAACAGGGACACCAGAAGTGACGCGATGATACACGCGGTGAACAAATAGAGCCCCCATGCAGTTTCGATACGTCCGATCCCGATTCCCTTGGACAGGGTGATATACAACGCGATTAAAAAGATATCTGCCATCGCAAGTTTTCCAAGGATGTGAAGTGCTGGCAGCAGCTTTTGGCTCAGCAGGTTCCAATGCAGTAATGCCAAACCGATTGTCTTTGCATAGGGAGCAAACAAAGCAAAAACGGTTACCACAAGGGCCAGAAACACATCTGTTTCCCACAAGGATTGCAGGCCACTCATTACGCTGATTTCTTTGAGACCAAACAATGGGAGCAATCCAGCATTCAAAAGTGGGGCAAACCACGCAATGGGATAAAGGATCAAAAGGGACAGATTGGTATAGCGCAACATAGAAAACCTACTTCTAATACCATATGGATATGGGCGACCTAGCGGACCGCTTCAATAGGGCCAATTGCGCGACCATGGATGAATTGGTCAAGAAAGGGGTCACCCGACGTATCGATGTCGCCAACTGGGCCAGCCCATTGAATAACGCCGTCATGTAACATCGCCACATTGTCAGCAATCGCACGAACAGATGTCATGTCATGGGTGATGGTGATGGCAGTCGCGCCCATTTCCACAACGATTTCGCGGATCAGGTCGTTGATGACGCCTGCCATGATCGGGTCTAGGCCCGTTGTTGGTTCATCGAAAAAGATAATTTCAGGATCCGCCGCAATGGCACGGGCAAGGCCAACACGCTTTTGCATGCCGCCAGACAATTCCGCGGGCAATCGGTCTGCTACATCTGGGGTCAATCCAACGCGCCGTAGCTTTTCGATGGCGATCTGTCGGGCCTCGTCCTTTGGGCGTTTGAGTGAGCCGCGCAAAAGACGAAAGGCGACGTTCTGCCAAACGGGAAGACTGTCGAACAACGCGGCACCTTGGAACAACATGCCAAAACGAGCCAAGAACGCGTCGCGATCGGTCTGGGTGACGTCCTGACCATCCACAGTTATTTTCCCTGCGTCAGGTGTGACCAAACCAAGAACAGACTTGATTGCGATTGATTTACCTGTTCCAGAGCCACCAATAATTACCAAGGATGTTCCGCGATCTACAGTGAGGTCAACACCGCGTAGTACATGGTTGTTTCCAAAAGATTTTGTGACGCCAATAAGTTTGATCATAGTGAGAAAAATACCCCCGTCAGAACGAAGTTCGCACCTAAAATCAAGACTGCGGCAGCTTCCACAGATCCTTTGGTTGCACTGCCAACGCCCTGCGCGCCCCGGCCAGAATTCATGCCGTAATAGCATCCCATCAGTGCAGCAATGAATCCAAACATCGCACCTTTGGCGAGTGAGGACACCACGTCTTTCAGTTCTAAAAAGTCTAGGGTGTTCCGGATATAGGCAGCAGGATTGAACCCTAATGTGCCCGTTGCCACGGCGTATCCACCGAAGATGCCGATGATATCACCGACAGCAACCAGCAATGGAACAACAATGGTAGCGGCCAAAACACGTGGAACGGTCAGATATTTCATGGGGTGTGTGGACAATGTGACAAGAGCATCGATTTGCTCAGTAACCTTCATCGTCGCGATTTCAGCTGCGATTGACGAAGTAACACGTGCGGCAATCATTAATCCAACCAAAACGGGACCAAGTTCGCGCACCATGCCAATGGCTACGATTTGGGGAACCACAGCTTCTGCACTAAATCGGGCACTGCCTGCATAGATCTGCAACGCTAGTGCGGCACCCGTGAACAGAGAGGTCAGGCCAACAACCGGTAGGGACAGCCAACCGATGTTCAAAAAGGAAACGGCTAATTCACGTAGATAGAATGGTCCGCGTACAATATGACCAATCGTTTGTCCTGCAAAAATCGCAATACGCCCAATTGCAGCAATGAGCCCAAGAAACGAACGACCTATGGCAGCTAATAACGTCATTCTAGGTAAGTCCGTGCGTAACGATTGCCGAAAGAGGTAAGTATTTCATAGCCTATGGTTCCCGCATAATCAGCCACGTCATCAACGGATTGATGTGTGCCCAACAATTGCAGTGTCGTCGGTTCCTCTGGCAGGTGGGATATATCCGCCGTAATGAGGTCCATCGAAACACGTCCGATGACAGGAACTTGGAGGTCACCAGCATAAAGGCGTGCGCCGTTGCCCATCGCGCGGATAAGACCGTCAGCATAGCCAGCTGCAATTGTTGCAACAGTGCTGTCTTGCTCCGCTACCCAGCGATTGCCGTAACCCACTGTTTCGAATTGGATAACTTTTCTGGTTTGGATTACAGGAATATCCAATGTGACGACAGATTGTGCACCTTCGTAGGGCATTCCGCCATAAAGCCCGATACCGGGTCTGGTCATGTCAAAGTGATAATTTGACCCAAGTAAAACACCACCAGTAGCCGCCAATGAACATGGTACATCTAATCCATCGGTCATCTCGCGAAAGGTTTTTAGTTGTTGGGCATTCATAGGATGATCAGGTTCGTCAGCACATGCCAAATGGGACATGATCAGTGTTGGGTTTTGTGCAAGTGCGATATCGCGCACAGCGGACCATTCTTCAGGTTCCATCCCCAGGCGGTTCATGCCACTGTCCAACTGAATACCAAATGGGGCCGCCGGCAATGCCTCGACGTGGCGCAACATTTGGTCAACGGAGTTGATCATTGGCGTTAATTCTGAGCTACGAATGATATCGGTGTCGCCGTCCATATGGCCGGAAAATATGTTGATCGTTGGGCCAGAACCAAGGGCAGACCTTAAAATCACGCCTTCTTCAGCAGCCGCCACGAAAAATGTACGTGCTCCTGCTTTTGCAAGAACCCGCGCCACGGAGGGCGCGCCCAAGCCATAGCCATTTGCCTTAACAACAGCAGCGGTTTCGCAGTTTGTCATTGCATCCAAAGCGCGCCAATTGTTGACGACGGCGTTTAGATCGATTGTTAGTCTAGCTGTACCCATAATTCGGTTTTGACAGGGCGGTGCGTGGGGTCAAGAGGAAATCTGTTTTATGCCGTTGGATAACGGCTGCAATTAGAACTCTTGATCGTCGCGTCCACCGTCTTGCCAAGGCTGTGCAAGGTTGCCAAAGCGTGTGAACTTACCTTCAAAGGAAAGGTCAACAGTGCCAATTGGACCGTGACGTTGTTTACCAATAACAACCTCGGCGCGCCCATGAAGACGTTCCATTTCCTCTTGCCAGCGTGCCATAGCTTCAAGATCGTGATCGCCCGGCTTTTCACGCTCTTTGTAGTATTCTTCGCGGTATACGAACATAACAACGTCGGCGTCTTGCTCAATTGAACCCGATTCACGTAGGTCAGAGAGTTGTGGGCGTTTATCTTCGCGGTTTTCAACCTGACGCGAAAGCTGCGACAACGCGATCACAGGGATCTGCAATTCTTTGGCAATCGCTTTCATGCCCATCGTAATTTCGGAAATTTCGTTCACACGGTTTTCGGAACGTCCTGTGCCACGCACCAGCTGAAGGTAGTCGATGATCAACACATCCAGACCATGCGTCCGCTTCAGGCGGCGGGCACGTGCCGCCAATTGGCTGATGGGTAGAGCAGGAGTGTCATCGATGAACAGAGGACATGCCTCAAGCGACTTAGCCGCATCAACAAAGCGACGGAATTCTGTTTCGGTCATGTCACCACGACGAATTTGTTCAGATGGTACTTGGGACGCTTCAGATAGAATACGTGCCGCCAACTGGTCCGCGCTCATCTCAAGGGAATAAAAGCCTACAACGCCGCCCTCTACAGCACCCTCAGATCCATCGTGCTTTTTGCCTTTTTTGTAGGCTTTGGCCACGTTGAACGCGATGTTGGTCGCAAGTGAAGTTTTTCCCATGGATGGGCGACCAGCGAGGATCAAAAGGTCAGACGGGTGCAAGCCGCCCAGCTTTTTGTCCATATCGATCAAGCCTGTCGAGATGCCAGACATGCCACCATCACGCTGATATGCGGTGTTTGCTAGGTTCACGGCCTCGGTCACAGCCTTCAGAAAGCTTTGGAAACCGCTTTCTGCTTGGCCTTGTTCGGCTAGCTTATAAAGTTGTTGTTCGGCTTCAACGATTTGTTCACGCGGCTCAGAATCCACGTTCACTTGCGCGGCTTTGGCACTGATGTCTCGGCCCAAAAGGATCAAGTCACGGCGCACAGCCAGATCGTAAATCATCTGCGCATAGTCACGTAAAGCAAAGGCGCTGACTGCGGCACCTGCAAGGCGGGCAAGGTAAGCTGCGCCACCAAGTTCGTTAAGCCCCTCATCATCTGCCATGAAGGATTTGAGGGTTACAGGGCTGGCTAGGTTGTTTTTCGCAATACGAGCAGCGGCGATGTCAAAGATGCGGCCATGAACTGGCTCATAAAAATGTTTTTCGCCAATGATCGAAGCAATACGGTCATATACATCATTATTGGTCAGAATTGCGCCCAGCAATTGCTGTTCTGCCTCGATAGAGTGAGGCATAGTTTCAGCGGCCTGAACTTCAGGGATGCCGGATACTGGAATGCTGCTAATTTCGTTCATGGTGTCCCCGTATGCCCCCCAGCGGTATTAGCGTTTGTCTTAAACGTCAAAGGTGGGGCAGCGCAATCTGGATATCTTGTGGATATGTTTCGCTTGGGGGGAAGCATACCGTATCTAGAATCAAAAGTTAACTCCGACCCTAGATACGGTGTTTTTCTTAGGGTTTTTTATTGGATTCTTGCCAGCCACGTGGGTCGTTTAGGAAGGCTTCGACGCCTTTGATCGTTTCGGCATCAAACGCACCCGAGTCCTTAGCTTCGGCCAGAACGTCCCACCATGTGCAAAGGTAATGCAGGTCAACCCCATGATCGCCCAAGGTCTTTTCCGTTTCAGGAAAAATACCGTAGTAAAAAATCACAGCTGTGTGGGCACAGGATGCGCCTGTTTCGCGAATCGCATCAACAAATGACAGTTTTGAACCACCGTCAGTTGTCAGGTCTTCGACCAGCAAAACACGTTCACCTTCATTCATTTGACCTTCGATGCGTGCATTGCGGCCATAACCTTTTGGCTTTTTGCGAACATAGGTCATTGGAAGTGCCATCCGTTCCGCAACGAGAGCTGCGAATGGAATCCCTGCGGTTTCACCACCTGCGATGTTGTCGAAGGCTTCAAACCCTGCGTTGCGCATTGTGGTGACAGTTAAAAAATCCATCAGAGTTGAGCGAATGCGCGGATAGCTGATAAGTTTGCGGCAATCAATGTATGTTGGGCTTGGTAGCCCTGAAGCAAGCGTGAATGGCTCTGCAGTGTTAAAGTGCACGGCTTTGATTTCAAGCAGCATGCGGGCGGTCAGGCGGGCCATTTCTTTTGCGTCTGGGTAGCTTGTAGGGATCATTTCGTGTCCTTTGTGTCGGCAGTCTTAATTTGGAACAAGCGCGTTTTACTCAACGCGCCAATTCAGATCAAAGCCCGGATCGAAAACCGTGACAGGGCCGTCAGGTGTTTCAACATGGCTTGGGTAGGTGACTGGATCACCCTTAGTCAAAGTTATCGTGTCTTCATTCACTGGCAGACCATAAAATGCAGGGCCGTTCAGGGAAGTGAATCCTTCTAATTTTTCGAGTGCGCTGTCTTCTTCAAACGCTTGGGTGAGGATCGACATTGTATTTGGTGCAGTAAAGCAACCGGCACAGCCACAAGGCAACAACTTGTTCGCATCGGTGTGTGGCGCGCTGTCGGTTCCTAAGAAGAAGCGGGCCTCACCAGATGTAGCTGCATCGCGCAATGCAAGACGGTGCTCTTCGCGCTTTGCGACAGGCAGGCAATAGTAGTGCGGCTTGATCCCGCCAGCTAGGATGTGATTGCGGTTGATGACCAAGTGGTGTGTGGTGATCGTTGCACCCAGGGTGTCGTCTTGGCTGCGCGCATACTCAACCGCATTTGAGGTCGTGATGTGTTCCATAACCACGCGCAAACCCGGTGTGGTGCGACGAATGGGGTCTAGGACACGATCGATAAATACCGCTTCACGATCGAAAATGTCGATATCGCTGTCGGTGACCTCGCCATGCACACAAAGCGGCAAACCAATTTCAGCCATTCGTTCAAGCGTTGGTCGTACGCTGTCGAAATGGCTGACTCCTGAGGCAGAGTTTGTAGTCGCGCCTGCAGGATACAATTTCACTGCCTTGATCAGGCCAGAGGCATGGGCCGCGGCGACATCATTAGGATCGGTTTGTTCGGTTAGGTACAGCGTCATCAAAGGCTCAAAGGTGGACCCCTCGGGCAACGCGCTTAGTATGCGATCGCGATAGCCTGCTGCATCTGCTGATGTAACTACAGGCGGAACAAGGTTCGGCATGATAATCGCACGTGCAAAATGTGTGGCAGTAGAAGGCAGGACTGCGTGCAGCATATTGCCGTCGCGCAGGTGAAGGTGCCAGTCGTCGGGGCGTTTAAGCGTAATCTGTGATGTCATGCCCCGCGCGTTAGCACGCAGGGCTGATCTAGGCTAGTCCTCAGCTATGAGTTTTGCATCCAAAGCTTTCAATTTGCGTTCGAAACGAGGGGCTCTGCCTTGGGAAATGACGTGATTGCACACGGCACGAGTGAAGGTGTCACGTTCTTTTGTATCCAATTTCTCCATGATTTTATGAAGATACGATCTATCATCGCGCCGCGCTCGTAGCAGTTTCGCGAACTTAAGATTCGTCAAGTTGTGACCACCTGCAGCCAAAAGGAGAGGCTTAAGAATTTCCATCTTTATCAACACAGACTGCAATGAGGCCCCAAGATTAGGGACGCGGAATTTTTTTACATTTGAGCGCGTAAACATGGCTGCATGAGCTGCGTCTAACCGCTCATATGGATCGTAAATCACATATGCTTGTTCGGCTGCATCTAGCATATCGGGCGCATATCCGTAACGGCTGGTGAAATCTGTCCGCCGCATTTTCACATAGCGATCGTCCCACTCAGTTACCCGTGGGTCGAGAGTCGCTTGAGGCTGGATTGCAACAACGGTTGCACCTGGTGCCGCAACCGAGAAAGCGGCGGCGGCATATCCACACGGGCCAGCGCCATAAAAGACGACTTGATCAAAATCATCAAAAAACCCGTCATCAACCAAACGGTCAAAGTAGGCATAAACCTTTGGATCGCGAAACCACGTGTCTCCATCCGAAATAATGCTTAGATGTGACCAGCCGTTTTCCTTGAACAACTACCACCCAAAAGGATGTGAGTTTTGAGAATTAGCGCGAAGGGTCGCAACAGTCTCAAAGGTGAC
>DLQI01000032.1 GCA_002478745.1 Rhodobacteraceae bacterium UBA7436 | reverse complement strand
GAGGAGTTTTAGGGGCGCAGGTCATTACCACTCAGGTCGAGTTTCTTGACGCAGTTTAATAAACGCTGAATCGATTGCATTGCAAACATAAGCTTCTCTGCACATCCCCCTGCCCTCCAAAACAAAAAAGGAACCCCAGAATTTGCTGGGGTTCCTTTTAGTTTGGTATAGTAGCTCAACAGCTGTGGGTTCTGGGGAATCCCACAATTATGTCACAAGCACTGGGGGGAACTTGCGAGGGCGCTGAGCGAGGTCGTCAGGCTGCAGAGACCGCCATGGTCAATGAAAGGCACTTTCCGTGTACAAGGGTTGTACCAACATTAACTGTTGCCTCGCCTTCACCGGGGCCTAGTTTCACAAGCGGTCCACGAGCAGTTTGGTAAGGGCTCACAGCTACAGTAACGTTTTTTGAGAGGGGTTTTCTAAGAGAATTCGTCACATGCCATCCTTCATCTACATTACACAACAGCATGCTATTGCTTTATTTATGTTATTTAACAGGCAAGGCGCGGAGCACTCGGTAAAGGAATGAGGGGTCATAAGATCCTGGGAAAGAAATCCCTGCCTCGCCTGTTGATTCCAGTTAAACCATCGAGAAGACCAAAGTTCTATTGAACGTTCGAGAGAGCTTTATCTCTAAAGATATAACTCGCCGCCCGACTTTTGACGCCACAATAAAACCGCATGGTTTTGTGCCCTTACGTTCAAATCTTTAAAATTATTTACGCGGCCTCCCCTTCAAACGCCAAGCATTTTGTGGCGGAGCAACGGTGTGTCGAACCCTTTGAGATACTGAGATATCGCTCCCTCGAACTAACGGAGTTTGTCCCAACGGGTGCCCCTGATTAGCTCAACCTTAATGAATTTGAAAAATGTAAANNTGTAAATTTTTCCAGCCTTATGTATCAATTGCAACAACAGCATACCTTATAAGCCACAACCTGTGAATCCATAATACCCGCATGGAACACACGATATTCTGACTGATCAAAAAGCGCTGTGAAATGGCGAGCCAGCACAAGGTTGGGCCATAGAAATGCAAAAAACATATTGGCCAAACTCTAACCAAGTTAAGGTGTCTTTGCTCCTAAAACTCCAGCAACCATCACGGTTAAAAGACTGTTAAAGCTGTTTTTGTACGCCCCAAGGGAAGAGCAATTCGACCTGTTGGTGACCAAGTTCATTCAGTGTTTTTATATTATCTAAATAGATCTTCTGTGGGTCCAAAACGTGAGCCAGGGCGTTAGTTATCTGACCTTGACGCAGAATATGTATGGTTGGATACGGTGAGCGATTGGTAAAATGGCTAAGATCGTCTGCAGCCACACCTTCAAATTAATATACAGGATGAAATGATGCCAATTGCACGTGCTCAGTCAGTTCTGCCTGCTCTAATAGTTGCTGAAACCAATCGAGTAAGGCGAGGTAATCATCGAACTCTGCTAGGCCTTGGGTAAACATGAGCAAGGTGGTGGCAATGTCATTTTCGTCGGCCCCAAGCAGGCGCTGCAATTCATTCACATAGACTGCTTTAGTTGTTCATCCATGGTGGCATCAGATACGGCATAATACACTTGATCTTGGGCTATGACGCTTGAAGAAAATGGGCATAGATTTAATCCCACTACTATTTTTTCAAGCCATCGACGGGTGTTTTTAATCACATCTTGATGATCTATTGATAGCGTCTTTGAGGCGAACTTATTGATACGATAGATCCTTTCCTGCTTGGCAAACTTAAAGCATATTTTGCCCATGTTTCCAATTTGTTTGCGAATACCAAAACCGTCGGCCTAGTACCGACACAGCCATCTATTGTGTCATACTATACTTCGCGGCCCACCACTTCTGTTTGATGTCGCCAATGCGCCGCAGCGCATCTTCCTCAAAGTGGACATTCAGGCGTTGCGCAGAATTTTCGATAAGCCAGCAGTGTTGACTAAGCCCCCTTCGGCCGCGGCCTCGTCAGTGTCCGTCGTGACATTACGGCTATTTGTCTTGAAATAATGATAGCTGGGTGCTGCTTTTTGGCTTGGAGGGCCTCTTCCGTTTTAAAGCAGACTTCCTACTGCCGAGCTTAAGAAATACGGCGTTTGCTATTTTCTTAAACTGCTGACCATTCCGCACATCGGTAATCTTCAGTTTCGCAGTTCTTGCCGAGGCCGCCTGATCAACAATCGGTGCGGGATAGTCTTTTCCAAGTACAAATCGACTATCGTCAATAAGTGTTGGTTCATACTTCCATGGCTCGTGAATGAACTCATCCGGTAAATTTTCCAACTCAGGGACCCACTTTCGAATGAAAGTTCCCTTTGGGTCATGCTCCATGGATTGTTTTATCGGATTATAGACACGCATCGCATTGATGCCTGTGACGCCAGATTGCATCTGCAACTGGCTATAATGAATTCCGGGTTCATAATCTGTGAAAAGCCCCGCCAGATGATGGCCAGTCATGCGCCAATCAAGCCATAATTGATAGCTGGCAAAGCTGACCAGCATTGCCCGCATTCGAAAAGTGATCCATCCCTCGGCAGTCAAATTGCGCATGCAGGCATCAACGAAAGGGTAACCCGTTTGACCGTTCGCCCAAGCATGGAAATGAGCGTCGTTGTGTTCGTCCACGCGCAACCCCTCAAAGGCGGGGTGCATGCAGTGCGTTTCGATTTTTGGCTGATCTTCGATCTTTTGGACGAAGTGACAACGCCAAGCCAAGCGAGAACCAAAAGCTGTCAGGTTACGTCCAAAGCTCTTTTTCTCTTCGGGTGACAACTGAGCGCGACGTTTGGCTATGGATTGGACGACTTCGCGAACAGATAGACTGCCCCACGCGAGATGAGCGGATAGGCGCGAACAATGGTACTCTGATAAATCTGGCGCAGAGATATGGTAAAGGTATTTACGGGACCTATGATTTAGGAAGCTGCGCAGATCAACGATTGCTTGTTTGCGGCCACCATTTTGCACGTTGTCGATCGCGACATCGCCAAACATGGGATCGCTCTTGTCAGGCAAAACATCAGACTTACAAAAGCCAATTGGGGTCAAGGACTTAGGTTTAGGTCGTATATTTTCAGCCATGCGCGTATTTCTAATTTTGGACCAGTCATCTCGACTGCGTAGCCTGCGAACAATCCCGTTGGAGGGAGACTCGTTCAGCGCGATACCCTCATCGAGACACAGGCTTTGTACGGCCATGTCTCGCTGATATGTCCATAGGTTCCCCGACTCTTCATGCGCATACAAATCGCTTACACGATGTTCTTGATGAAGCTCTTTGATAACTTCGCAAGCATCGCCAACCCTCACGATAAGGCGCTGGCCCAATTTTTCCAAATCCTCGTTTAAGTCGCAAAGGCAATCGTGAATGAAGTGCCAATGGCGTCGAGATGCAAAGGGCTGTTTCCAATATTCTGGCTCTACAATGTAGAGAGGTATGGTAGGAGCGCCTGAATACGACGCTGCAAGCAAAGGGGCGTGGTCATTGACCCGTAAGTCACGCTTAAACCAAACTATTTGCGCGGCAGGCTTCATACGGGTCGATTCTTTGATTTTTTCGGTAGTTTCATGATCGCAATCGAAAGTATTTATTTGTACGTTTCTCTTCGATCGCCAAAATCACGGACCCGTTTTCGCCAGGTTTTGTAACTCCCGCTTTTCAGCGTGTCGCGCATCAGTGTTTTGACCTGTTTATCGGTGACCCCGTATTCGGCTTGAATGTTTGCAAAACTGACGTGGTCAGACAACGCCATTTGTATAATTTCGCTGACGTGTTCGGGGGACAGTTCATTTGCTTTTCTCATGAGCTGCAGGTAGCGGTAGGTTACCGAAAGGCAAGTTTTCTAGTGGTTTAAAAACCCAAGATCGTTCAAAATACTCGGGATCTTCTTTTTAAGTTTGAAGAAACCCTTGGTGGCGTGTGGCCATGTAAGAGTGTCGTAAGATTTTTGGTGTTGATGAAGACGAATACCAGCCTTTGCCAAATCAGTTTTTGCCGTATCCAAGTGTGTTGCAACGGGACCAACGGCTGCCATCGGTGTAATAATTTGATTTGTACCCGCCGTTTGTGCCGCTTCGATAAGGGCCGCGCTCCAATCTTGGCTACACTTCAAGGTTGCAGTCTTGTCGACAGATCGCGTAATCGCATCGCCAACTGCACCCCGCTCAAAAGCGAGGACTAGTTCGCTTTGCTGAAAATGGGGGATAGGTAGCAAACCCAATACTCCGACTGGTGCACCTGAGGTGAAGGGTTCAGGCTGGCAATCTTGTGGTGTGATCAACTGCAAATAGTCGCCTTGCGGCAATGGCTGTGGGAGTGGCAGCGGAACAATTGGGTGATCGATGTCATCAATCAGAGGTTCAGCAGTCATCGCCAACTGCCCGGTTGGCTCAAAACGCCCTCCGGTGAACTGTGCAATGTTAGAAGCGCGGGCCAAATAGGTTTTACCCTTTGTGTGCAATCCACCGACCCATCGCCAACTAAGGGTATTTGCCGCTGGGTCCCCATCAATAAGATGGCGCAAGAAAAAGTCGGCACCCAATTCCCAAGGCAATCGCAATGTGAATATCCATATCGAGGCAAACCACATACGCGCATGATTGTGCAGATAGCCTGTTGATTTCAATTCGGCACACCAATGATCAAAACAATCTATGCCTGTGCGCCCCTCGATAGCTTCATCATAATCGGCCTTGTGGAATTTGTTCCGCTGCAATGTTTCATACGCACTCTCAAGACCGCTTTGATAGCTGAGCCAAACACTTGGGTGTTGTTGCATCCACCCTTTGAAGTAACTACGCCAGAAAACCTCTTGAACAAAGCTCACCGACGCCGAGAGACTGTGTTGCGCTAGGACTTGCGTTAAAACTTCTTCCTCACTGATCAATCTATGTTTGATCCATGGCGACAGTGCTGAAACAGAACTGCGATTGCCCGAACCAAAATCATAGTTTCGCTGACCAGCATAATGGGTGCCAGTGCGGGCGACGAATTTTTCCAAACGCTCATGCCCTGCACGCCGAGACGGTACAAATACGACCGTTTCGGAGTGTTCTCGAGCGTTCGAGGCTAAGTCTCTATCAGTCATGATTTGGGTGCTTCTATGTTTTCACTCGCAGATTTAAAATTGCGGGAACGCCTGCAGCGCTCAGAGCAATAGCGCACTTCGTCCCAAACTTTTGCCCATTTTTTGCGCCACGTGAATGGTCTTTCACAAGTCACGCATGTCTTAGTAGGCAGTTCAGATTTTTTCATCAGAATCCATCGCATTAAAGAAACGCCGACTGTCCTCTTGGATTGCATCGCGCTTTTCATCACTCATGCGGTCCAAGCTTTTGTACATAAACCCCATACGTGGATTTCCACGTAACTTGCCGTCGTTGCGGCCTATGAAGTCCCAATACAAATAGTTGAATGGGCAGGCATTGGGTCCGTTTTTAACGGATACTTTGTATTTGCACGATCCACAGTAGTTCGACATTTTATTGATATATGCACCGCTGGCAGCATAGGGTTTTGACGCCAATAGCCCACCATCCGCAAACAAAACCATCCCTGTGACATTGGGCAACTCGACCCACTCATAGGCATCTGCATAAACCAACAAATACCAGTTATTGACCTCATCAGGATCGATGCCTGCGAGCAATGCGAAGTTTCCCAATACCATTAGTCTTTGGATGTGGTGGGCATAGGCGTTCTGCTTCGTCTCAGTGATGCATTGGCGCATGCAATTCATCTGAGTGTCGGCTGTCCAATAAAAATCAGGGAGTTGACGTTTGGCCTCAAGAAAGTTTGCAGATTTGTAGTCAGGCATTTTTAACCAATAGATGCCCCGCACATATTCACGCCATCCCAGGATTTGCCTTATGAACCCTTCGACCGCGTTTAACGGCGCAAAACCTTTGTGATAAGCGGCTTCGGCACGTTCAATACACTCAAGTGGGTTTAACAGCCCACAATTAAGATAGAACCCGATATGGCTGTGGTACATCCATGGTTCATTCTGGACCATTGCGTCTTGATAATCGCCAAACAAACTTAATCGTTTGGCGATAAATTGACCCAACGCGTCTAACGCTTGATCTCGCGAGATGGCAAAGTGAAAGGGCAAGAGATCACCAAAGTGATCCGGGAAGTGGAGCTCGACAAGCGCCAAAACCTCTTGCGTGATTTCATCAGGTTGCGCGCGGAATGTATCAGGTACATCTAACCCCGAGCTGGGTGGTTTGCGATTTTCAGCATCGTAATTCCATTGACCACCAATGGGGCCATCCTGATCCATCAATATCGAATATTTACGCCGCATTTCGCGGTAAAAATATTCCATCCGCAACTGTTTACGACCCTCAGCCCAACTAGAAAACTCATCAGGCGAACATAGAAAACGATCATCTTCTTTGATCGTGACAGGCAGGTTAAGCTCTAGTGACCAGCCCGCTATTTCTGTTTGCAATCTATGCTCTGCGGGCGCGGTTACCACGATTTCAGTAATCGGTTCCTGCGTGATGATACGTGCCACTTCACCGATCAACGACCCCGTGTTGTTTGGATCGTCATATTTGACATAACGAATGTCATATCCGTCGTCAGAAAGTTCTTTCGCAAAATGACGCATTGCGGAAAAGACAAAGGCAATCTTTTTCTTATGGTGTTTCACATAAGTTGCTTCGCTGCGAACCTCACACATCAAAACGACGTCAGTTTGCGTGTGATGATCCGCAAGACTGGATAGGCTCGGGCTTAACTGATCCCCAAGTATCAAGCACAATTTCATTTGCGGTTCCAATCTGTCGGCAAGGGAGTGAGGCTTGGCTACTCAATTCCCTGTGTGATTTGACGGTTGTTTTCTTGATGATAGATCTGGTTCATCAAGGTGCTAAGTCAATAGGATCAAAAACTATTTCACCCAGTTCAGCCCAGCTTAGAGTGCCTTATTTAGCGTAAAACGAACAGAACCTTCAAATATTGCGCCTGATTGCACGGGAGAGGCGGCCGATAGCTGTCGTCCCCCGTCCCTTGGCCATTCTGCCGTTCGCTTGCACCAGAATATAATTGCACGCTAGAGTGTCATCTATGAACAACACCCCAGATTTGAAACCATCAACTTTGCCCGCCAACGCATTAGGTTTTGTCATATTTTTTATTTTAAGTTGGGTG
>DLQI01000088.1 GCA_002478745.1 Rhodobacteraceae bacterium UBA7436 | reverse complement strand
TAACCGATACAATCGAATTGGCAAAGCCAAGACAAACGCAAACGGGTTCATGTTCGGGCCTTTTTGGGGTGATCCTTGGACAGCGCTGTGCGCAAGTCTGCAAGCAGATCTTGAAAGTCGCGCTCAGCGGTTTTGTCGCGTCGGCCAATCAGCACATAATCGGTACCCGAAGCTCCATGCTCGGGCAGCACGAGTCGCGCAATTTCGCGCAATCGACGCTTGGAGCGATTGCGAGCAACCGCATTGCCGACTTTTTTGGAGCAGGTATAGCCGATGCGCATTGGAGCATCATCACCCCGTTCGTTGATTTGCAGGACGAATCCTTGCATCGCAACGCGCGGCGCGCGTGAAGCGCGCAGAAAATCAGCGCGTTTCTGGATGACTTCAATTTTTGATGGGGTGCCCAAACGCAAACAACCCGCCAAAGGCAGTTCCTTATCAGCTAGATCGCTAGATAAAGAGGCCTTAGGCGGGGTCATTTAAGCAACCAGTCTGGACGCGTATTACGCGCTCAGTTCCTTACGGCCCTTAGCACGACGTGCGTTCAGGATTTTACGTCCAGCTTTAGTAGCCATGCGCGAGCGGAAACCGTGGCGCCGTTTGCGCACGAGGTTAGAAGGTTGGTAGGTGCGTTTCATCGCTCCGTCTCCATATTGTTCGCAAGGGTCAAGATTCGAACCGTGCGTGTCTAATTTCAAGCTCGTCCTCTAAAGTGCTGCAAGGACCAAGTCAAACCCTAGCGGTGCGAAATCGGACGGTTTTGCAACAAATACATCGATATCAACGAGCCATTGTTTCAATTACCCGATTAACGGCGAGAAAACACCCTAAAAGGGGCAATAATTATCAAGGGCGCGTGAGAATAATGTTTCACGCTAGCGGCCCCGTTCCTGTTCAGTCCATTGATAAGGGACATGAAAAGAGCAAGAGTGATGCGTAATATGAACAAATCCAATAATTCCGAACCTGATTCTGGTTCAAAGCGAGACCTAAAGAGGCATGTGCCACTCGCGGTGATTCTCGTGGTCGCCATCATCGGGGCATTTACTCTGCGTGATTACCTGACGTTTGATACGTTGCGTGACAACCGCGAAGCATTGCTGGCTTACCGTGATGCAAACCTTTTCCAGACAGCCCTTTTGTTCTTTGTCGCTTATGTGGTGATCGTTGGGTTCTCTCTACCTGGTGCCACGCTCGCGACACTTACAGGCGGTTTCCTGTTCGGGACTGTTCTAGGCGCAATGCTTAGCGTGACAGGTGCTGCAATTGGAGCGGCTTTCATCTTCCTTGCTGCACGGTTCGGGTTTGGTGAAAAACTTGGTGCTAAATTAGAGGCATCAACGGGTCCCATCAAGAAAATCAAAGATGGTATTGATGAAAATCAATGGACGATGTTGTTCCTGATCCGTTTGGTCCCAGTCGTCCCATTCTTTATCGCCAACCTGATTCCCGCTTTTATGCAAGTGCCATTGCACCGCTTCTTCATCTCAACTTTCTTTGGGATTATTCCCGCAACAGCCGTCTTTTCATCGATTGGTGCGGGCTTGGGCGAAGTGTTCGCAGCTGGCGAAAAGCCGAATCTGGGCATCATCTTTGAACCACACATTCTACTGCCTATTTTGGGTTTTGCGGCACTGTCTTTGGTGCCTGTCGTCATTAAGGCCGTAACTGGCAAAAAAGGGCTATAAGTCATGAAGCATATTAAAACAGATGTATTGGTTATCGGTGGTGGTTCTGGTGGTTTGTCCGTTGCAGCAGGTGCAAGTCAAATGGGAGCGTCAGTCACCTTGCTTGAGGGCCACAAAATGGGTGGCGATTGCCTGAACTTTGGCTGTGTCCCATCCAAAGCGCTGATTGCCAGCGGTAAAGCTGCTTACAGCCAATCACACGCCCTTCAGTACGGCGTGGCGGATCACAAGCCCAAGGTCGACTATGCGGCCGCTAAGAATCATGTCGCGGACGTTATCGCAACAATCGCACCACTGGACAGTGTCGAGCGGTTTGAAGGATTGGGCGTTAACGTCATCGAAGAGTACGGAGAGTTCATTTCTCCAACCGAAGTAAAGGCTGGCGACACAATCATCACGGCCCGACGTGTGGTTATTTCAACAGGCTCTTCACCTTTGGTTCCACCGATCCCTGGTTTGGAAAATGTACCCTACGAGACTAACGAGACGTTGTTCGAACTGCGTGAGCAACCCAAGCATCTGTTGATTATCGGTGGCGGTCCAATCGGCATGGAAATGGCACAAGCGCACATTCGTCTGGGTTCTAAGGTGACTGTCATTGAGGGTGCGAAAGCACTGGGTAAAGACGACCCTGAATTGGCGGACGTGGTGTTGAACTCTTTGCGTGACGAGGGGATCGAAATCGCCGAGGACGCGTTGGCTGCCGAAATCAGAGGCAAAGCAGGCGCGATTGAAGTTGAGGTCAAAGATGGCCGTGTCTTTAAAGGCTCCCACCTATTGATGGCCGTTGGGCGCAAAGCCAACATTGATAAGCTGAACATCGAAGCAGCAGGCATTGAACGCACGCGCACTGGCCTGGTTGTGGATGCAGGCATGCGTACCACCAACCGCGGTGTCTATGCGATTGGCGATGTCGCCGGTGGTCTACAGTTTACACATGTTGCGGGATATCACGCGGGGGTTATTATCCGCTCAATGTTGTTTGGTTTGTCGTCCAAAGCGAAAACCTCACATATTCCGTGGGCGACATATACAGATCCTGAACTGTCCCAAGTTGGCCTGACCGAAGCACAGGCAAAGGAAATACATGGCGATAAGTTGGAAGTTGTACGCTTTCACTACAGCCACAATGATCGGGCAATCTCGGAACGTAAAACCAAGGGTTTCATCAAATTGATGGTCGTAAAGGGCCGCCCAGTTGGTGCGTCAATTGTTGGATACCAAGCGGGTGAACTGATCAACCTATGGGCCTTGGCGTTGGCCAACAACATGAAGATGAGCCAGATCGCTGCAATGGTTGCGCCTTACCCAACAATCGGTGAAATCAACAAACGCGCAGCGGGCGCTTATTTTACTCCTAGATTGTTTGATAGCAAGGCTGTCAAACGGGTGGTCGGTTTCGTACAACGGTTTATCCCGTAATGATTCTGGCTGTCTGAGGTACAATGCTCAACTCACTATCAGGTCGATTTCTTATTCTAACCACCATCTTTGTGATGTTGGCTGAGGTCTTGATTTTTGTGCCCTCGATAGCGCGCTTCCGAGAAGATTATCTTCTCGATCACCTTGAGAGGGCACAGATCGCATCACTAGCATTATTGGCCGATGATATGCTGGAAACTGAGTTGGAAGCCGAACTGCTGCAGAATGCTGGCGTGTTTAACATCGTGCTTCGTCGCGACGAGGCTCGGCAACTGATGTTGTCTTCCCCAATGCCGCGCGAGATTTCAGAGACGTTTGATTTGCGTGAGGGCACCGCAGTGGTCTTGATGCGCGACGCTGTGATGCGCCTGACGCAGCCGCAGAATGAAGTTATCCGCGTCATCGGGACTCCACTACGTGAGGCGGGATTGCTGATCGAGGTTACAATGGAAGCGGGGCCACTTCGTACTGCCATGATCGATTATGGCCTGCGAATCCTGCTTTTGTCAGCGGTCATCTCTGTCATCACAGCCTCATTGTTGTTCTTCGCGGTGCGTATCTTTTTGGTGAAACCCATCAAAGTGGTTGTCGATCATATGCAAAGTTACGCTTTGGCCCCTGAAGACGGTCGGCGGATCATTTCGCCAAGTGCTGGGATAACAGAACTGCGCGAAGCCGAAGATGCCCTCAAATCAATGCAAACGGAGCTGACCAGCGCTTTGCGTCAAAAAGACAGATTGGCGCAGCTTGGCAGTGCTGTTAGCAAAATCAGTCACGACCTGCGCAATATCCTAACGTCTGCACAACTTTTCACCGATCGTATCGAAATGAGCGCAGACCCAACAGTCGCGCGCCTTGCGCCTAAACTGGTCAACTCGATAACACGGGCTGTACATCTGTGTGAAAGCACTTTGGCTTTTGGCAAAGCCGAAGAACCCAGCCCAACACTCTCGATGGTTCTTTTGGAAACGATTGTCGCTGACGTAATGGATGGCGAACGATTGGCCGTTGGCGACCACGACGTTCGTTTTGTCACAAATATCCCGCCAAGCATGGCAGTGCGTGCAGACGCAGAGCAGCTGTACCGTGTGATTTCCAATTTGGTGCGCAACGCACGACAAGCGATCATGGTAACGGGTAGGGCTGCTGAAGTTTCCGTAACGGGTACTGAAACTGCCGAAAACTGGCTGATCAAAGTTGCAGACACTGGCCCCGGCTTACCAAAGCAAGCACAGGATCATTTGTTCACACCGTTTCAGGGCGGGGTTTCAAAAGGTGGCTCCGGGTTGGGAATGGCAATTTCAGAAGAACTGGTGCGTGGGCACGGTGGAACACTGGAATTGATGAGCACATCAGCTGATGGAACTTCATTTTGTATTAAATTGCCGAAGTTCGATATCGTTTTCTAAAATAATTTCTAACAATGCGAAAACGAGGGCTTGCATACTTTCGCAGGCAAGACTAAACCGCCACCGAGCGCACCCGTAGCTCAGCTGGATNNGGTCAGAGGTTCGAATCCTCTCGGGTGCACCACTTTCTAAAGTTCGGTTTAAAAAGCTATCTCGAGTTACTGTCGCTTGTTTAATGCAGTAGTGTAACGTTTTGTTCTGCTTTGAGGAGGGTGGAACTAATGGACGAGGTACGTTCTCTAAAGATTGGAAATCATATCCAAAAGAGTTCAAAAAAGTACCCGTGTTTGATCTATTTTGCGACGGCGATGCTTAAGCAATGGTTCACACCGTCTTCCTGCACTTGAGCTTGACCATATTGACTGACTGATACCTACTGGCGCATTAGTGTCCCAATCCGACAAGTAATGGGCAGGTAGTTAATACTTCAAATAACTATCCGAATGGCACTTTAACGGAAGCCAATGACAATATCCTTTCTTATGGTGAGATCTTCGATTTAGCCGGTGTACCATTCACTTACTATGCTCAAGGGATGGCGCAAGGCCAAGTGTATAGCTCCAGTGGCTATGGTGGTGGTTCCTGGGTGAATACGGGACCGCAGGTACAGGTTGTGCTCATCGAACTGGTGCTGCTCATTACTATTTGGGGTTGGATCAATACAGGAGAGACCCGTTGGAATTCCATGCAGTCACAGAACAAGCATCAAATACTTGATCGTTCCATGAGACAGAATGCGCCGAGTAATTGAACATAAACTGGACTGCTCCAGCTGTGCGCAAGCGCAGGCCATCAGGGAGTGCTGTTGTGTGAAGCCCTGCCTGTGTCGCCGCCATCCCAACCAAGCGATCCCAAAGAATTTCATCGGGCCAAGAGCCTAGATACCACATTTGGTCATCGCCAGTCAGGACAGTTGCCCCGCCTGCCGTCTTCAACAAGACAGGCGAAGAACCTGATAATTTCTCCATCCAGTGCACAACTGAACCCCCACCTTCGACAGAACGAATATGACTTGGTGGAAAGCTCTCGCTGAGCTCAATATTTACATCCAGTCCCACGATAACGGGCTGTGCTTGAGGTGGGATGCTCAACTCATCTGTAACAGTCGCAGTGCGTGGTCCAAGGACTGCTAACGCATCACTGTCCCGCAAGTCGCTCATCAAAGTTGGGTCTGTCTTGGCTAAGCCGGGTGCGAAGACCAGCTTGTAGCCATCAAAGTCACGCTGTGTGCTGGGAATGATATCGATGGAAAGTCCTGCGCGGCGCAATGCGCGGTAGGCAGAGAATATCAAACGAAAGTAATCAAAGTCAGCGCCTTGGGGCATCGTGTTCCAAGCCCAGTCAGAAGGGTAATCAAAGACCAATGCAATATCGGCTTGAACTTGAAACAATGGTCCAAGCGTAGCGATTTCCTGTGCTACTTGAGCGGCTTCCGCCATTCCTGCTGCAGGTGTGTCATCTGGGCGCAGGAGGCCTGCGTGCATCTGTTCTTGGGCGAAGGGTGCCTGACGCCAACGGAAGTAGCTGACAACCTCGGCGCCGTGCGCAACTGCTTCCCAGCTCCATAAGCGGACCATGCCGTCTAGAGGGGCAGGGTTATACGGGGCCCAATTCACTGGACCAGGTTGCTGCTCCATAACCCACCAGCGGCCCTTGCCGACGGCGCGGTATAGATCGTGGTGAAAGGCCTGCATGTCAGGATCACCCTGCTGCAAAAACGCAGCTTTGTGATCGTCGTCCCCTTCCAAGCGGTCAGACAGAAAACCAATCGGGTAGCTGTCCCATGACGCGATATCCAGATCTTCGCCTACCTCGAAGTGGTCAAAATCTAGGATGCGGCCCATGTAATTGTGGATCAAAGGCACATCCGTTGCCGCGCGTAGAACGTTCACTTGGACGCGATTGAACTTAACAACTTGATCGGAACTGAAACGACGAAACGCCATGACGTGGGCAGGGTTGGGTTCAGTAACAGTTAGGTTGGGTAAATCGATCTGATCAAAGCGATCGTATTCCATCGACCAAAAGACATTACCCCATGCAGTGTTCAGCGCCTCAACATCGCCATAACGATGGGTCAACCAGTCTTGGAACGCAGCGCGCGCCACGTCTGAGTAGCTGATAATGGTGTCATGGCAGCCATATTCGTTGTCAATCTGCCACGCATGAATACGCGGGTCCGCGCCATAACGATCGGCTAAAACGCGGGTGATCCGTTCGCAATCTTGAATATAGCCCTGATGGCTAAAGCAGTAATGGCGGCGTGATCCAAATTTACGCGGATTGCCGTTTGCATCAACGGCCAGCATGTCGGGATGTTTTTCAATCATCCAACGCGGTGGCGTGGTTGTGGGCGTGCACATCACAACCTTCAGCCCAGCATCCGCCAATACAGCAATCGCACGGTCCAGCCATTCAAACGTGAACGTGCCCTCAACCTTCTCCAAACGGCTCCATGCAAATTCACCGATGCGGACCCACGTGATACCAGTTTCCACCATGCGCGCTGCATCGCGTGTCCACATCGCCTCATCCCAATGTTCAGGATAATAGCATACGCCGAGTGTCGAAATCATAGGATCACCTGATGTTCTGATTGCCCCGTCCCGGCATTTTCCGACAGGAACGTCATGCCGTTGGAGGGTTGTTGCGCACGCGTTTCTGCTGATAAATCAACGGCTGCGGTTGTGCAAAAAAGGGTGCGCAATTCCGGACCGCCAAATGCAGGGCAGGAGGCTTGTAGTGCATCGAATTTGATATCGTTTATAAACTGCCCATCCGTCGAATAACATGCGATGCGTGATGCGCCCCATTGCGCAAGCCACATATTCCCGTCGTCATCTATGACAGCGCCGTCTGGGTTCAGGTTTTCAGACCGTAGATTAAGGTAAACCTCTGCTTCCCCCGTGGGCCAGCCATCTTGTTGCTCTAACTGCTGGCGCATAACCAATTGCGTCACGGTGTCTGTGAAATACGCAAACTGGCGGTTAGGACTGAAGCAAATCGCATTTGAAATCGTGATTGATGGAAACAGGTCGCGCAGTTTACCCTTGTACAAACGATAGATCGCACCCGCATCTTTTTCTGCGTTCTTACCCATCGTTCCAATCCAAAATCCGCCCCACGGATCGGCACGCCCGTCATTAGAGCGTGTGATTGGGTTGTCAGCTTCCAGCGTAATCACCAACTCGCGTGACCCGTCGTTTAGTGAAAACCTCCAAAGCCCAGTTTCCGAGGCGATAAGTAGCGTGTCATGGTCAAGCCAGCCAGCTGCCGAAACATGTTCGTCAAATTGCCATTCCTGCGACCCATCGGTGGTTCGCGTCAGCAGGCGTTTGCCAACAATATCAAACCAGAAAAGCTGTTGGCGGGTTGGGTGCCACAACGGGCCTTCACCCAATGCACAGACCCGATCATCGAAGACGCTGCTCACAATATGGCTGCGTCATATGCGGCGACGATAGCCTTTGCAGCCACACCCACATCTTTTGCCGTCATGCCGGGTTTGTAGATGGCAGAGCCAAGGCCAAAGCCGTCAGCACTCGCTGCAATCCACTTGTCAAAATTGTCAGGTCCCGCGCCGCCGACCGCGAACACTTCGGTCTCAACTGGCAAGATGGCCCGCATCGCTTTCAGGCCCGATGGACCGGCCATCGAGCCGGGGAATAACTTTAACCCATCTGCGCCCGCTTGAAGTGCTGCAAAAGCTTCGGTTGGTGTGAACACACCGGGCCAGCTTTGCATGCCTTTGGCTTTCGTGTGTGCAATGACCTTTGGATCGCAGTTTGGTGACACGATCAGTTTGCCCCCAACTGCATCAACTTGATCAACCTGTTCGGTTGTCAAAATTGTACCTGCACCGATCAATGCATCCTTGGCAAAGGCATCAACAATATTGCCGATGCTTTCAAAAGGATCAGGTGAATTTGT
>DLQI01000105.1 GCA_002478745.1 Rhodobacteraceae bacterium UBA7436 | reverse complement strand
CCCAAAAACCGGTCACAAAATGACGCAACGCCGTGTTGATTTACTGGCTGTTGAACAAAATGCATGGGTTGTCGCTTCGCGAGATGAACGTTGTGTTGTTGTTGAAACACGGACAGAGTTGGAGTGGGCGATGCGCAACAATCAAATCTGTGTTTGGGCACCGTCAAAGTTGGTTCTTGACGCTGTTGATGGTCCATCAACGGAATCGGACGATGCGGTCGAATTGGCTGCATGGTTTGCCTCTACGTTCGATGTGCAAGAGATGATTGTTATTGGGGCGGACTTGCCTTCGGCCACCCAAGTGCCCTTGCGGGTCGTAGGTGTGGATCAAGTGGTGCTTTGAAACGATGACACGGTACATTCGTCCGCTTGTTCAAACCGGTCCGGCACGGCCCCGTGATGCCTACACGCTTGCCGGCGGCTGGTGTTGGTTCACACATGTTGAGATTTTGTCGCGCACGGCTGCGCCAAGCGTGGTGCCGGTAACAGGAATAGAGGCGGGTGAGTTGGCCGCGCTTGTCGCTGAGCGTCCGGCAATAGCGGGCCTTTCTTTTGAAGGCCCACGATTAATGGGTATCTTGAATGTGACGCCCGACAGTTTTTCCGATGGTGGTCGCCACCAAACGCTAAGCGATGCTGTAGAAGGGGCGATCCGCATGGTTTCAAAGGGCGCTGACTTAATCGATATCGGGGGCGAATCTACAAGGCCTGGCGCAGTAACTGTTGCACCTGAAGAAGAGATTCAGCGGACAGCTCCAGTTATTCAGGCCATACGCGAGGCTGGCGTTGCTGCGCCAATTTCAATTGATACTCGTAAAAGCGCGGTAGGACGGACCGCAATCTGTGCCGGTGCGAATATCGTGAATGACGTCTCTGGATTCACTTATGATCTGGAATTGGCGGCTAATTGCGGCAAATCAGGCACACCTGTTTGTCTAATGCATGCGCAGGGTGACCCGGCAACGATGCAGGACGAGCCGCAGTACGACGACGTGCTGCTGGACGTCTATGATTTCTTGGAAACACAAATCGACGTTTTGCTTTCACTAGGAATTCGACGTTCCTCTATCATTGCTGACCCCGGCATCGGGTTTGGGAAAAGCCAAAGCCATAACCTTAAAGTGCTGAGCCGGATCAGCCTGTTCCACAGCCTTGGTGTCCCAATTTTACTGGGTGCATCCCGCAAACGGTTTATTGGAAGTATTGGGGATGAGCCAGTAGCCGACAAACGTGTAGCTGGCTCTGTAGGAGTTGCCCTAGCAGCGATTGGGCAGGGTGTGCAATTAATACGTGCGCATGATATCGCTGAACATCAACAGGCTATTGCGTTATGGCAGGCTAGCGTGACACAAGATCTGAACGAAATTGAATAAGAACTGAATTATGACCAAGCTTTTTGGAACTGACGGTGTACGCGGCACTGCAAATACTTACCCTATGACTGCGGAAATGGCTTTGCGCATTGGGGCAGCGGTTGGGCGCTATTTCAAACGCGATGCAAAGGGCGTTCACCGTGTTGTAATCGGTAAAGACACACGCTTATCCGGGTATATGTTTGAAAGTGCTTTGACTGCCGGTTTGACAAGTACGGGTATGAATGTGCTTTTGCTTGGTCCCGTTCCAACACCTGCGGTTGGATTGTTGACGCGCTCAATGCGTGCTGATCTGGGCGTCATGATTTCAGCCAGTCATAACCCAGCAATTGACAACGGTATCAAGTTTTTTGGCCCAGATGGGTTTAAATTGTCTGATGTGGCTGAGGCTGAAATTGAAGCGTTGGTTGCTAAGGGTGTTGTACCGATTGAGCCTGACCAGATTGGTCGCGCCAAACGCATTGATGATGGTCGATTCCGTTATATTGAGCGTCTAAAGTCTTCGTTTCCACGGCAGACCCGTCTCGATGGTTTGAAAATTGTCATCGATTGTGCGAATGGCGCGGCGCACCGTGTTGCCCCTGATGCTTTGTGGGAGCTTGGTGCAACAGTCATTCCGGTAGGAATTTCCCCGAATGGGATGAACATCAACGAAGGTTGTGGTTCTACGCACCCTCAGATGGCTGCAAAAACAGTTGTGGCACACGGTGCAGACCTGGGTATTTGCCTTGATGGGGACGCTGATCGCGTGATCCTTGTTGATGAAAATGGCAGAGTGGGAGATGGGGACCAGTTTATGGCTCTTATGGCGTCCCGTTGGGCCACCGAAGAACGCCTGAAGGGCAATGCCTTGGTTGCCACTGTAATGTCCAACCTAGGGCTTGAACGGTATCTTCAGGGGCAGGGCATCGGGTTAGAGCGCACCGCCGTTGGTGATCGCCATGTTGTCGAACGTATGCGCAGCGGTGGTTTTAATCTTGGCGGCGAGCAATCGGGCCACATTGTTATGACGGACCATGTCACGACAGGTGATGGCCTTATGGCAGGGCTACAATTTATGGCTGAGATGATCCGCAGCGGGAAACCCGCAAGTGAATTGCTTAGTTCATTTGAGGCCGTTCCCCAGTTACTCAAGAACGTGCGCTACGGCGTAGATCAGGCACCGCTTGATGATCCCAAAGTGATCGCTGCAATAGCACAATCTGAAGCGGACTTAGTTGGTAATGGCCGATTGCTTATTCGTAAATCGGGCACTGAACCTTTGGTGCGTGTGATGGCCGAGTCCGAGGACGAGGGCATTTTAAATCAAGCCGTCGACAGCATAGTTGCTGCTGTTGAAGATGCTGTTTCGCATTAGGTCCGATTAGAATTACTCAAACGTAAGCTGTTTAACCCTTAAACAGCTTACGGAACGCGCCGTATTGGGATAATCCAACGCCTGCCAAAATCAAAACCATTGCCAAGATCAGCGACGCAGGCAACGGTTCACCCAAGAGCAACGCACCTAACACAACCGACCAAACCGGCACTTGGTAGTTCGTGATAGACATGAACACTGGGCCGGCTGAACGTATGACCAATGTGCGCAAGAAATTGGCAGCTGCGGTTGGTATTAAACCCAAGAGTGCGATTACGATCATCGTCTTGGTCGGGGGCATTGGCGGGAACCCTTCGACAATCAGTGCGATGGGAATGACAATCGCCGCAGACATGATCAACAACACTGTGGATAGCCCAATTGTATCGACCGCAGGCAAACGGCGCATCATTATAGAATTGACACCGTAACACATCGCAGCGGTTAAGCATGCAAGCCGTCCAGCGGTTTCTAGTGAGGCCCCAGTGCTTTCAAATGCTTGTGCGCCCAATAGGATGACAACGCCACAAAATCCGATCAAGAAACCAAGTGACTTGCGCCAAGTTAGACGTTCACCGGGTACGAAAAAATGTGCCAATGGAAGGACCATCAACGCGATTGCCGCCATGGAAACACCAGCAAAACCGCCAGTAACATATTGCTGCCCCCATGCCAAAAGCATGAAGGGAATTGCAGAGCTTAGGGCCCCCATAATCCACATGATGATCTTGGTTTTTTGTGTGGGTGGTTCAACGAACAGTTTGCCTCCGCGCGCTTGCCAAATTGCGTACATAAGGATCGACGCAAAAGCGATGCGGCCAGCGGCTAGCCAGAATGGCGTGATGCCTTCCAATGCAATTTCAGTGACGAGAAATGTGCCACCCCACGTGAAGCCCAGTAGGACCACCATCATCCAGCTTCGTGCTGTGATTTCAGATGTTTGTGTCATATACTTGATATCTCAGGTGAAGTTTTTGCAACAGTCAAAAGTCGCTGCATTGCAAGCATTGGTGATGATAGGATCGGCATGCCGAGATCCGTTAAAACATCGGTTGCAATACCCATGGAGGCTTGCGCAAGAACGATACA
Organism: Rhodobacteraceae bacterium UBA7436; assembly: GCA_002478745.1. Taxonomy (GTDB): domain Bacteria; phylum Pseudomonadota; class Alphaproteobacteria; order Rhodobacterales; family Rhodobacteraceae; genus Ascidiaceihabitans. The sequence goes on along the minus strand of DLQI01000105.1, from coordinate 37,682 downwards.
GTCGGGCGTATTTTCTTGGTCAATGGACTGACGGGTTGCCCTGTCTATTTCAGCGGAAAATGCTTTCATATCGCCGGATTCGAAATAGGGCCAAGCGGCGTCGCACATGATTACCTCAATGTACGTTAAATCCTGGGCTTCCTTGGCGCAGTCATTCAACAACGTCAAGGTTGCCTCACGTGTGCTCTCAAGGCAAATTCCGAGCAATATTTTTGGACCGCTCTTAACTGCGGCTTCCATCAATGGGCGGTCAATTCGAACAACCTTGGGGTTGGTTTGTGCGAAGCTATCAATCAGCGGACCAAGTGTTGAACAGGTGCACAAAACTGCGTCTGTTGTCTGTAATTTCTCAAGAATTTCGTAGGTTTGGGCGGAGATACTCATCAACCCATCAGTCTGAGCTGATGCAAGCAACTCGGGCGCGACATGATGGGTACGTTTGCATTGGGGGGCGAGTTCTTGAACGAGCGCTTCAAAGGTTTCAACGTGAACCTGAGCTGTATGGAGAAATGCAATGTTCATTGAGGATCACCCTGCTGTCTAGGCTGTTGGCTAAAGTAGAATGCATCTAGCGGTCAATGAAAAGTAAAACGTTCGTTTTGTGTAACTATTGTAAATGTGGGGTCGGATTGGACCGACCCCACTATGGTTCTTTAGTTCTTTGTTTTATCGACCATTTTACCGGCAGAAATCCAAGGCATCATAGCGCGCAATTTGCCACCAACTTGTTCGATTTGGTGCTCATCGTTTGAACGACGTGACGCTTTGATTGTTGGTTGACCAACAGCATTTTCAAGCATGAAATCACGAACGAATTTGCCGTTTTGAATGTCGTCCAAAACGCCTTTCATCCGTGCTTTTGTCTCGTCGTATGGCAGGATGCGTGGGCCAGAAACGTACTGACCGTACTCAGCTGTGTTTGAGATTGAGTAATCCATGTTAGCGATGCCGCCTTCATAGATCAGGTCAACGATCAACTTGGTTTCGTGCAGGCACTCGAAGTAAGCCATTTCTGGCTCGTAACCAGCTTCAACCAAAGTCTCAAAGCCCATGCGGATCAATTCAACGATACCGCCGCACAGTACTGCTTGCTCACCGAATAGGTCAGTTTCGCACTCTTCGCGGAAGTTTGTTTCGATGATACCGGAACGGCCGCCACCGATGGCGGAGCAATATGACAAGCCGATTTCCAGGGCTTTACCAGATGCGTCTTTGTCGACTGCTACGAGGCAAGGAACGCCGCCGCCTTTTGAGTATTCGCCGCGTACAGTGTGACCTGGGCCTTTTGGTGCCATCATGATCACGTCAACGCCAGCTTTTGGCTCGATCAAGCCGAAGTGTACGTTCAAGCCGTGTGCGAATGCGATTGCAGCGCCTTCACGGATGTTGTCATGGACGTATTTTTTGTATGTTTCTGCCTGAAGTTCGTCGGGCATTGTGAACATGATCAAGTCAGCCCAAGCCGCAGCTTCGGCGATGCCCATTGTTTTAAGGCCTTCACCTTCAGCTTTTGCGATAGAGGCAGAGCCTTCGCGCAAAGCAACAACAACGTTTTTCGCGCCAGAATCGCGCAAGTTCAACGCGTGTGCGTGACCTTGTGAACCGTAGCCCAAAATGGCGACTTTCATTTCTTTGATCAGGTTAACGTCGCAATCGCGATCATAATATACACGCATGTTTTCTCTCCTAGATGTGAATTCTGACGCGAATATAGGGGATAACGTGAATGAGTTCAGCGTTGCAATTGGGCTAATATTGTGAATAAATTGCACTTGTAATTCGCCAATTTGGAATTTTTGATGAAAATCATTCTTGATGATCTGGATCGTAGCATCCTGCGGCAATGGCAAGTTGACCCTACGCTTTTACCTGCTGAGCTTGCTGAGCGATGTGGCTTGACTGTGGCCAAGGTCACGCGGCGCCAGGCGCGGTTGCAAGAGGCTGGGGTGGTCAAGGGCATCGAGGCGGTGATTGATTGGGCGGCGCTGGGTTATGCATTCGAAGTCTCACTGCGTGTGACCTTGGACAAAACGATCGATCGCGCTTTTGACGAATTCATCGAGGCAGCCCGTGGTGTGCCGGAGGTGATTGAAATTCAGACCTTCTTGGGACGTGTTGACGTTCGCCTATCGGTGATTGCTCGTGACATGGCGCATTATCAGCACATCTACAGGTCGAGTATTTTAACGCTGCCGCATATTGCTGATATCGAGGGCTTGATGCGTGTGGCCGAGATTAAGTCCAATGAAAGCTTGCCGTTATGATCGAGGTTGATGACTTTGATCGCGCTTTGTTGCGTGCGCTGCAGCGTGACGCCAATCAAAGCGCAGGTGCGTTAGGGCGTGAGATTGGGATGTCTCAACCGGCCACTTGGCGCCGTATTCGGCGGTTGCAGGAGGCAGGCGCGATAAAAGGGCGGAGGTTGCATTTGGATGCAGAGGCACTGGGATTCGGGGTGACAGTGTTCCTTGGCGTTAAGTTGGCGACCAAAGGGCGGGTGAGTTTGGATGATTTCGAGCGAGCGGTAAGTGCGATCCCTGAAATTCAAAAAGTCGAACACGTTTTAGGGTTTTATGACTATCGCTTGCGGGTTGTAGCACGGGACTTGTCAGACTTTGAACGAGTTTTAAGGCGGCGCATTATGACTTTACCTGGTGCTGGGGAGGTCGAGGCCAATGTGTTGCTTAGTGAGGAACGTCGGCCTGGTCCGCTTTGAATCTTTTCACGCCCTTATCAATTTTTTGTCGATTGGGCATCAATTCAGAAGTTGCCCTTGGCGCACGTCGCTTCGGCGCATAGGGTCAAATAATGAAACTATTTCTCATTACAGCGCTCACAATGATGGCCTTTGCATCCAACTCAATCCTCAACCGCATGGCGCTTGATGGGGGTCATATAGATCCGTCCAGCTTTGCAGCTGTACGGATCGTTGCGGGTGTGATTGCTTTGGGCGTTATGCTTGCGGTCCGTCGCGAAAAGTTACCGCTTTGGGAAAAATCGCGCATATTGGGTGCCTTATCACTTGCTGCCTATATGATCGGATTTTCATTGGCTTATGACAGTTTAGATGCAGGTTTGGGTGCTTTGATATTGTTTGGGGTCGTCCAAGTGGCGCTGTTCATCTACGGAGCGATCCGTGGAGAAATACCAACACAGCGTGAGCTCATAGGAGCTAGCATTGCCTTTATTGGCTTGTTGATTGCGCTTTGGCCAAGCGAAGATAGCGTGGCCACCATTAGTAGCACTGCTCTTATGGTGATCGCGGGCCTTGGCTGGGCTGCTTATACATTGGCTGGGCGCGGGTCGCAGAACCCATTGGCGTCAACCGCAGCAAATTTCCTGTTTGCTATGCCATTGCTCTTGCTTCTGTTGATCGGCCAAACACTGAACATCAGTGTGACTGGTGTCGTTTTAGCAGTTTTGGCGGGGGCAATTACATCTGGAATGGGTTATGCTTTGTGGTATTGGGTCCTTCCGCAAATAGGCCCAAGTACTGCGGCGGTTGTCCAACTTAGTGTGCCGATCATCGCTATCGTTGCAGGTGCCGTTTTGCTGGGTGAAGTTATTAGCATTTCAGTGATTGTCGCTGCGGGATTTGTTGTCGGTGGTATTGGACTAGCGGTTACGAAACGATCAGTTCAAGTGGGTCGTACATAAGGTCACAATTGGGATCAAAAGCCACGCGCCCTAAACTGGACGGCTTGTGCATCGTTTTGGCCAAGTCAGCTTCAGTAACCCAAACATGTCTGTTCACGACATTTTCTAGGTCTTTCCAGTCGTCCGCGATGTTTGTTTTTCCATCAAGTGTGCAGCGAAAGAATACCTCGACTTGATGGTAGTCTTTTTCTGGCATGTGAAATTCATTCACAAGGGCAGGTGCGCCAACTATTATGTCTAGGCCTGTTTCTTCAAAAACCTCGCGTTTTAAGTTTTCTGGCAAACTGGTTCCAATATTCACACCACCACCAGGCGTACACATCAGCGGGCTTTTCTGCCCAGCCCATGCGTTGACCAAGAGCAATCGATCTTCGTGGATGATGATCGCACGAACGGCGACGCGAGGTGGCTTTTCTGACATTTTTGGGCTTTCGGTGCGAATGAATGACGCACCACCATTCCATGTGAAGTCGCGAAGGTCTATCTGCATCGTTATGAAACACGTCTTTGCCACTTTAATTACAATCTGCTGCTGTGGACCTGTCGCTGCCAATTGTGTCGTCTTGATACATGGCCTTGCTCGCACGGAATCCTCATTCGCATTAATGGAGTCGGCGTTGGAGGCGGAAGGGTATTTTGTGGTTCGCCCGGGTTATCCCTCAACCGATGCGTCGATTTCTGATTTGGCAGATGCGACTATTCCCGCGGCTGTTGCATCCTGCCCTGTGGGGCCACTTCATTTTGTAACCCATTCAATGGGTGGGATTATGGTACGTGATTGGCTCAGCCGAAACCGCCCTGAAAATCTTGAACGTATCGTAATGTTGGCTCCGCCAAACAAGGGTAGCGAAATCGTCGATACATTTTCGGGTCATTTCATCTTTGACCAGATAAACGGCCCCGCTGGATTACAGTTGGGCACAGGAGAAGAAAGCCTGCCGCTGTCTTTACCTCCAGTGGATTACCCCGTTGGTGTAATTGCGGGCGATCAGTCTTTGAACGTGTACTTTTCGAGGCTTTTGCCTGGAGCTGATGACGGCAAAGTTGCTGTGAGTTCAACTGTTGTCGCTGGAATGAAAGATCATATCGTCCTGCCAGTTACTCATACGTTTATGATGAACAATCCAAGGGTCATTACGGAAACGATTTTGTTTTTAGAAACAGGTGCCTTTGACCCGTCTATCAGTTGGGCAGATGCGTTGTTGGAACGCTTTGGCTGCGAAGGCTTTGATTGCCTTAAGGGAAATCCAAGTAATGAGCGCTGATCTTTAGCCGCTATAGTTTGTTCACTGGAATCTTCAGTGTCATATTTCCGGCCTCATCACGTGGCACTTCGCCCGCGCGAATGTTCACCTGTAATGATGGTATGATAAGCTTGGGCATTGAAAGTTGCGCATCACGCGTTTCGCGCATTTTTACAAAATCAGATCGGGTCGCCCCGTCGCCAATGTGGATATTGGCCTTCTTCTGGGCACCCACGGTGGTTTCCCAAGCGATGGAGCGCCCATTGGGGCCATAGTCGTGGCAAACGAAGAGACGCACGTCATCAGGCAAGCTGAGAACCTTGGTGATACTGTCATAGAGTTGGCCCGCATCACCGCCCGGAAAATCAGCACGTGCCGAACCGCCGTCGGGCATGAACAAGGTATCACCGGCAAAGGCTGCATCACCCATTACATGCACCATGCATGCAGGTGTATGGCCCGGGGTGTGAATGGCAAAGCACTCAAGGCTACCAATTTTATACAGGTCGCCATCCTTGAACAGCTTGTCGAACTGTGAGCCATCTCGCTGAAATTCGGTCCCTTCGTTGAAAACCTTCCCAAGGGTGTCTTGAACCTCTTGGATGTACTCACCAATCCCGATTTTTCCGCCCAGCTGCCCTTGGATATAGGGTGCACCAGAAAGATGGTCTGCATGGACGTGCGTTTCTATGATCCACTCGAGATGCAAGCCATTGGACGTTATGAAATCAATGATCTCATCTGCGCCTTCGTAACTTAGACGGCCAGCTGCATAGTCAAATTGCATAACTGCATCAATAATCGCGCATGATGTGCTGTCAGGATCTTTGATGACATAGCTAATTGTGTTGGACTGTGCGTCGAAAAAAGCACTTACGTCTGGACGTTTGTCCAAAGACACATTGGGCATTGTCATTGCAGTTCTCCGATCAATAAACGCCTTAAGAAAAGGATGGCACCGGTACTTTTGACTGTCAACGATCGCAGTTTATTTGATGCGATTGAAATGCCCCATCTTGCGATCCGTTTTCACCTCAGCTTTGCCGTATAAGTGCAGCGCAGTATTAGGTTCTTTGGCAAGTGTAGGCACACGGTCCATGTCGCGTCCAATCAGGTTTTCCATCACAACGTCAGAGTGACGCTTGCCGTCCCCCAATGTCCAACCAGCGACGGCACGAATATGTTGTTCAAACTGGTCAACGGCACATCCGTTTTGGGTCCAGTGGCCAGAATTGTGCACACGCGGCGCGATCTCGTTCACGATCAACCCGTTCGGTGTTACAAACAATTCAACGCCCAAGACGCCAACGTAATCTAGTGCATTCAGGATGTTTGCGGCGATCAGGATCGCATCTGTACGCAAGCTTGGGGAAAGGCGGGCAGGGATCGTAGTCGTGTGTAAAATGCCGTTGCGGTGAACGTTTTCACCTGGATCATAGCAGGCGATTTCGCCTGTGACACTGCGTGCGGCGATAACAGAAACTTCATGCGTAAAGCTTATAAAGCGTTCTAAGACGGCGGCGTTGCCCGCCATGTCTTTGAACGCAGCAGCAGCGTCATCAGTTTTCATTATCCGCGCCTGACCTTTACCATCATAACCAAAGCGGCGAGTTTTTAGGATGGAAGGGGTACCGATGCTATCTATTGCGATAGTTAGCGCGGCTTCATCAGGGATGTCGGCGAATGGCGCTACGTTTAAGCCAAGGCCTTGCAAGAAATTCTTTTCCGTCAAGCGATCCTGCGAGATGCGAAGGGCTTCGCGGCCGGGACGAATGGGGCGCAGGGTTTCAAGCAGATCAAGCGCGCTGGTTGGGATGTTCTCAAATTCATAAGTCATTACATCAACATCAGCGGCAAAGGTGCGCAATGCATCCGCGTCATCATATTTGGCAGTCGTGACGCGGTCTGCAACTTCGCCTGCGGGCGGGTTTACACCAGGCTCAAAGATGTGGGTTTTGAAACCTAAGCGGCTAGCTGCTACGCTGAGCATGCGGCCCAGTTGGCCACCGCCCAAAATGCCGATTGTTGCGCCGGTTGTCAGTGTATCAGTCATCAGTTGGGGCATCCGGAATTGAGGCAGACAAGTCATTGCGCCATGTGTCTAAACGTGTGGCCAATTCTGGGTCTTGAAGGGCCAATATACCAGCGGCCATCAAAGCGGCATTCGTTGCCCCCGCGCCACCAATTGCCATAGTCGCGACAGGAAAGCCGCGTGGCATTTGCAGGATCGAGTACAGAGAGTCGACGCCAGACAAAGCTTTTGTTTGCACTGGTACACCAACAACAGGCACTCGCGTTTTTGACGCCATCATGCCCGGGAGGTGAGCTGCACCACCGGCGCCTGCTATAATAACTTGCAATCCACGATCAACAGCCGTTTTGCCATACTCCCACAAGCGATCAGGTGTGCGATGTGCTGACACAATCTTGGCTTCATAGGGGATACCTAGTTGATCAAGAATGTCAGCGGCTTCACGCATGGTCGGCCAATCTGATTGGCTGCCCATGATAATGCCGACTTTAATTGGTGTGGTGGAAGAATGCTGTGTCATTAAGTAAGCCCTTGTTTGGCGAAGCAGGCACTATAGCGTGATGGTCGTGCGAGGCAATGCTGTCAGCCCTAAGGAGCAGATAATTAAGCGATAATATCGGGGGTTAACCGGTCTTCGATGACTGTTATGCGGTCTTTGAGCCAAAGCTTTTGTTTTTTGAGGCGTCGAAGCATCAATTGATCGCTTGTCCCCACATCAACTAATTCTTTGATTGCATCATCCAACGCGCGATGGTCCGTGCGGAACACTTCCAATTCGACACGAAGAACGTCGTCGGTTTTCATGGATATGTCTGATTGGTCATTCATAACGCTGATTCTAACTCGTGTTTGCAGGTTTCAATATAAGGCGCTGAAAAGGCTGCGCATAGGTATTTCATCAAAGGTCTTGTCGGGCGGTTAATTCCTTCCCATATTCATTGCAGAAGGTCGCCTAGTTTAGGGGCCAAAATTGACTGTCGCTTAACTAAAAGGACGTGTCGCATGACCAAAATGACCCTTGCTTCCTACCCGCACATGTTGGGCTTCGAGCAACTCGAACGTTTGATGGAGCGCACTGCCAAGACTGGCAACGAAGGCTATCCACCGTTCAATATTGAACAAACCTCTGATCGATCTTACCGTATTACGTTGGCCGTCGCAGGTTTTGCAGAAGATGAATTGGCAATCACGGTTGAGGATCGCCAACTTGTGATCCGCGGGCGCAACACTGACGATGTTGAAGGCCGTGTATTTCTGCACCGCGGTATCGCGTCGCGCCAGTTTCAACGCTCTTTCGTTTTGGCGGAAGGGGTCGATGTAGGGGAGGCCGTTATGGAAAACGGTTTACTGCACATTGATTTGACGCAAGCTAAACCAGAGACAGTGGTCCAAACCATCAACATAAAGAAAGGGTAAGTCATGAATTCAGAGTACAAATTCGACGACGAGCTATCAGCAGATACCGATCGGATGGTTTACGTAAAACCTGTGTTGGTCAGCGACTTGCCAAGTGAAGTTCAAAGCCAAATTGACGGCGTGAAGAAAATGTTCGCAGTTCACGATGCCGAGGGCAAGCAATTGGCGTTGGTCGGTGATCGTCGCCTAGCCTTCGCGCTTGCGCGCCAGCACGATTATAGCCCCCAACCACTACACTAATTGGGATGGTGCGCTGGCTACTATGTTCGGTATGGCTGTTTGCAACACCGTCATATGGCCAGCACGCATCTTTGATTTATACCGATGAAGACGCCAATGTAGTGAAGACTGCGATGCTCGCTAAAGCGGACAAGGATGTTCGTGCGTTCTTTGCTGACACATTTGGGCAGACTCTTGAAAATTCAATTGCGTTGATCGGTACAAGTGATCCGCGCTTGTTGAATGTCCACCTGTCCCAAGCCCTTAAAGAAATGGGGCGGCGCCAAAGATCATCACCTGTAGATGCAGCGACGCTGTGTGATAATAAACCCATCGGTGCCGCGGCCAATCGTTCCTATACAGTGATGTGTTGGCTTAAACCCACGGCGTATGATCGCGAGTGGTTGGCCCTGATTGAACAGCAGTTGCCGCCTATTTTGGCGCATGAATTCACCCATCAATTACAATACCATTTGGCAAATGATGATCCGCCCCAGCGGATAAACGGCACCAAAGAATTATTGCTTGGCCCAAGTTGGATGGTCGAGGGAACCGCCGAAGTGTTCGAGCGGATTTATAGCGTTCAAGTGCAAGGCAAAGATGCGGCTGATACTGCTGATCAAGCGTTGTTTAACATGCAAACACGTGCACGGCGCAGTCGATTGACGTTAACGCAACTCACTGAGGCAGGAAGTACAAAAGGACGCGGTGGCTATGGCACGGCGCGGTTTGCAGCATTTGTTTTGGCACAACGTAATAGACCTGAAGATTTGTTGGAGTACTTCACTGTCTTGGGGCAAACCAAGGATCGTGGCGTTGCATTTGAAAAGGTCTTTGGCTTGTCCTTTGACAAATTCGAAGCAGACTTTGAAGGAATTCGCCGTGATTTCGCCGCGACAAAAAAATATGTAAAAGGACAATAAGCATGACGAACATATTGAAATCGTTTGAGTTCGACTGGGTCGATGCATTCACCAACAAGCCATTTGGTGGCAACGGGTGTGCAGTGGTGCATGGTGGTGCAGAGTTAAGTGTAGATACATGCCTAAGTTATGTACGTGAAACGTCACTGGTTGAATGCACGTTCACCGGACCGTCTGACGTTGCGGACATAAAAGTGCGGTACTTTCTTGCCAGCCGTGAGATTCCGTTTGCTGGCCACCCCACAATCGCGACAGTTTCCGCTATGCGCAGCCGTGGATTGATTGGTGATGGGCCCTTGGTATTGGAAACACTGGCCGGATTGGTTCCTGTCATCGTTGACGGCTCAAATATTCAAATGACCCAAGTTGCGCCAGAGTTTGGACCCAAAGTTCCGGCAGATGTCGTCGCTGCAGTAGGCGGGTTAACCGCTGACGATATTATAGGCGAGCCACAAGTTGTCTCTACCGGACTGCCGTTTTGCATCACTGTCCTAAAGTCAGTTGATGCACTCAAGCGTGCGTCCCTCAATTTAGATGCATTGGGGCGTTACAATGCGCATCTTGGGCAAACCGCTAATGATATTATGGAGCCGTTTTGGGTTGTTCAAGAAGGAGCTACGCCTGACGGTGATACGTTCTCGCGCCTGCTATTGGCTCCACCAAGCCCGCTTGAAGATCCGTTCACAGGGTCGGCAACCGGTGCGATGGCTGCCTACTTGTGGGCAAACGGTTTGATCACTGCACCAACATTTGTCGCGGAGCAGGGACATGGAATGGGCCGCGCGGGGCAGGCGTAGGTAAAGGTGTTGGGGCCACGCGATGGGATCACAGGTGTGGACGTTTCAGGGGAAGGTTTCGTGCTGATGTCCGGAACTGTGCAGCTACCGGTCTAACAAAAAAGGGCAGAGAAACCTCTGCCCTTTTCCAATTGTCTGGAACCGCAGCTTATTCAGCGGCGATCAGGCCCATGCTTTCGAGTTTCAACAAAACTTGGTGTGCACATGTATCCACATCTAAGTTCAATGTCTCAACACTTAGCTCTGGGTTTTCTGGAACGTCGTATGGATCAGAGATGCCTGTAAACTCTTTGATCTTGCCTTCACGCGCCAGCTTATAAAGGCCTTTGCGATCGCGCTTTTCACATTCCTCAATTGATGTCGCAACGTGGATCTCAAGGAATGCACCAAAGGATTCAACGTCTTCGCGTACAGCGCGACGGGTCGTTGCGTATGGTGCGATTGGCGCACAGATTGCGATGCCGCCATTTTTTGTGATCTCTGAAGCGACATAACCGATGCGACGAATGTTCAGATCGCGGTGCTCTTTGGAAAAGCCCAGTTCGGATGATAGGTTTTTACGAACAATATCACCGTCTAAAAGCGTCACGGGGCGGCCGCCCATTTCCATCAACTTAACCATCAAGGCGTTCGCGATGGTTGATTTTCCTGAGCCAGAGAAGCCAGTGAAGAACACTGTGAACCCTTGCTTGGAGCGTGGCGGTTTGGTGCGACGTAGCTCTTTAACTACCTCTGGGAATGAGAACCATTCTGGGATTTCTAGGCCCTCAGACAGGCGACGGCGCAATTCCGTACCAGAAATATTCAAGATAGTGACGTTATCTTTATCTTCGATCTCATCAATGGCTTCGTACTGGGCGCGTTCAGCAACCCAAACCATATGTTTGAAATCGACCATTTCGATGCCCATTTCTTCTTGATGCTCACGGAACATGTCCTGCGCATCATAGGCACCGTAAAAATCTTCACCTTGCGAATTCGAACCAGGACCCGCGTGATCGCGACCAACGATAAAGTGTGTGCAACCGTGGTTCTTGCGGATCAAGCCATGCCAAACAGCCTCGCGTGGGCCTGCCATACGCATTGCGAGGTTCAATAGGGACATAGATGTCGTTGCTTGTGGATACTTGTCCAGTACAGCTTCGTAGCAGCGTACGCGTGTGAAGTGATCAACGTCGCCTGGCTTGGTCAGGCCTACAACAGGATGAATCAAAAGGTTGGCTTGTGCTTCGCGTGCGGCGCGAAATGTCAGCTCTTGGTGTGCGCGGTGCAATGGGTTGCGGGTTTGGAAGGCCACAACTTTGCGCCAGCCCATCTTGCGGAAATAAGCGCGCAATTCATTTGGTGTGTCGCGCTTTGCACGGAAATCATAGTGAACCGGTTGCTGGATACCAGTGACTGGACCGCCCAAGTAGATCTTGCCTGCTTGGTTGTGCAAATAGTTTACAGCGGGGTGCGCATCGTCGTCCGCGCCAAATACCTTTTCAGCTTCTTTGGCTTTGTTTGGCTCCCAACGATCGGTGACCGTCATCGTACCCAAAATAACGCCCTCTTGATCGCGCAAAGCAATATCTTGGCCAAGCTCGATGGATGCTGCAAAATCTTCAGAAACGTCGAGCGTGATTGGCATTGGCCAAAGTTCGCCGGTTGTAAGACGCATGTTGTCTACGACACCGTTGTAGTCATCCTCGGATAGGAAGCCTTTGAGCGGGTTGAAGCCGCCGTTCATCAACAGTTCAAGATCGCAAATCTGGCGCGGTGAAAGATCGTGGCTGGTTAGCTCACCGGCCTCCACTTTGAGTTTTTGCGCAGAGTCATAAGATACATAAAGCTCTGTGATCGGAGCTAGTTTACTCAACATGGTCATAATAAACGTCTCGTTGTTGCCTGTACCAAATTATTTGGCTTCTCAGTCGACGGAATAGGCTTTGATTGCGGCAAAAGTCTAGCAAACTAGCTTTCAAATTAAGAAAAAAGACGATCATTATCAAGAAAATGCTCTTTTCGGGCCAATGTATCGATCATGGGATGTGGGATTAAAGTGTCGTCCCACTAGAGTATTGAAAAGGGGAATAGGTCATCCTTAAAACAAATTTGGGAAAAGCCGTGTGGCCTTTCCCAAACTTTAGCCTTTGAATTAAAGGGTGTTTTATTCGTTTTCAGCAATCCAGCGTTCAGCTTCAAGTGCTGCCATGCAGCCCATTCCAGCCGATGTCACAGCTTGGCGATACTTGTGATCTGTCAGGTCGCCAGCCGCAAATACGCCAGGGATTGAGGTTTCTGTGCTGTCAGGTTTTGTCACAACATAGCCGCCCATATGGGTTTCCAGAACGTCTTTGACCAATTCATTGGCTGGCGCATGGCCGATAGCAACAAAAACCCCTTTGCAGGGGATGTCTTTGATCTCGCTGGTATCAACGTGTTTCACTTTGATACCTTCAACGCCCAAAGGGGTATCGGTGCCGTAGACTTCGTCAAGTTGGTGGAACCACAATGGTTCGATCTTTGGGTTCTTCTCTAGGCGATCGATCAAAATCTTCTCAGCGCGCAGTTCGTCACGACGGTGGACCAGCGTTACTTTGGATGCAAAATTGGTCAAAAATAGCGCTTCTTCGACGGCTGTGTTGCCACCACCAATTACAACAATTTCTTGACCACGGTAGAAAAAGCCATCGCAAGTGGCACAGGCTGAAACACCGAAGCCTTTGAATTTCTCTTCAGATGGCAACCCTAGCCATTTCGCCCGTGCTCCAGTCGCCAGAATTATTGCGTCGGCAACATATTCTGTACCGCTGTCTGATTGCGCAACAAATGGGCGGGTGCTGAAATCAACGGATGTAATAAGATCACCGATGATTTCACAGCCCATCGCTTTTGCGTGGTCTTGCATGCGCACCATAAGATCAGGGCCTTGGACCTCGGAATCGCCAGGCCAATTTTCGACTTCCGTTGTTGTCGTCAACTGACCACCTGGATCCATCCCTTGCACCAAGATGGGCTCAAGCATAGCGCGGCTTGCATAGACGCCCGCTGTATAGCCCGCTGGGCCAGAACCGATGATAAGGACTTTGGTTTTACGCGTTTCGCCCATTTGGACCCCCGATATTCAATTTATTTGCGCAACTAATAACGATGCAAAGAGGCGGGCGGAACCCCCTGCAGCTTTCTTAACGAACACGGCATCGGAACGTGAAGTGTGCAATATTATTGCGCTATGTTGAAATAATATTGCGCAGAAGGCGGGGGCTGCTATAATAACCGTAAATTTGATGAGGTTATCAACAATGGCAAGCACGCGGCTCGATTCAATTGATCGTATGATTTTAGCAGAATTGCAGGCTGATGGCCGCATGACAAACGTTGAGCTTGCCAAACGGGTAGGAATTTCTGCACCGCCATGTTTGCGCCGTGTGCGCACGCTCGAGGAAAATGGTTATATCAAAGGGTACCACGCCGAAGTGAATGCCAAAGAATTGGGTTTTGAAGTTCAAGTCTTTGCGAATGTTGGCTTAGCCTCTCAAGCGGAAAGCGACCTAAGCGCGTTTGAGGCAAAGTGCAAATCGTGGCCGTTGGTGCGTGAATGTCATATGCTGAATGGCGAAGTTGATTTCATCCTGAAATGCGTCGCGCCCGACTTGTCCAGTTTCCAAACGTTTCTCACCGGTGATTTGCTGACCACACCAAATGTTGCCAGCGTGAAAACCTCACTCGTCATTCGTGGCGAAAAGGATGAACCCGGCGTGCCCTTCGAGGTTCTAGAGGCACGCCTACTTAAAGACGCTTAATAAACGTCAATGTCGACCGTTTCCGGAGCACGAGGGTGGGCCAATGGACCAAAGTCGCTTGTGTGGGCAATATGTGGGAACATGGACAAGAAAAGATCACGCATTTCATAGCTGACATTTCGAGTTACAGATGCTCCTGGGTGAAATGTTTCCATTTCCATTCCGCCAACTGTGATCGCTGCGTGTCTGGTTAAACAGATGTGAAACATGCTTACCGGCGTGGGTGGGCAGATTTCAATGACGTTGACGCCGTCAACGAATTCATCAGCCTTTGTGAACATCCGTGTACCGTTATTGTCCCCACGCAAATGATGCGGCGTTTGTAACAAGCGTGCCGAAGGCCCAACCGTTAAGAAGGATGACGGACGGGATTGGCCAAAGGTGTCGGCCATAATTCTGATCAAGGGCATCCGCCGGTCGGGTGCCGCGGGAACAAACGTGCTGGACCCGATCCATAGAATTTTGGCTGGTTCGCCTGTCGAAGTGTTTAGTTCGTCACCTGGCAATAGATCTTCGACGGCAACTTGGCCATTTGGCGTGGACATCAAAGAGCCGCGCGCAAAAGCAGAGAACGCCGAGTCAAACAATGGAATAGAAGGCGCTTTGAGCTGCGCAACATGCATTTTTTGATCTTCACGCAAGGCTGCGATTTCAATGTTTCGTGTCATCGGATTGATCGCACGCGGGGTTGGCGCATGCATAAGCGGGCGCTGTGGTGTATATGGTTGCTGGGTTTGTTGGCCCATTAAAGTGGTCATGCGAATTACCTCGTTTTGGTATCGCATCCGAAGTTGGCCCCACCAACAACACCGGACGCACAAAGATCATGTGGTTCGATGTCGATACAATTCTGCTTTCGGACGCCAATTGTCAAAAGTTAATCAACATTAGAATGCATTTTGCCATTAATAGGCAATATTTCAGAGTTTTGTTTCGCTAACCGAGGAAAACCTTGCCTCATTCATTGTGGCAAACGAAAGCCCGCCTCGCGAATCGCGAAGCGGGCTAATCACCAGAAAGAAACATACTCGTTACAGGTGTGGTGATCTGGGTCGTTAGGCTGCGTGCTTCGCAACAATTTCGGTGCCTTTGCGTTTTGCACCACGGGCCCATGGCATTGCCACGTCCTCTTTGGCAGCAGTTTCGCAAATGGATTTGATAAAGCGTTTGTTCGTTTTCATGGTCTTCTCCAGCTCGATTTCGATTAGATCATTTTCGATCCGTTGTTGAGATCAATATTGCGCTTCATTGAGGTATGAATTTGGCAAAGACTGAAAAAAATGTAGAATATTGGAGATCTTTAGATATGCATTGTGTCTAGCTTGCCCCAAAGTTGATTGCCCTTGAAAATATGGGCATATTCATTCGCATAGGAGATATTACTCTGTTTGATTGAATGGAAATAGACTAATCCATGGCATTGCTTGCCCAATTTGTGCCCCAATTAAAGGGTGATCGCCGCAATCAATCGACCATAGTCGGCCTCTTTTTGGTGCACGCTGCGGCGATAGGAATAGAAACGTTCTGGGTCGTTGTAAGTACAGTGCCGGGTCCATTCAGCTTTGGTGATGCCAGCGGCTCGCAAACTCTTTAGCCCAAAGGCGGGCAGATCAAATTGTAACTTATCGCCGTTGCCTTGGGCAAAGAAGCGGGCGTTATCTGGGTCTTCGTCCATGAAATTATCCATGAAATCCGGTCCGACCTCATAAGCGCGTTGGCTGATACAGGGACCAATTGCGGCACAGATGTTCTCGCGTTTCGCACCAAGTGCGATCATAGCTTCGACAGTTTGGGGTAAAACGCCGTCTAATGCGCCTTTCCAACCAGCGTGTGCTGCGCCAATGACCCCAGCTTGGGTGTCGGCGAACAAAACGGGTTGGCAATCGGCTGACAATACAGAAAGGGCGATGCCTTTTGTTGCTGTAACAAGGGCGTCCGCTTTTGGGCGGTCTTGGGTTGCGGAGCCAACAGTAACAACGTCTGCAGAATGAATTTGATGGACGCCCATTAGATGATCATGGGGCACTTGCATGGCATCAGCCACACGACCACGATTGATAATGACGGCTTCTGATTGGTCCGAGCTGCCGGCACCACAGTTTAAACCCTTGAAAATCCCAGAGGAGGTGCCACCTCTTCGGGTGAAAAAACCATGCTGCATAGCACCTAGTGCGTCAGATGTCAGAATCTCTAGCGTCATTTTTCTAATCCTGCAGGTGGGCTGCCTCCTTCGGGATAGAGGCCGATTACTTTGAACAGGTTTCCCATTTCGTCAGGGTGGGTCAAGCGGCGATGTGCTGCAATATGCGTTTGAAGAGCGTCTTCTGTCATGTTTTGCGCAAGGGCTTGTGCACGCTGCGTGATGCCTAAGCGTTCTAGGAACACGCCCTGGGGCGTGACACGTGAATATTGACAAGGCACAGCGTTTGCGATTGCTTCAAAGTCAACGTGGGCTGTGATGTCGCATTGGCCGGCTTGATGTAGCGGCGATACGTGCTCATGATCTCTGATGGCTTGTAGGGTGTCGCCTAGGCTGCGCCAGTCGCCATAGTCAATGATAAGGGCCACACCGCCGTGGTGTTTTATACCCAAGCCTAAGGTGTTGATAATCGGGGAGGCGGCACTGCACTCTTCGATAAGGTCACCGTCTTTTGTGTCTTCTAACCGATGGGCTAACGCAGGTTGCGGGCTATCGGGACCCAAGCCAAAGACCAGCGTATCGTTGTCCAAACCCACCTGACGTTCGCGCCATCCTGATCCATCGCGGACAAATTGACGAATTGGTAAGGCGTCAAAGAACTCGTTAGCGACGGCAAATATTGGTAATGTAGGCAGTTGATCAACCGCATCAATCCAAGCGGGCGTATAACCTCGCAAGGTTTCGCCCTGAAGTTCGCGTAGTTTGGGTGATGCTTCTAACAAAATAATCTGCGCCGCTTGGTGGAAGCCGCTGACCCCTTTTGTTGCGCGCAAGATATCAGCCATCAAGGTACCGCGTCCGGGCCCAAATTCGACTAGGGCGAAAGGGGATGGTGATCCTTGATCAATCCACGCTTGGGCCAATGACAACCCTATCAACTCCCCGAACATTTGGGAAACCTCAGGCGCGGTTACAAAATCACCAGATGCCCCAAAAGGCTCTTGGGTTGTGTAATAGCCGAATTCCGGATGAAGGAGGCAATCGGCCATAAAATCAGAGAGACAGATCGGTCCGTTTGCGGCAATTTGGGCTACCAATAGGTCGTGCAGGCTCATGCTGCCCTCATGCGCCGCGCTTGGCGTATTAGGTATAATCCAAGGCCAATCATAGGGACGGACAGCAGTTGACCCATAGTTAGGCCATATCCGCCCACTTCCAGCGCGAGCCCAAGTGGGTTGCCGGCGGATACAAATTGCGCGTCTGGTTGGCGAACAAATTCAACAGCAAAGCGTGCAATGCCATAGCCTAGGAAAAAGGTACCTGCGATCAGGCCCGGGGTTTTGTAGGCGTCGCGCTGCCAGACCAACCACAGCAGGACACCACCAAGGATCAAGCCCTCTAGCAATGCTTCATATAGTTGGGAGGGATGACGCGCGCACACACCAATAACGTCTGGGCAGAGTTGTGCGGCTTGCGTGGGGAAGGCGACACCCCAAGGCAGGTCAGTTGGCCGGCCCCATAGCTCTGCATTGATAAAGTTCGCCATACGCCCCAATAACAAACCTGGCGGTACGCCAAGCGCCATGACATCAGCGGCGCTTAATTTCGGAACTTTGTAGCGCGTGGTGAAGATCAAACCGGCAACGATGACCCCAAGAAGGCCGCCGTGGAATGCCATACCGCCTTGCCAAACATACAAAATCTCGTTGGGGTTCTGTAAATAATAGCTGGGTTGATAGAACAGGACATATCCCAATCGCCCACCAAAAATGACACCTAAGATGACCCAAGTCAGCAAATCTTCGATCTGCGTTGGTGTCATAACAGGCTGATTTTTGATCCAAAGACGCGAAGTTTTGACGGTCATAACAACCATCCGCCAGCCAATGAGAATACCAGCGATGTAAGCAAGCGCGTACCAACGCAAGGCCAATTCAAAGCCGAAAACGGATATCGAAAAAATCTCGGGTGAAATGTTCGGGAAGGGGATCAATGCGTTCATGTGCGTCTGAATGCCTCTGTGGCTTAGGGTAAGTCAACCTTGCACTAAGGTGTGCGCGTGCCCATATAGAGGTCAAGCACTAAGGAGAGTATGTGATGCAAGCCCGTGGTAAAATTTTTGATGACATTTCACAATTGATGACAAATGCTATGGGCGTTGCCCAAGGTGCCAAAGACGAAGCTGAAACAGCGATGAAATCTTTGATGGATCGCTGGTTGGCGGATCGTGACTTTGTGACCCGCGAAGAATTCGATGCGGTACGCGCGATGGCCCAAAAAGCCCGCGAAGAAAACGAAGCTCTAAATACGCGCTTGGATTCGCTCGAAGCAAAGTAAAGCCCACTTGTTAAACTGCGACTCTTGAAACATAGATTGCGCATGATGCCATTAATCGCCCCTTTCCGTTGGAAGGGGCGATTTGCGTTTCTGAGGGTGGGCTGTGTGGACCATATTTTGTGGGGCTTACAGAGTTTTCCACAACTTATTGCAGTTATCCCCAGATAATGGGTTGCCAGAACTGCCCCCCGCCATCACCATATCTGGTAGGAAGCGTGCACGTGGCACCGCTTTCTTGCGCAAAGAGCTAGTGAGTGGGACGTTAATTAGCCCCGCCACCAGCCAACACTAGGTGAAACGATGGCTCTCTCAGAACATATCTTTGAAGACGATATTCACCCGATTGATTTGGTCGAGCATATCGCTGCACACCACGCGTGGGAATTTGATCGCATCGCGGACGATCACATTGCGATGTCCGTTGTCGGCCAGTGGCGCACCTATTCGATTACGTTGGCATGGTCCGCATATGATGAAACGCTGCGCATGGTGTGTACATTTGAGATGGAACCGCCAACCGGAAAACTTCCAAAGCTTTATGAACTGCTCAATCTTGTGAATGACGAATGCTGGTCGGGGTCTTTCACATATTGGGAAAAAGAAAAGCTAACGGTGTATCGCTATGGCTTGGTTCTAACGGGCGGACAGGATGTTGGCCCCGATCAGGTTGATACTATGATCCGCGCTGCGGTCATGAACGCCGAGCGGTATTACCCGGCATTCCAATTGTTGGCTTGGGGGGATCGTACACCCAAAGACGCGCTTCAAGTTGCCATTGCAGAGGCCTTTGGCCGCGCGTAACACTTTGCCCTGAACCAATTGCTGGAAGAGGTATCCATGGAAAATAGTCGTATCGCGCAACAAGGGTTGGTGTTGTTGGGCTGTGGTAAGATGGGATCTGCTATGCTGGCTGGCTGGCTGGATCAAGGATTGCCTGCTACTTCCGTCCACGTTTTGGACCCGTTTCCTTCTGATTGGCTAAAAAGCACGAGTGTTGCGATCAATGGCGAATTGCCAGATGCGCCCGCCGTTGTCCTTGTTGCGGTGAAACCGCAGATGATGGCTGACGCGCTTCCAAGATTACAGGAAATGGGTGGCGGACAGACCATATTTGTCAGCGTTGCCGCTGGCACCACCATCGGATATTTTGAAAACGTGTTGGGTAGTGAAACCCCAATTGTGCGGGCTATGCCAAATACGCCGGCCGCGATCGGCAAAGGCATAACGGCTGTCATAGGGAATGAAGCTGTATCAACTGAGGGTGTAGATGAGGCCGTCCAGCTGCTTCAGGCCGTGGGACAGGTGGTGCGCCTAGAGAATGAAGCCCAGATTGATGCCGTTACAGGTGTCAGCGGGTCCGGCCCCGCTTATGTCTTTCATATGATCGAAACATTAGCCGCCGCAGGGAAGGCCCAAGGCCTGCCAGCAGAGATGGCGATGCAACTTGCCAAGGCGACTGTCGCGGGGGCTGGCGCACTCGCTGAGGAGGCCAACGAGAGCCCGTCCCAGCTGCGTGTAAATGTGACCAGTCCAAACGGCACCACCCAAGCGGGGCTTGAGGTGCTAATGGATGTGGAAACAGGGCTGCCGACTTTAATCAACAAAACTGTAGCTGCCGCTACAGGGCGTTCAAAGGAACTGGCAAATGGCTGATCCAATTACATTCGATGAGTTTATGAAGGTCGACATCCGTGTTGGTAGGGTTCTACGAACGGAGGACTATCCAGAAGCGCGCAAGCCTGCGATCAAGATGTGGATTGATTTTGGACCTGAAATTGGGGAGCGCAAAACCTCTGCTCAGGTGACGACCCACTACTCGCCTGAATCGCTCGTCGGTAAGCAGGTGATGGGTGTGGTCAATTTTCCACCACGCCAGATCGGAAAATTCATGTCGGAGGTTCTGGTTTTAGGCTTGGCTGATGACGCTGGAGGGATTGTTTTGTTGTCTCCTGATCAGGATGTCCCGCTTGGGGAGCGAATGGTTTGAAAAAGGTTCTTATTACGCGACCATTGCCAGACGTTGTTGTGGCCGAGGCGCGCAAATATTTTGACGTCACAGTACGCAGTGAAACATCGCCTCTCTCTAAGTCAGAGATGCGAACCGCGCTGGGCGCGTTTGATGGCATTATGCCTACGCTAGGTGACATGTTTCAGCCCGCTGTGTTTGATAGCCTGAGCGAATCCAAATGTACGATCCTTGCTAACTTTGGAGTGGGATATAATCACATCGACGTTGATGCGGCCCTGCAACGCGGCGTAACCGTAAGTAACACGCCCGGTGCTGTGACTGATGCAACTGCTGATATCGCCATGACCTTGATGCTGATGTCCGCACGCCGGGCGGGGGAAGGTGAAAGACTGGTTCGTTCAGGCAAGTGGGAGGGATGGCACCCGACACAGATGCTAGGGCTTCACCTGAGCGGCAAGACAGTCGGTATCGTCGGCATGGGGCGTATCGGTCAGGCAATCGCCCAACGGTGCCACTATGGCTTTGGCATGAAGGTTGGCTATGTCAGCCGTTCGCCTAAAACATTGCCATTTGAGGCTGCGGCTTTTGGTTCCTTGATCGAACTTGCTAGTGCTGTGGATGTTTTGGTTCTTGCTGTTCCTGGTGGGGCTGAGACCCATCATCTGGTCAATGCCGATGTGTTAAATGCAATGCAGCCACATTCTCATCTGGTGAATATTTCGCGCGGCAATGTCGTCGACGAAGCGGCATTGATTGCAGCGCTTCAGGCCGATCAAATTGGTGGCGCAGGTTTGGATGTTTACGAATTTGAACCGACAGTGCCACAAGCGCTGCGCGACCTCGAAAACATAGTGCTATTGCCGCATTTAGGGACGGCAGCATTGGAGGTGCGTGCGGAAATGGGGCTGATGGCGGTAGCCAATCTTAAGGCACACCTTGTCGACGGAATTCTAGCGCCCAATAAAGTCTAAGTTTTGTCGCCGACAGCAATACGCCAATGACGGCGGCACAATGAAACATATGTTTCGTTGCCGCCGATTTGCACTTGTTCACCACCGGTTAGAACATTCTTGTTCTCGTCTTGGCGAACGACCATTGTTGCACGTTTTCCACAGTGGCAGATGGTTCTGATTTCACGCATTTCATCAGCTAAAGCGAGTAAAGTGGCGGATCCAGGGAACAACTCACCTTTGAAATCAACACGAAGGCCGTAGCACATCACGGGAACATGCAAATCATCGACAGCACGCGCCAATTGCCAAACCTGATCCTTCGATAAAAACTGTGCCTCATCGATAAAAACACAGGCCAGATCGACGGCTTTGGTTTGCGCTTCAATCTTTAAAAATAGATCGTCGTTTTCGCCAAAGGTATCAGCAGCTGTGCCGATCCCGATTCTCGATGCAATTTTTCCCTCACCTGCACGATTATCGAACTGTGCTGTAAGTAAATAAGGCTCCATACCGCGCTCACGGTAGTTGTGCGCCGCCTGAAGCAATACCGTCGACTTGCCGGCGTTCATTGTTGAATAGTGAAAGTATAACTTGGCCATAAGCTCTATTACGCTGAGCGGAAATTGAGGACAAGCGGGGTGGAATTAAAAGCAATCTATCGTCATCGTAGTCCAGTGTCGGCAAACATTTAGATTTTGCGGGGCAAAGCCCGAGGGATGGTGCAAAATAGAACTCGTAATGAAGACAAAAAACATACAATAGAACGACTTGGGAACCGAGATGGTTCATCAATCGAATGCGGGTAACTCCACCCATTTAACAGATGCGGCAGCATCAATAACTCATCAATTCCCTCAAAGTAGGGATAGCAACAAATTGCCGTTTTATTTTCATGAAAAAAATGGGAAAAGGATGGAAAGGTTCCCCATAGTCTTTTCTTGGGGGCAAAAAAGATGATGGGGAAACACGTATGGCCGGACATGGCAGCTACCTTAAGAAGCACACAGAGAGCCTGGTTAAGGATGTTGGTATCGAACCTGCATGCGAATTGACTGGGAAATCCAAGGCGACTTTGGGTCGCTATTATTCTGACCATCCTGAGCACAGCGACCGTTTTATGCCGATTGATGCTGTCATCAATTTGGAAAAAGCTTCCGGCTATCCGCACGTCACAAGTGCTCTGGCAGAGCTTCAAGGGATCACCTTGTCTCACGAAAGCCGTCGATCAAATTCACCGCGAAAAGGTGGAGTGAATTCAGATATTATTGCATTAAGTCAAAGGTTTGCAATGTTGATGTCTGAGTATCAGCAGTCGATAGAGGATGGTATCATTACGCTAAATGAGGCCAAACGTTTGCTGAACGAGTCAACTCAGCTACAACAGGTTCTTATCGATATGAAACTGCACCTCGAAGATGAAAATGGATGACTCAGAACTGCCGGCACTAGACGAAGGGCTCCTGTCTAAAATCGACAGTGATGCGCTGCGGGCACCGGGCGACGATGGGCACCCACCACGAATCTTATTGCTGTATGGGTCGCTGCGCGGTGCAAGTTATTCGCGCAAGGCGGTCGAAGAATCAGCCCGCGTTTTGAAACACTTGGGCTGCGAAACCCGAATCTATGATCCGACGGGGTTACCGTTGGTTGATGATAAGAACGTAGAACACCCTAAAGTTGTTGAGTTACGTGAACTTGCGATTTGGTCGGAGGGGATGGTTTGGTCCAGCCCAGAACGCCATGGTGCGATGACGGGTGTGATGAAAACCCAGATCGATTGGATTCCACTTTCGGGGCAGGGTGGTATTCGCCCGACGCAGGGCAAGACCTTGGCAATCATGCAGGTCTGTGGTGGGTCGCAATCGTTCAATGCTGTCAACCAGATGCGCATTTTGGGGCGTTGGATGCGGATGGTGACGATCCCTAATCAATCAAGTATTCCAAAGGCTTGGCTTGAATTTGACGGCAAAGGACGTTTGCCAGAGGGGCCATTTTATTCCCGCATCGTTGATGTGATGGAAGAGCTGACCAAGTTCACTTGGATGGTGCGTGGACGGTCCGACTATTTGGTTGATCGCTATTCAGAACGTGTTGAAACGGCTGAAGAAACCAACAAGCGCGTCTCCCAAAAGTAGATGCGTTAGCCGCGGCGCTGAACGATCACTGACCCCACGGAATACCCTGCACCGAACGAACAGATTAGACCATAGTCGCCATCATCTAAGTCATTGGAATACTTTGAGAATGCGATGATTGATCCGGCTGAGGATGTGTTTGCATAGTCTTGCAAGATGTTGGGTTGTTCACCGTCTTCAGGGGTGCGTCCCAGCACCTTTTTACCGATAAAGTCGTTCATGGATTTGTTGGCTTGGTGTAGCCAAAGACGCTTTAAATCAGTGGCTTGGATGCCTTCGTCGTTCATGTGTGACCCGATGTGGGCACTGACCATTGGCAACACTTCTTTGAACACTTTGCGCCCGTTTTGCATGAACTGCATGTCGCGACGATCGGCTGTGCCGTCTGGGCGGGAACGGCGTAAAAAGCCGTTGTTGTTCCGGATGTTGTTCGAAAAGTCTGTCGCGCAACGTGTTGATTTTATTTCAAAATACGGACCACTGGCATCTTCCGATCGTTCAACAAGCGTGGCAGTTGCAACATCTCCAAAGATGAAGTGGCAATCGCGATCCCGCCACTCTAGGTGGGCTGAACAGACTTCAGGATTCACCACTAAGGCACTGGAAATGCTGCCACTTTTGATCATATCGGCGGCCAATTGCAGGCCAAAAGTTGCGGATGAGCAGGCAACATTCATGTCAAAAGCAAAGCCCTTGATGCCAAGTAGCTCTTGGATCTCGATGGCAACGGCTGGATAGGCGCGTTCTAGGTTAGAGGCAGCGCAGATTACGGCGTCTACATCAGCTGGAGTCTTACCTGCAGCCTTAAGTGCCTTTAGGGCAGCGTCCAACGCCATTTCGGCCATCAAGGATGGTTCATCATCTTCGCGCTGACGCATCAAAGGGTGCATTACGTCAGGGTCCAAAATTCCATCCTTATCAATAACATAACGACTATGAATGCCAGATGCTTTGACTATGAATTCTTCAGATGAATGGGACTGCGGCGCGAAGTCACCCGATTCAATTTGACCTGCGTGTTCGAGGTTGAATTTATCGGCATATGCGTTGAACGACTTCACCAACTCGGCGTTGCTGATTGTGTTTTCAGGGGTGAAAACCCCAGTGCCGGTGATTGCTGGTGTGTACATATTCTGACCTCTCACAGTTGATTGAGTTGGCCAAAAAATGGCGTCAAGGTCAACACAGGACGCTAGGTTAACCTAGGGGAATAGTTGCGCTGTGGTGGCTAAAAGGCGGCAAAAATGCACAGTTCAGCCCTTGATCTGTACATTTACTGTACACGAAAAATCAGAGCTTTTTCTGGATTTGGATCAAACTGCACAATTTCCACCTCAATCTGTACAGTCTAATCACTTTCGCAAATCACAGGCCCAAATTTGGTTAACGCGTGTTCAAAGGAACGGTACGAAGGGCACACCACAGGCGGTGAGTGACGTCAAAAAAAGCAGAATAATACATATGCGCATTTGGGATTAACCTTATGATCCGATTTAGGCGGAGATGTTCAATTTATCAGACGATCCCGAAACCAGTCAAAGTGTAGTAGGCGGGTTTTGGCATAAAAAAGCCGCGGTGACAGAATGTCAGCGCGGCTTTGAAAATTTGATCGTCGGCTATTTAGCCCTGCAGGGATTTTACAACCAGATCGCCCTCTGCTTGCGCCTTGATCGCTAGTGCAGTCGCGTGACTGCCTGCTGCAGTCGTGTAGTATGGGATTTTGTCATACAGTGCGATTGAGCGAATTGATTTGGAATCTTCAACCGCTTGTGCGCCTTCCGTTGTGTTCATTACGAGGTGAATCTTCTCGTCCTTCATCAAGTCGGTGATGTCTGGACGGCCCTCATAGACTTTGTTGGCTGGGCCACATGGGATGCCGTATTCAACAAGCCATTTTGCAGTGCCTTTGGTGCCAACGAATGTGAAACCAAGTTCGGTCAGAACAGTTGCGGCCTCTAACATATGTGCCGTTTTGTCCGCGTCTTTGATTGAGATGAACACGCAACCCGAAGATGGCAGGGTCACGCCAGCGCCCATTTGTGCCTTCAAGAATGCACGTGGGAAATCGCGGTCCCAGCCCATGACTTCACCGGTCGAGCGCATTTCTGGCCCAAGGATTGTGTCCACACCAGGGAAGCGGGCAAAGGGCAATACAGCTTCTTTGACCGAGAACCATGGCATGTCTGGATCAGCCAATGTCATTGGATCGCTCAATGGAATGGTTTCGCTGTAATCCGCGTTTTCGCGATATGGCGCGCGAAGCGGGAAGTTGGACAATGGTTCGCCCGCCATAACCCGCGCGGCGATAGACGCGATGGCGCTGTCTGTTGCCTTGGCAACGAACGGCACTGTGCGCGAGGCGCGTGGGTTTACTTCGATCAGGAAGATTTCGTCTTCGCCTTGTTCGTTGGCTTTGACCGCGAACTGAATGTTCATCAAGCCAACAACGTTTAGACCGTGTGCAAGTGCTTTGGTCTGTACTTTGATCTCGTCGATGATCTCTTTGCTCAGGGAATAGGGCGGTAAGGAGCATGCACTGTCACCTGAGTGAACGCCTGCTTCTTCGATGTGTTGCATGATGCCTGCTACGTGCACGTCTTTGCCGTCGCTGATCGCATCAACGTCAAGTTCGACCGCGCCAGATAGGTAGTGATCTAGCAGAACGGGGCTGTCGCCGGACACAACAACCGCTTCAGAGATATAGCGTTCAAGCTGTGCCTGATCGCGTACGATTTCCATCGCGCGGCCACCCAAAACGTAGGATGGGCGGATAACCAGTGGGAAGCCGATGTCGCCTGCGATCGCGAGGGCCTCTTCGTCAGAGTGGGCCAAGCCGTTGTGTGGCTGTTTCAGGCCAAGGTTTTGAACCAACTCTTGGAAACGCTCACGGTCTTCGGCCAAGTCGATGGCGTCTGGTGTGGTGCCAAGGATTGGGATGCCTTCATCCTCAAGCGCTTGTGCGATTTTCAACGGTGTTTGGCCGCCGAACTGAACGATCACACCGTGCAGCGTGCCGTTTTCTTGCTCTTTGGACAGGATTTCCATCACGTGCTCAAATGTCACCGGTTCAAAGTACAGGCGATCAGATGTGTCGTAATCCGTTGAAACTGTTTCAGGGTTACAGTTGATCATGATGGTTTCATAACCTGCGTCTGTCAGCGCAAAGCAGGCGTGGCAGCAGCAGTAGTCAAATTCGATACCTTGGCCGATGCGGTTTGGTCCGCCACCCAAGATGACCACTTTGTTGCGGTCAGATGGACGTGCCTCGCATTCTACTTCGCCCATCATCGGAGTTTCGTAGGTGGAGTACATGTACGGCGTTTGCGCCTCAAACTCAGCGGCACAGGTGTCGATGCGTTTGAAGCTGGCCTTAACGCCAAGGTTACGACGTGCGCGGCGTACGTTGTCTTCCGTGCGGCCCGTCAGGTTGCCAAGGCGCGCGTCGGTAAAGCCCATCATCTTGAGGTGGCGGATGCCTTCCTCGGTCACTGGTAGGCCGTTCATGCGCACTTCTTCTTCGGTTTCAACGATCTCGCGGATACGGGCGAGGAACCAAGGATCAAACATTGTGACGCCGTGGATTTCGTCGTCTGTTAGGCCGTGACGCATGGCTTGGGCGATGGTGCGCATACGGTCGGGGGTGGTCATGCTGATGGCTTTGACCACAGCCGCTTTGTCAGGCGCGCCAGGAATTTCAACTTCGTCAAAGCCGGTTAGGCCAGATTCCATGGACGTGAGGGCCTTTTGCAAGCTCTCGTGGATCGTGCGGCCAATCGCCATGGTTTCGCCAACCGATTTCATTGCGGTTGTGAGATAGGGTTCTGAGCCAGGGAATTTTTCGAATGCGAATTTTGGGATCTTGGTGACGACGTAATCGATTGTTGGCTCAAACGACGCTGGTGTTACGCCAGTGATGTCGTTGTCGAGTTCGTCCAATGTAAAGCCCACAGCCAGTTTCGCCGCGATCTTGGCAATTGGGAAACCTGTCGCCTTGGAGGCCAGCGCGGAAGAGCGTGACACACGTGGGTTCATTTCAATCACAACCATGCGGCCGTCGGCAGGGTTCATCGCCCATTGTACGTTTGAACCGCCCGTTTCTACGCCAATTTCGCGCAGAACCGCGATGGAGTGGTTGCGCATGATTTGGTATTCTTTGTCGGTCAATGTCAGCGCTGGGGCCACAGTGATGGAATCACCTGTGTGCACGCCCATTGGATCGATGTTTTCGATGGCGCAGACGATGATGGCGTTGTCAGCAGTGTCGCGGACCACTTCCATCTCGAACTCTTTCCAGCCAATCAGGGACTCGTCCACAAGGATCTGACCCACAGGGGATGCGTCCATACCAGTGCGGCAGAAGTGCTCGTAATCTTCGCGGTTGTAGGCGATGCCCCCGCCTGTACCGCCCATGGTAAACGCAGGGCGAATAATGGCCGGCAGGCCGACATAATCGAGTGTATCGACGGCTAAAGCAACGCCGGCAGCAAGGTCTTTTTTGCCGTCGTCACCGATTGGGGCAGTGACGATTGTAGCCTTTGGGTTTTCGATACCAAGGCGGTCCATGGCTTCGCGGAACAACTGGCGATCTTCTGCCATTTCAATGGCTTCGCGTTTCGCGCCGATCATTTCGACGTTGAATTTCTCCAAGATACCCATTTCCTCAAGCGCAAGCGAGGTGTTTAGGCCGGTCTGTCCGCCCATCGTTGGAAGCAACGCGTCTGGACGTTCTTTTTCGATGATCTTTGCAACAACTTCGGGGGTGATCGGTTCGATGTAGGTTGCGTCTGCCAAGCCCGGATCAGTCATGATGGTCGCTGGGTTCGAGTTGACGAGGATGATGCGATAGCCCTCTTCGCGAAGGGCCTTACAAGCCTGTGCGCCAGAGTAGTCAAATTCGCAGGCTTGGCCGATAACAATAGGCCCCGCACCAATGATCATGATCGACTTGATATCAGTTCTCTTTGGCATGGCGGCAGCCCCTTATATGTTCGGTTGGTTACGGCTTACCCGATGCGCCGCAAATTGTCGTGGGTTATAGGCTTGGGGACAGCAGGTGCAAGGGTTGATGCACTTTTTGAGATACATTTGACCGTGTTTTTTGGCCGTTTTTATAGCGGACCGCTTAACTGTCCACAGAGCGCCTGCCACTTCGCTCGTTTATGCGCAAAATCAGGCCTGTGTTGAGACCGCATCAAGGTATGTGCGCACGGCTGCTTCAAAGGCACGGGGGCGTTCAGAATGAAGCCAATGACCAGTTTCTGGAATTTTCGCAAAGCGGGCATTTGGGAACAGCGGCTTGATAATTGGACGGTGGTCATGGGTCACATAATCAGATTCTGCACCTGATAGGAACAAGGTTGGTCCATCATATGACCCAGATAGCGTGGGAAAGGAGAGGATTTTATCCATGTCATCGGCCAGCGCATCAAAATTCAGTTTCCAAGCTTTTGTCGATATATCAAGTGATTGAGTGAAAAAAGATTGCAGTTCAGCACTCACGCCTTGTGCCTCAAGTTGCGCACTTGCGTCTGAACGGCGCGAGACGGTGCTGAGATCTACTGCGCGCATTGCGTCAAGGAAATGCCCCTGAGAATGGGCATAGGATACGGGCGCAATGTCGCCGCTGATCAGACTGCGCACCAATTCTGGGCGCGTCAGGGCCAAGGCCATAGATGCTTTGCCGCCCATCGAGTGACCAAGCACATCAACAGGGGCACCGATGTGTTCGATCACTTCGGCCAGATCATTGGCCATTTCAGGATAACTGTGCGTCTCAAAACGCGGGCTGTCGCCGTGGTTGCGCATATCCACAACAACAACGTGGCGCGTATCGCTAAGCCGTTTGGCGATCACGCCCCAATTTCTGGCAGACCCATAAAGACCATGGGCGATGAGAAGCGTGGGACCTGTCCCGAATTCATTGTAATTCAACATGATTGCAATTTAGCTGCTTTGATCTGGGGGCGCTAGGGCATTGATGCCGGCGGATCGTCGTCCTATTAAGGGCTCAATGGATTATCAGGCAGATATCACCGCCAAAGCGGAAGAGGTGCGCCTTGCCTTGCGGGCAAAGCTGAATGCGCGTGGTCGCACTTTGACCAAAGCGGTGGCGCATGCAGGTAGATTATTGCCCAAAAAACTAGCCAAACAGGCGGCTATTATCATTAAGGCGCAGGGTTTGGGTGGCAATCCAAAGCTGATGCGCCGGATTGATATGGGCGCGATCGACACGGCACATTCCGGTATTATGACGTTCTTAGATGCGATTGATGTTCAGGAGCGCCGCAAAACCCGCGTGTTGCGCTGGTTTGGTGGAATGGCGTTCAACTTGATATTGATCACCACCAGCTTTGTCATTTGGTTGTGGTGGTCGGGTAACCTTTAACCCTGTTTTCCAGCCACACCTAAGCCCATTTGCATCAACGTTTTTCGCACTGGACCCAAGTTATAAAGGGCATTCAGGCCCAATGCACGCGCATCGCGCAATGCGGGGCTGGACGCTTGGCTCGCGCGGTTGAGCAGATCAATGCCGCGCACGCGCAGTTTGATATCGCCCATGCGGGCCTTTTCATAGGCCATCAACATCTCTGCATCGCCCAATCCATCGGGTCGCGCGGTCGCGAGCTCTAGCAAGGCACCCATGTCACGCAGGCTCATATTCAGCCCTTGTGCCCCGATTGGTGGCACAACATGCGCCGCTTCCGCGATCAGTGCGGTACGTTGACCGCTGAGGGCCGATGCGGTTTGGCTGATGATGGGCCAGATACTGCGCTTTGAGGCCAATGTAAGGGGGCCGAAATGGTGGCAGGACCGCACGGACATTTCTTCCTCGAATGCTGCGGTATCAAGGTCCATGCGGGCCTGTGATTTGGCCCCATCATCCATCCATACTACGGCAGAGCATGGCAATCCGTTGAAGTCGGGCAGGGGCACCAAGGTGAACGGGCCGCCTGTGCGGTGGATTTCGGTGGAAACGTTTTCGTGCGGAATTGGGTGCGTCACCGCGAACGCGAGTGCCTTTTGGCCATAGCGTTTGGTGGTGACGTCAATTCCTGCAGCTTGGCGCATGGGGGAATTGCGTCCGTCTGCTGCGATCACCAGTTTGGTTTGTACTTTGGTGCCATCGCTTAGCGTGACTTTGGCCATTTGGCTGCGCGTGAACAGGCTGGTGGTTCCGGTGCCGGGACGGAAATCAACGTTTGGCAGCGCATCGAGGCGGGCCAGCATCTCGCGGCGCAACACATAGTTTGGAAAGTTCCAACCGAACGGCAAATCAGAAATGTCTGCGGCGTTAAAATCCTTAACGATCCGCGCCTCTGGCTTTTCACCACCTGCATCTACGATCCGCATGATCTGCAAGGGGGCTGCGTGGGGGGCAAGGTGATCCCAAATGCCCGCTGCCATCAGCATATCGCGCGCTGGCTGCATCATCGCGGTGGAACGCATGTCAGCGCCCGTTGCTTCGCGGTCGGTAATCGGGGGCGTTGGATCAACACAAATGACGCTAAAGCCCGCAGTGCCAAAGGCCGCTGCCGCACTAAGGCCCGCGATACCGCCGCCGGAAATTAGGATGTCACAGGTTTGCATGCTCATGGGTGCGCCTTTCGTTTATGCTCATGTAGGGCGTGGGGCGCGGTTTGGCCAAGCGGCATGTTGTCTACCTGCTGATTTGACGCAGGAAGTCAGTTAGATCGTCTGTGTGAAAGTCGACGTAATCGGCATGATCAGGTTCGGGTGCTACGTGAACCGTGCGCAGGCCCATATTGCGCGGCACTTCGAGGTTGCGGGCCTCATCCTCAAACATCGCGGCTGTTTGTTGGGGCAGTCCATCTAGTCCAAAGACGATGTCGAAGGCCGCACGCTGGGGTTTGGGCAGATAATTGGCGTGTTCGATGCCGTATACGTCGTCAAAGATACCGTCCAATCCGCGGGCCTTAAGCACTTGTTCTGCATAGGGTTTGGTGCCGTTGGTGTAGACGATGCTGCGCCCCGGTAGGTTCTTGATCAATGCGGCCAAGTCGGGGGCCGGTTGCAGGACGTCAAAGGTTATGTCGTGTACGTCGATCAGGAATTGTTCGGGCTGAATGCCGTGTTCTTTCATCAAGCCCGACAGGGTGGTGCCGTGCACCTCCCAATAATGTTTGCGCAGGTGGTTTGCCTCGTCCTGATCCACGCCCAATTCCTTGATCATAAAGGCGCGCATCTTCTCTTCGATTTGATCGAACAGGCGAGCGGCGGGGGGGTACAATGTGTTGTCGAGGTCAAAGACCCAATCGGTCACATGTTCAAAGGCGGAGCTTGGGTCAGGTTTGTTCATACCACAGAAGTATCAGGCATTTGTTCGGGTGCAAGCACTGTGCGTAGATAGGCTTGCGCATAGGGCTGTGGACGCTAAGCTGCGCCAACCTTAAAGTACGGAATTTGCACCATGAAATCGCCCAACACAGACGCCTATTCAATGATATTAGAGGCCATTGATGTTGGCAAATATCGCCCCGGTGATCGATTGGTGGAAAGCGAATTGGCAGAGCGGTTTGGAGTTTCTAGAACCCCAATTCGTGAGGCATTACAACGGCTTGAGACGCAGTCATTGTTATCACGTGATGGACGCAGTTTGATTGTTGCCTCCCTTGGGCACAACCAAATGTCTGAATTATACGTGGTGCGCAGTGAGTTGGAGGGGCTGGCCGCAAGTTTGGCCGCACGTCACGCCACGGACGAAGAGGTGCGTATCCTGCGCGAGATGGTCGAGGACGACAACGCGTTGATGAACGATCCTACCGCCCTGGCGCGTGCGAACCGTCGTTTCCATAAGCAAATTCACCTTGCCTCGCACAACCGTTATTTGGTTCAACAATTGGATTTGGTTCACCGCACGATGGCGTTAATGACCGACACGTCGCTGTCAGCCGAGGGGCGGGGCGAGATTGCGCAGGCCGAACACGCCGCGATCGTCGCGGCGATTGAAGCGCATGATGGCGAGACGGCGGGCAACGTTTTGCGCGACCATATTTCGGTGGCGTTCATGACACGGCTTAAACAGGACGCGGCACGACGCCAAGAAGAGGGGTGAGCGGATGAATTACTTAGCTACTGGACTGGCTCTTGCCATAGTTCATATCGAAAAAAGAAGTGATGCATGCAGTGAAGATGATGATGTTCGTGCCTTAGAAGAGATTGTTGGGCATCTATCAGACGCACCTACAGCGGATATGGAGGACCTTCGCATTGCATTTTCCGCTCTTGGTCTTTCGGAGATGATCGATGGAATCGGGCTAAAATTGGCAGAAAATTGAAAACAGATAACAGATTAAGTGATTATTTTTGCAGGCTTGAGCTCTTACTCTTTTTGGACACCCCATGCTCCGTCTTGTCCCAGTAAAACGGTGTCACGATCATCTCGTACAATGCCTTGTAGGAGGCGAGGGTGCCCAGTGTGAAATAAAGCGGCATTGTCAGAACCCATTTCATCAGGTGACGCCTGTTTGGGGCGCAAACAGCCGTCATGCCCATTGTGATGGTTAAGATTTCAGCAATGAAAAACAATACGATAAGAGCAAGGATAGCTGTTTCGCCTAGGACGTTTTGAATGGGGTGTGTGTAACCAAATATTGTGACCCAAAATGACCAAAGCACGGGCGCAAAGGCGAATTGTGAGAAGGTGGCAAGGAAGATCATTTGCAACCCCATGAAGCGTTTGAATCCTAAATCGCGCATCAAACTCTTCGGGTCTCTCATGTGGACGCAATAGGTAATCATAAATCCCTTAAGCCAGCGGGAGCGTTGGCGCACCCAACGCCACGGCCGGCAATTTGCCTCTTCATATGTCACGGTTGGGATCAATTCGGTAACATAGCCGTAGCGGGCAAGGCGCACGCCGAGATCGGCGTCTTCTGTCACGTTGTGGGCATCCCATCGCCCCAATTTTTCAAGGGCTTTTCGGCGGAAGAACAGTGTTGTTCCCCCCAGTGGTATGACGAACCCAAGCCTTGCCATTCCTGGTAATACAACTCGCCACCACGTTGCATATTCAATTGTAAAACAACGGGAAATCCAGTTTTGGCGGGCATTGTAATAATCAAGCATTCCTTGCAGGCACACCACATTTGGTGCGGCTTCATTGAACCGTGCAGCCACCTTTTCAATCTGGTCGGGTTCTGGCGCATCTTCGGCGTCCCAGACCCCGATTATGGTCCCGCGGCAAAAGTCGAGGGCGTAGTTCATGGCACGCGGTTTTGTTGTCAGTCCCTTGGCATCGGGGACGACGACCACCTTGATCCAGCTGGGCAACTGAATGCGTTGGAGGGCAGTGCGCGTGATCTCATCCGCGGCCTCAAGGACCAAAACAATATCCAGAAGTGGTTTGGGATATGTGAGATTTTCCAGTCGTGTGATCAGCGCATCTGCAATTTCGGGTTCGTGAAATAGGGGGATCATAACCGAGACACAGGGCAGCCGCGCGTTGACGTCTTTGAGCGTGTGGGCCGGAGGGCGCGATTTTCCGGTAATGTGAACAAGGAACCCCGAGCCTTTGATAATGATTGTGAGCAACAGGGTTAATGCAGCCCACAGCATCGCAATCGAGAGCGCCACATCGGGGAAGATGGCAATGGTGAACAGCACAGCCACGGCACCAAGCGCCACCTTTCTGGATTTGAGTAGATTGGCCTGTCCCCAGTTGCGGCAACTGTCGTGGTCGGGCACTTGGACCAGCGCTTGTTCGGCCAATTGTTCCCCATAAAGACGCGTTATTTGCGATTGGATTTGGCGTGGATCTGCGATCACGGGCAAAAAGGTGAAGGGTGCTTCTTTCATCTCGGCGCGCAAGACATCAAATTTGTCTGGATGGCTTCTGGCGACCAAAACGGAATTACCCATTCGCAACCACGCAACCACCTGATGCTTTAGGCAAATCTGTGCAGAGAGGATGTTGGATAAGCTAGCGTGGCAAGGATCGTTATTTAAATCAACGTGTTGCGCGTTTGATTGCATGGCAAGCGTCTCAAGCAGGGTTTGGCTGCTTAGGGCCCCATTGGCGACCAATATGTCCCCCAGCTGCGCGTCCATCTTGGATTGCTGTTCGAGGGCGTGCACCAGATCCGTGGTGGTGATGTGCCCTTCTTCAATCAGCTGGCGCCCCAGAAGACGTGCGGTGTTAGTGGTTTTGACACTTTTGGGATTGAACAGAATTAGTCGTTGATTGCTCACAGCGGCACCTATTGATGGGCGCACACTGATTGGTCGTACGCGACATCAGTTTTGGACGCCCCACGTTAATGGGGCGTTAAAGGCAATCAATGAATGAAGGGTTTGACGTTAAGCTTGCTGTTCAGCCATGGCCGCAGCAAAGCGTTCAAACAGATAGAAGCTGTCTTGTGGCCCTGGGCTGGCTTCTGGGTGATGCTGAACAGAATAAACAGGACTGCCATCAAGGCGGATACCACAGTTGGAACCGTCGAAGAGGGATGTATGTGTTTCGATCACGCCTGTTGGTAGGCTTTGTGCATCCACAGCAAAACCGTGGTTCATCGAGGTGATTTCAACCTTGCCAGTGTCGTGATCTTTGACAGGGTGGTTTGCACCGTGATGGCCGTGGTTCATTTTGATGGTTTGCGCGCCAAGGGCGAGGGCCAGCATTTGGTGACCCAAGCAGATGCCAAAGACTGGGATGTCAGCTTCAAGAACGCCTTTGATCATTGGCACGGCGTATTCGCCGGTTGCTGCAGGATCGCCCGGACCGTTGGAGAGGAACACGCCATCCGGTTTGTGCGCAAGCACGTCTTCAGCCGTAGCAGTTGCTGGCAGGACAGTGACATCACATCCAACAGAGGCCAAGCAGCGTAGGATGTTGCGTTTCGCGCCAAAGTCGACTGCGACCACTTTGAATTTTGGGTCCTCAAGGCGGGTGTAGCCATCCGGCCATGCCCAACGCATTTCGTCCCAACGATAAGATTGTGCACAGGTCACTTTCTTGGCGAGGTCCATGCCTTCAAGTCCTGCAAAACCGCGGGCTGCTGCAACCAATGCTTCGATGTCGAAATTGCCTTCTGGGTCATGAGCCAGTGCAACATGCGGTGCGCCTGCTTGACGGATCGCGCGGGTCAGGCGGCGCGTGTCGATGCCACCAATCGCGATGCGACCACGTGCGGCCAACCATTCGCCCAAGGGGTCAGCACTGCGCCAGCTTGAGGGTGTTGTTGGGTTCCATTTGACCACCATGCCTTCGGCTACCGGATCCGCGGTTTCGTCATCTTCCGCGTTCACGCCGGTGTTGCCGATGTGTGGGAAAGTGAAGGTGACGATCTGACCTGCATATGAGGGGTCAGTCATGATTTCTTGGTAGCCTGTCATGGATGTGTTGAAGCACAGCTCTGCAACGGTTTGGCCCGTTGCGCCAAAGCCTGCGCCGTAGAACAACGCTCCATCCGCCAGAGCTAAACAAGCGGTGGGGCGGGTGGGTGCGAGCGCTGTCATGGGCAGACCTATATGTTGGAGTGTGGCAAACTTGGTGGAAGCTAATGCGAGGGGGCTGTAGGGTCAAGGGTGAATGTATTTGTTTTATCGTTTAAAAACAGTAGCTTAAAATTGTACTGTTCGGTTGCAAGGTTTGTGCGGTTTGGGTAGAGTCGCCATCTTAATATTAGCTCATGGGGATGAGAGTCAAAAATGGACTTACGAACGCAAATTCTGGCTGCTTTGAAGCAGGCTATGAAAGACAAGGCTGCGAACCGTTTATCAACGTTGCGCCTGATCAATGCGGCGATCAAGGATAAAGACATCGATGCCCGTGCCGCCGGCGAAGATGAGGGCGTTGGTGAAGCTGAAGTTCTTATGATCCTTGGTAAGATGTCCAAACAACGCCTTGAAAGCGCCCGTGCCTATGAAGAGGGCAATCGTTTGGATTTGGCCGAACGTGAGCGCGAAGAGATCCTGGTGATTGAAGAATTCCTACCACGTCAGTTGAATGAGGCCGAAAGTGCGGCGGCTGTTGATGCCGCTGTTGCCGAAGTGGGTGCGACAAGCATTCGCGATATGGGCAAGGTCATGGGTATTCTTAAAGGGAAATATATGGGGCAGATGGACTTTGGTTCAGTCGGCCCGATCGTTAAGGATCGTTTGTGTTCTTGATGATGGGTTGAGGCGCTGCCTCAAACTCCGAAGTTTATTTAGTAGGATGAAGAAGGTGGGCTTTAGTCCGCCTTTTTTAATGTGGGGTCCGTCTGAGGGCACGCTGAAGATCATCAAATAAAGCAAGCCGCTCGTCTTCTGAGAGGAATGCGCCGATTTCCACCTCGCGCCCCATACCTTTTAGCGTGATATAGTTTGGGACGGGTCCGCTGGTCTCGTGTTTGGTAACTTGGGTCCAGTAACGGTTGCAATCCCATGTGATGGCATCGCCTTTGGCTGGGGTGTGGATCAGTTTAACGCTGTCTTCTTTAAGTGTCAGAACCTCAAAGATCTGACGTTGTTTGTGGTTTTGCTGTAGTGCGAAATACATTCCCCAAACGGCCAGCAACAAGAAGGGCAGCAAAGCCCACAGCAGGGGCGTGCCGAGCAAGGCCAAGGCAGGGATCAGGATAAGCGTGAAGGTTGCGAGGATGAAGGCGGCCATGCCTTTGGGTGGCAGGCTTTCATGCGGTTTGAGGTGCATGACCTGTGTTGCGTCGTTTGGTTGGCTGGTCCAAGTGTAAGGCATGTTGGCTTTGCATCTGGTTGCGATTCAGTAAGTTTAGGGCGGGTGTGGTCAAAAAAGGATGTGACAAAGTATAGCAAGGTGGGCGTA
The DNA here is from genome assembly GCA_002478745.1 of Rhodobacteraceae bacterium UBA7436. Classification (GTDB taxonomy): domain Bacteria; phylum Pseudomonadota; class Alphaproteobacteria; order Rhodobacterales; family Rhodobacteraceae; genus Ascidiaceihabitans. The sequence continues at coordinate 292 of DLQI01000105.1, read as the reverse complement.
CTTTGACGCTGGGCACACGAAGTAGCAGGCCCAGCTGTTGGGTTTAAGTATATGAGATGACTTCAATCTCGATCCCGTTTTCATCTTCAAAGTAGAAGCGACGACCGGGTTCATAGTCTTGATGGCTGTTAGGGGCATCGCCGCGCGCAATGACTTTTTGTTCAATAGCGTCCAAATCATCAACAACAATGCCGATGTGGTTGAGGGCCGCGCAACTATAGTATTTCGCCCCAGCAGGCGTTGGAGTTTTTGGGGGTGTATAGAGGGCGAGGTAGCTTGTCTTGCTGCCCAC
>DLQI01000122.1:6378-7684 GCA_002478745.1 Rhodobacteraceae bacterium UBA7436 | reverse complement strand
GCGCCCCACTCGGTTGTGATAACAGTGGCCTGCTGGAGTTGCATGTTTATTTCTGCAAGCGGGCCTGTGACTGCATGGCCCAGAAACGTATCGAACACAGAATACGTTGCAAGGTCGTACATGATTTTATTGGATCGAATAAGTAACCCAGATGTGCGCAAAATCGGACGTTCAACACCTGTAGGGAGTCGGTCAGTGAAATATGCCTGTGCAGCACCGCACAGCGTACAATACGGGATGCCAAGATCGCGACCGCCCAAAGTATCGTTCACCATCTCGCGCACTTCCATAATTTGGCGCGGATAGGCCCGATATTCTCCGTTCACCTCTATACCAAACACGATGTCATCATCCTTCAACCACGTGGCATCATTTGCGTTTGTCACCTCGGGGTTGTCGGCGGCGGGAATGCAATTGCACGGCTCATCAGTCGTATCATAGGCACGATCATCAATCAGCACACCGCCCCAAGACACAAGCCGCCAGTCGATATTACCTTCGACGAATAGTTTATCCCACTCAGGCACGACGGAAACAAAAATGGCTCGTTTCATGTCCAAATAATTTTGGGGTGCGGGGATATCCCAAGCGATCAGGTGATCGGTAACATCGCCCCAACTGTTCCGAGTTTGCAGGTTCTTACCCAGTAATTCAGACGCTACATCGCTAAGTTCATTGTTCAATTGACGCGCACTGACAAAACGCATCAGATCACTAATTACCCAAACAACCCTTGGGTCATTGGACCGCCTGATTTCAGCCAAGGCCAAAGTTTGTTTCTCACCCCAAACAGATTGCGTCACGCTATCAACAAAGGCGACCTTTATCGCAGCTTGTAATCCATCGGACATTGGGCCGGTTGGGATCTCTGGAGGTATCCCATATTCGGCGACTATGGAGTCTGGTAATGCGTCTCGTTCCTGCGCCAATACTATATTTCCGGCAAGACCAATCACCATAATCAAAATTGCGCTTAAAACGCTGCGGAGCTGGGTGAGGGAGAGAAATACCATAGCCGAACCTTCCAATAAAATACCAATTTTAGAAAACTACGTTTTGCAAAAAGTGTTCGTTGCGTCCTTATTAAAAGTCATACCGCCTAGACTGGCAGAACCACAAATCACAACTGCATCAGTTAAAGGTGATCCAATTCCTAACGGAACGCACATTCGCCCACCCTATAAAGTCCAGAAACTTAACCCAATCAGGAACGCCACCTGCCAACGCACGGCTTTAGGCCGTGTCGATAAGTGATCAGGGCAATTGCTACGACAATTCGTTGTTTTATGCGTTCTTCGAATCCATC
>DLQI01000122.1:0-6357 GCA_002478745.1 Rhodobacteraceae bacterium UBA7436 | reverse complement strand
CCATCTGGTGCGATCGATTGGCCACAAGTTGCGCGGGCGGTCATCGCCACCAAGCGCCTGTAGTTTGGCGCTGCCAAATGGTGCCCTCAAACGAGTAAAGGCCCCGGCAATCGCGTTCGCGCGCCGAGGCCCCTTGTCACAGGCTTTGCAGAACGCACCCTCTTTGCGCAATCTACTTATTTTTGAGTTCTCAGGATACCTGAACGGGTGCTTCTTTCGCGCCCGTCATAAATGCAACGGCATCCGACATTGTGTAGTCCTTAGGGTCGATGACACACAGCCGCTTTCCAAGCCGATGCACGTGGATCCGATCAGCGACCTCAAACACATGAGGCATGTTGTGGCTGATAAGAATAATCGGAATTCCACGCGAGCGCACATCAAGGATAAGCTCCAAAACGCGACGCGATTCTTTTACGCCAAGCGCTGCTGTCGGCTCATCAAGAATAATGACTTTAGACCCAAACGCGGCAGCACGTGCGACGGCAACACCTTGGCGTTGGCCACCCGAAAGGGTCTCGACCGCTTGGTTGATGTTTTGGATCGTCATCAACCCAAGCTCGGACAGTTTATCGCGTGCCATGTCTTGCATCTTGCGTTGGTCCATCTGCCTAAAGACGGTGCCCATGATACCTGGCTTTCGAACTTCACGCCCAAGGAACATATTGTCGGCGATAGACAATGCTGGGGACAATGCGAGGTTCTGATAAACGGTTTCAATCCCTTCACGCCGCGCGTCATCAGGCGACTTGAAGTGAACGGGTTGCCCATCAACTAAGACCTCGCCGTGATCAGGGGTAACCGCCCCAGACAGCGCCTTAATCAAGGTAGATTTACCCGCGCCGTTGTCGCCAATAACTGCGCAAATCTCACCCGGATAAAGATCAAAATCGGCACCATCCATGGCGATCACCGTGCCATAGCGTTTCATCAAGCCGCGTGCGCGGATCACTGGTTGGATATCGTTCATTTCGTAGCCCTCCGCAGCCATTGGTCAAGCGCAACAGCAGTCAACACAAGATTACCTGCGGCAAACATCTGCCAGTAATCATCAACGCCAGCGAGCGACAGACCGGTATTAAATACACCAACGATCATCGCTCCAAGAACAGACCCAAGGATCGACCCACGCCCACCGAACAACGAGGTGCCCCCGATCACCACGGCCGTGATGCTGGCAAGATTGATGTCGGTAAATCCAATGGGAGAAATGGACCCCACGCGCCCTGCGGCTACCCATCCTGCGAACCCGCAAATCAAACCGGCCAGCGCATAGACTGAAATGAGCGTGCGGTTGATTTTGATCCCCGACAACATGGCGGCATCAGGATCATCGCCAATCGCATGCACGTGTCGCCCCCACGCCGTTTGGTTCAGCAGGTACCAGACTGCGACGGCCAGCGCGATTAACGCAATGCCACCATAGGTCAGTACAAAGCCATCAAATCTTAGGGATTGCCCAAAGAACAAAATACTTGGTGCCAGTTCTCGAATATCGGCACCGCGGATCGATTGCGAACCAGAATACCAAAGCAACAAAGCTGTAAATACAGAGAGCGTCCCCAACGTAACAATGAACGGTGGCAGCTTGATGTAGGTCACGAGGAAGCCATTCACCCATCCCATCAGTGCGCCAAAGAACATGCTTATAGTGACAGCAAAGAATGGAGGTATGCCAAAGTCGACCGCCAAACGGCCCATGATCATTGATGACAACACCATGATGGCGCCAACAGATAGATCGATACCCGCTGTCAAAATGATGAGGGTCTGGGCAATCGCGACCACACCGGTCACAGTGACCTGCTTAAGCACAAGCGACAACACGCCCGGCGACATAAAGTTAGGTGCGATTATGCCAAAACAAATGACGCTGATCAGCAGTACCATCGCAGGAATAATTGTTGGATTGCGGCGCAAAAGCCCGCGAAGAATATAACCGATGGTTTTGTCATCGTGTGCAAATGAAGCTACCGACTTATCAGCGGCCGCGAGGCCGGCTTCAAAATCCGTTCCCGTTTGCGGTTTAGGTGTCTGGTCAGTCATTGTGACATGCTCTCCCCCAGTAGTATTATGGTCTGCCCTATTGAAAAGGGCGGCACCAAATGCCGCCCCTTAAAGTAGATTAGGCTATTGCAGTAGGCTTAGCCCCAGCAAAGCTCTGTACCCTTCGTGCTGTCAATAGACGGAACACCATCTGCTGGTGCATCAGTCACAAGATTAACACCTGTGTTGAAGAACGTTAGGCCGTCAGATGCGGATGGTTTTGTACCATCAGCAGCGTATGCAGCGATTGCTTCTATCCCTTTAGATGCCATCAACAATGGGTATTGCTGGGATGTCGCACCGATTACGCCGCCCTTGACGCTTGCGATACCTGGGCAGCCACCGTCGACGGAAACAACCAGAACACCCTCAGTTTTACCAGCGTCTTGTAACGCTTGGTATGCACCTTCAGCTGCTGGTTCATTGATTGTGTAGACCACATTGATGTCAGGGTCTTTGGCCAACAGGTTTTCCATTGCCGTGACGCCACCCTCAACAGATGCGTTGGATGTCTCGTGGCCAATGACGCGGGCGTCTGTTTCGGAACCCATAACCGTTAGGTCTGGCACATCGATACCAAAGCCGACCAAGAAGCCTGTGTCGCGTGCAACATCAACCGAGATGTTGTCTTTGTTGATGTCGAGCATGCCAATTTTAGCGTTTGCTGCGTCATCACCCAAAGTTGCTGCGGCCCACTGTCCAATCAGAAGACCTGCTTCAAAGTTGTCAGTTGCAAAAGTCATGTCCTGCGCTTCTGAATCCGCAAGCGGTGTGTCCAAAGCAATGACTAGAATGCCAGCAGCACGTGCGTCGATCAACGCCGGACCAACAGAGTCATTTGATGGCGTGATCAAAATGCCTTTAGCACCTGCAGCGACGCAATTTTCGATCGCGTTAATTTGTGGCGCGGCGTCACCGTCGGTGATTCCAGCAAAAGCGCGGAAGTCCATACCAGCAGCGGTTGCAGCGGCTTCAGCGCCTTCTTTCATTTTCACGAAAAATGGGTTCGTGTTGTTCTTTGTAATCAAGCACGTCAAATCACCAGCGGCTGCGAATCCTGCAGATGCGATGAGGGCCAATGCGGACCCAGTCAGTAGTTTTTTCATAGTTTCCTCCCAGAAAACATAGTGTTGGGGCGTTTGCCCTTCACTAAAGCCATCCGCTTTATGCAGGTGTCTAAGGGGAACATGGCGCGATTCGGGTCTACCAGTCAATTAATTAGTTAACTTTATTTATTAATTAAATTCAGGTATGTTTTTCTCGAGGCTGCACAGATAGGGTGCTAAAAATGGATGATGGATTAGTCAGAACATTAAGTATTGGCCTAAGCCAAAAAGGCGTGAGAGATCACAACGAACGCCTGCTGCTTTCGCTCATCCAACGCCACGACGCATTGCCCGGCAGCGACCTTGCCAAACTTGCAGGACTGTCCCCACCAACTGTATCCGGCATCCTGCGACAACTGGAATCCGATGGGCTTGTTGAACGCGGTGACCCGGTACGTGGCAAGGTTGGGAAACCGTCTATCCCTATGCGTCTTGCTGGCGATGGCGCATTCGCCTTCGGGATCAAAATTGGCCGCAGATCCGCAGAACTTGTTTTGATGGATTTCGTCGGGGACATAAAAGGCCAATTGAAATTCACCTACGATTATCCGGTAATACAAAATGTACTCGAATTCTTAGCTGACGGCCTCAATTCATTGACAGTCGCTTTCTCGGAGGATGAATGCGCGCGTATTTGCGGGATCGGTGTGGCCGCTCCGTTTGAGCTTTGGAACTGGGAAGACCCAACCGGTATACCGAGCAATCGATATCAGTCATGGAAAGACGTTGATTTAGAATTGGAGATCGCGAAATTTAGCGCCCTCCCCGTCACGTTAATGAACGATGCGACCGCCGCCTGTCAGGCCGAACACACCTATGGGCGCGGCAAAGAATTCCAAGACTATGCATATTTTTTCATCGGTGCGTTTATCGGCGGCGGTGTCGTATTGAACAACTCCGTCTATACCGGTCGGCAAGGAAATGCTGGCGCGCTGGGGTCACTGCGCAGCATTAGCCCGATCGGTGAAAGTATGCAGCTTGTCGACATGGCATCCATTCATCAACTCGAAGTCCGCCTTCGCGAAGTTGACATCGACACAAGACAGCTTTGGAGTGATCCAGAAAGCTGGACCAAACTGACGCGGTATGTTGAACCGTGGCTTTTGCAAACCGCTCAAGAACTTGCCAAAGCCAGCCTCTCAATTTGCTCAGTCATTGACTTCGAGGCCATTTTAATTGACGGCGCTTTCCCTGCCAGCTTACGCGAAGACCTTGTTGCTCGTGTACGCCGCTATGTTGCAACCCAAGACACGCGTGGACTTGTGCCACCGAAAATCGAAACGGGCAGTATCGGCGGAAATGCCCGCGCGCGCGGCGCAGCAGCTGAACCAATGCGCGCACAGTTCTTCCTGAACAGTAACAGCAGCTCATAGCGCCTAGCCTGATGATCCCTCATCAGATGACATGACAGATACCGTTTAGGAGATCGAAAATGAAACGCTCACACATCAATGAAATGATGGCGTCGTTTGGTTTTGTGTTGCCACCCTTTGCCTATTGGACCCCAGAAGAATTTGTGTCGCGTAAAACTGAGGCGCGCAACGTTATCGATGCTCGTTGCGGTTGGGATGTATCACCAACTTATACTTATGCCACCCCCGAGTGGGCGCTCAGATCATGCTAAAAGTTTATTTTATTATTTAAACAGATCGTTCAAGGCTTCTTCGGTCACTGAACCAGCATTAAACTCTGCTTCAGCTGCTGCAGCAACAAAGTCTAGATAAGCGCCAAGTAAAGCCACTGAATCGATCGACAGGTTATAAGGCTGAACATACGCGCCCTTGTTTCGCACAATACGCGCGCCCGTCGCACCATCTTCATAAATCAAGAAATCAACCTGTGTAGAGGTATTCCCAGTAACTTTATCAACGCATTGTGCCTCTGGGAAACATACTGCAGTCTTTTTAAACCGACGGCGAATTTTGTTCTTTTTCGCAGTTTCTGACCATTCATAGGTCGTGCTCAAAGCTGTTCTGACATCTGCCAGCTCTTTAAGATTTAGCTCGAATTGAGATGTAATACGTTCAGCTTCTTCTTCTGGGTCAATAAAGTTCAAACGATAGGCTAATTCACCAGTGTCTTTAACAAGTGGTTCCAGCCAAAACTCCCCCACCACTTGTTGACCAGCAACGTAATAAGGAACCGGTGGGAAATTGCGCGATTTATCCCGCGCCGAAATCTCTTTGTCCGCGTTGTTTGGAAAAATCGAAGTCCCGTATTTTGATTGTGCCGTCTTTTTGAGCTTACCCATTTGGGTATCGATATCGCCAGAAAGCTCACGCAAAACACCAATTGCAAAAGCACTAAGTTGATCGCCGGAAGCACTTTTTAACTTCTGCATTTCTAATAGTTCTTGCAGAACAAATTTCTGCAAAGCAGTTGAATTAAGTTCGGCTTGGATCCCTTTAACATCGATGTTGATTGTTGTTTCTACGACATTGGTCTTGATAATCGTTTGCGATCTTACTGCCTGTTTCGGACGAGTCCAATCTGGCAGTGACACTGGCGCGCCTGCAGCTTGGTAAGCACGGATCGCATCAATTTGACGCGCTTGAATACAATCAAAATTGGATTTGCAGGACTGACGCATTCTCAGCAGCGGCAAGCCAATTTGCTTCACTCTGGTCGACCCCAACGATGACCGTAAGTAGGCATATGCAGACGCCACTATTCGGTCGAGCTCGGACAACCGATTACTTGAACAAATAACGAATTCGTCGGGTAGCGATGCTTTCGCACAATTGAATGATGGACTCGCAATCGCTGTAGATCCGTGGGCCACAATCATGCAAATCGATAGTAAAACAACCTTGAAAATTCCAGTCATGAGAGTCTTCGCTTTTCCCGTGCTTAATTGAGTTCAAGGGATCTAAAGTAACTCGCCCCAAAACTCAGTAGTGTTCATTGAGTGTAACAATCGTGAAACTAGCGCATCACTCGCGCTTGGTCCAATATTATGATGGATTGATCGCCAAGCCAAGCTCGCTCGTTTATGCAAAGGTGTTCAAAAGACACGCAACCACATTCAGACAGTGTCTAAATCGAAAATCCTAGACGCGCGATTTGGTTAGTTTTCAGAAACACCATCAACGACTGATCTCAGGAAGTTTAAATGGTGCCCGAGGGCGGAATCGAACCACCGACATGAGGATTTTCAATGGAGGAGGGATTAATTAAATATTTAATTAATACCTCCTCCATTGAA
>DLQI01000017.1:5382-15429 GCA_002478745.1 Rhodobacteraceae bacterium UBA7436 | reverse complement strand
TCTTCGTATCTCAGCAGCAAACATCGGACCAAATCTATTCCACCAAAACCGAACTGTTTCGTGGCTGATCTCAATACCTCGTTCGTGCAGAAGATCTTCTACGTTACGGAGTGAGAGCGGAAAACGAACGTACAGCATCACAGCCAAGCGGATGATCTCAGGGCTCGTTTTAAAGTCCCTGAATGGGGAGTGTTTTGTCATACGGAGAGGCTACGAGACCACCCTGCCCGTCTCAAGCTCGTTTTGTCTGACAGTGCCGAAAAGCCCTATCCTTACTCTGACTTCGAGCTTTTACATGAAATCGAAGTACTCGACGCGATCATACTGTCCGCCGAAACCGGAGAGGCGACTCACCTTAACGCGTCACCGTAGGCGAGACGGAATTCAGCAGGGATTTCCAAAGGTGGGTTCGTCCCATCCATGAATTCAACCGTAGCAAACGCAAGATCCGTGTCGCCAGTATTCTCAAGCGAATGCATCATGTAATCACCTGTTCCATAATAAAAATGTTTAGTTTCTCCAACCGTATATTCTGTATCCGTGACTTCACCCGAAGAAAAATAGTTGCGCGCTTTGCCAGCACTCAACACCGTCCAAAAGTAGGGGTTCACATGGCGATGAAACGCGCAACGCGCGCCCACGGCAAGGTGCAAATGCCACACACGCACTCGATTCGTCTCTGACACAAGCATACTGCCGACGCAGCCATTGTCATGGCTCGTCAACATTTCCTCATAAAGCCCCTCAGGCCAATGTTCAAAGGCTGCAGGATCAGGATTGGTCGCAATATGATCGGATCCGTGCGTGCTCATGTTTCATCTCCTTATGCAAACCAGCCTAATCTACCAAAACCCGCTCTTGCTATAAACGCAATAGGAATCGATGCTATGTTTGACCGCTGATAGCAAGAACTTAACACAAAAGGACGCACGATGATTGATCTCTACACTTGGACTACGCCAAACGGGCGCAAGGTATCTATCCTTCTAGAAGAGCTTGGTGTCCCCTACACCCCTCACACCATCGATATTTCTAAGGACGAACAATTTGCGCCTGACTTTTTAAAAATCGCCCCGAACAATCGCATTCCCGCAATTGTCGATCAGGAGACTGGCACGCAGTTGATGGAGACAGGCGCGATCATGCTCTACCTTGCTGACAAATACAAAAAGTTCCAATGCGGGGGTGATGAGTACTGGCGCATGGTGGAATGGCTGATGTGGCAAATGGGCGGTTTGGGTCCGATGTTGGGACAGCTCCATCATTTCGTAAAATATAACAAAGGAAAATCGGAGTACGGCGAGCAGCGCTATTCAACGGAAGCGAGCCGATTGTATGGTGTCTTGAACAGGCGCTTGGAAGGGCGTGACTACATTGCAGGCCACGGCGTGGGCATGTATTCCATCGCTGATATGGCGTGCTGGCCTTGGGTGTCGCGCTTTGAGTGGCAAGAGATCAACCTCAACGACTTTCCAAATGTGCGCGATTGGTATTTGCGCATCGCATATCGCCCCGCCACGCAAGCTGGTTACTCGGTTCCGAAATTCACAACAGAGGTGCCGATGCCATGAACGCAACAAACGAAAAGTATACATCAAGTATCCATCGCTTCACTTTGGGCGAGGCATCGGTGAGCACAATTCAAGACGGTGCGCATATCCGCGAGCCGATCAATCCCCCCTTTGCGCTAGACAAGTCTGACGAAGAAATAGCACAAATCGCCGCGCGCAATAACCTTCCTGCGCATGGCTTTGAGAGTGGTTACACCCCAACAATCATTCGCATTGGTGACCAGACTGTCCTCTTTGATACAGGTTTCGCGCACCTAGGCGTCGACCAACCCGCTGGACACTTGCGCCGACGCTTGGCCCATGCAGGTTACGCGCCGGAGGACATCGACATCGTTGCCTTCACCCACTGCCATCCAGATCATATCCTCGGTGTAATGGATGGAGATAAGCCCACCTATCCAAATGCGCGCTATGTGATAGGACGCAAAGAATTTGATGCATGGTCTAGCGGCGAGGGCATTCCAGAACAACGCGCCAGAACGCGTGACATTTTCCTCAAGCTGATCCCGCCTTTGGCGGATCGGATGACATTTCTAGAGGACGGGAAGAGTGTCGTTTCTGGCCTCACCGCCGAAGCGGCATTTGGACATTCTCCCGGCCATATGATGTATCGTCTTGAAAGCGCGGGCAAGTCGCTTCTGGTTTGGGGTGACGTCACCAATCACTTCGTCTTTTCGCTGCAATATCCTAACAGTCTTGTCGGCTATGACGATGATAAAGAAATGGCGGTTACAACGCGAAACCGCGTACTTGATATGGTTGCAACAGATGGTCTTTTAGTAAGTGGCTTTCACATGCCGTTCCCATCTCTTGGCTATGTAGAACGCACGCAAGACAGCTATCGCTGGACCCCAGCAAGCTATCAAACACGGATGTAATCACTCCGTCACGCGCAGCTCCTCAAAGGATGTCGCAACCCATTTGCGGTATCCTGCACGCACTGCAATATTGGCGTGCCATTCGCCTACCACCGGCAAAGTATCCAAGATGGTCGGGTGCAAATCCATGATGCGGTGAAACAAACTGCCAATGGCGATATCTGCCATCGAAAAATCATCGCCAGCCAAGTAAGTGCGCCCGTCCGCAAGACCCGTTTCAAGAATGCCCAATGCCGCGTAGAGCGATTTGATATGCTTTTTCAAAGTCGCCTTGTCCTGCGCTGTCTTTCGCATGCGCACCTGTTGCCAGAATAACCCAAGAAACGGAGGTTGCAATGTTGTAGAACCAAACTCCATCCACATATCCGCAATAGGGCTAACCGGTCCCATCGCCAAATAGCGCAGAATCGCGTGGCTTTCCCAAAGCGTGACGTCGCCATCCTGCAAAACAGGAACACGGCGCACGGGTGTCAGTGCGGTAAACTCTGGATCAGAGTTTCCTCCAAATATACCGCCAACAATCTTGTGATCATAGGGGAGCTCCCGCTCCTCCAAAGCCCACAGCACCTTTTGCACATTGACCGAACTTGCACGTCCCCAAAGGATCATTTGATCGCTTGGGGATTGATAGGAGATCCAGCAGCCCCAGGAATATGGAGCGGTGGGGCCGTGAAGAAGAACTCATACACACCATCCTCCGCGCAATCCTCACCGAGGTCTTTGAGGTAGAAAATCTCGCCCATGGAAATGCCTATGGCCGGGATAACGACCCAGTGCCATGGCTGATTGGCTTCCTCGGATTCATTCGGGCGCACTTCGCACCCCCATGTGTCCGCACAAATCGCTGCAATATCATTTTTCTTAATCCAATGCGCTGTCTCAAACGACAGACCGGGCGCATCACCGCCCGCATATCCTGTCCAATCCCCCGCCGCGAGACAGCGCTCCTGATGCCCAGTGCGCACAATCACAAAGTCACCTTTGCGTATGTCGACACCTTGCGAAGCCGCACATCTATCAAGATCGTCGTTGGTGATCGGATAGCCGTCGTCCAAGCTATCCACGCCTTTCCAACGCGCGATATCGAGCAACACGCCGCGACCAACCATCTTATCACGCACATTTTCGATTCCGAGGTTTTTAGCACCATTTACCGTAACATCTGTCGCTGGAAATCCGTTATACATCTTGTCATCCAGAAAGATGTGGCACAGGGCGTCCCACTGCGTGCTGCCCTGACAGGGTAAGTTAATTGCATCATCCGCGTAGCGCAAGTATGCTCTTCCGTCGCCATCTTGCTCACCAATAACGGCATCCGTTCCCGTTGCCAGCATCTGATGGATCATATTCCAACGGCCACCAAACAGACCCGACTGTATCTTCTCCTTGAGGTCCAGACCTAGCGCAAATGTCTTTCCCTTTTTGATCAAACGACCCGCTGCAATCACATCCTCAGGCGTCACGTTATTCAACGTGCCAATCTGATCATCTTTCCCCCAACGCCCCCAATTAGAAAGCTCTTTGGCAGTGTCGTAAATATCCTGTCGCGTTAGTTTGGTCATGTGTCTGCTCCCGATATGCATTGCTTATTTATCGAATGACAAATTAAATTCGTGCCTGAGTCAATGGACTTGTCACATATAAGATCTCATGCTTTTATCGAACGATAATTTAAATCAGGGATACCAAACATCATGGCCGATCCAGAAATGAAGACATTCGATATCATCTTTGAGGGCACTGGAACCATGTCTGGAAAGATGCGCAACGACGTTAAAGTTCATTTTGGAACGATGAATGAGACCTATGATCTCGCAACAGATGAAGGCCCATTTCATGGTGGGGATGCAACCGCTCCGCCCCCACTCGCTCTGTTCACGGCGGCGCTAACAGGTTGCATCATGACCCAGATCAGGGCTTTTTCCAAACGAATGAAAATCCCGATCGGACAGGTTACAGTAAACGCACGCCTGCATTGGCGGGGTGAGCAAATGGGGAACGATCCTTATACAACAGCGCCTGTTGGTTTTGATCTGGATATCGATTTTGACAGCCCTGCGAACAAGGAGGACCAGATGCGTTTGATGGCGGCCGCCAAGAAGGGCTGCTTCATCGAGACCACCTTGATGCAAGGGCTCGAAGTGGGGCACAGACTTCAAATTGACGGCGATTGGCACGACGCATAGAGGGCCGCTCATGACACAGCCTGACATAGCCCCCAATAAGCCACCAAAGCGCAAACGGCTCTCGTCCGAAGCGCGGCGTCAGGATTTTATCAATCAGGCGATTGAGTTCTTCGCGGAAGAAGGTTTTGAGAGCTCGACCCGCGGCTTGGCCAAGAAGCTTGGTGTCACACAACCGCTTTTGTATCGTTATTTTCCATCCAAAAACAACTTGATCTCAGAAGTATACGACGCCGTTTACGTCAAACGTTGGCAACCTGAATGGGAGCCACTTTTGCGTGATCGCTCACGACCCTTGGCAGATCGCTTGAATACGTTTTACAAAGTCTACACTGACGCGATTTTTAATCGCGAATGGATGCGGATATTTCTGTTCTCAGGCCTCAAGGGCGTCGACATCAATCGCCGTTACATGCAACTGGTGCGTCAGCGCATTCTGGAACCCATCCTTATTGAAGCACGCGTTGAGTTTGGATTGCCAGACGTCCCTCCAAAACATTGCGAAGTTGAATTCGTGTGGGTCACACACGGCGGCATCTTTTATTATGGCGTACGGGATCTAATCTATGAAAGCGCGATCTCCACCGACAAAGACCGCGTGATCGCCGATGCAATCACAGCGCTCATGGCCGGGTTAGAAATCAAATTGAACGGCCCAAAACAAACTTAGGCAGTCGTTCCGCGCGCGGGATAGCTGTTGTCCATCGCGAACTTAACTTTAGACAGCAGGAACTCCACATCAGGGCGTGACCACGGCATGTTTGAGATATCAATCAGGTATAAACGTCCATCTGGACGCACCCAAAACAAACCTGGCTCCGCAAACTGGGGGATTTCGGTTTCTTTGAAGGCTGTCGATAGATAAAGCCCCCAGTTGCGCACATCATCTGCCGTTGCGCCGTATGCGATATCGAGGTTGGCAAGCTCCCACTCCGATTTGGTTTGTGTTGCGCGATCTTCGGGATCCATGGACACGGCAACTACGTTGACACCAGCATCTGCCGCCATATCGGTCAGCTCATTTAGCTTGCTCAGATACATTTTGCAGACAGGGCAATGTAGGCCACGATAAAAAATCACCATCGTGAAATTTTTTGGGTCTTGATCGGCAAGCGCCCAAGTTCCACCGCCAACCAAAGGCAATGAAAGTTCGGGCGCTTGGCTGTCTGGCATAAGTTTTTGGGTCATTGTTTTGATTCCTAGCTTGATCCTTATTTATAACTCGATAACTTAGGTTGTATGTCGCGTAAAGGTTGGGCGACGAATCCATCTAGCTAGGAGACATCATGAAAGCTCCAGACTTTGACTATCTACGACCAGCAAGTTTAGCTGCTGCCGTTGCGATGCTTGTTGAATATGATGGCGAAGCTATGCCGCTTGCGGGTGGGCAAAGCTTGATGCCGATGATGAATTTTAGAATGGCTGCGCCCGAGGCCTTGATCGACCTCGTCAATCTAAGCGAGCTGCGTGGTATTTGGGTGGAAAGCGATACAATCCGTATTGGCGCAATGACGTCTTACGCCGATTTAAAGGGTGATGCTGCAGTGCAAAAGCATATCCCACTATTCAGCCTCGCACTGCCCCATATCGCCCATGATGCGATCCGTAATCGTGGCACGATTGGCGGCTCTCTAGCGCTTGCTGATCCAGCGGCCGAAATGCCCGCGCTAATGCTCGCATTGAACGCAAACATCGAAGTTGAAGGGCCAGATGGCGCACGCATGCTAAGCGCCGATGACTTCTTTCTTGGCATGTTCGAAACGGCTTTGGATGGTGAACTCATCAAAGCAATTCACATTCCGGTGGCAAAGTCCGAGCAACGTTTCGGCTTTCATGAACTAACGCAGCGCCACGGTGATTATGCCCTTGCAGGGGTTGCTATCGTTCAAACGTCAAACACATATCGCGCGGCCTTTTTTGGGGTGGCCGACCGTGCAACGCGCGTGCCAAAACTTGAAGCAGCACTTGAACAAAACGAGGATATCACCTCCGTTCTCGCACATCTCAATAGCGTCGATTTCACAGATGATATTAAAGCAAATCATACGACCCGTCAGCGTCTTGCTGGGGTTGCTTTGAAACGCGCGCTGAAAGGAATGACAACATGAGCCGCTATATAGATATCAGCCTACGCGTTAATGGCGAAGATGTGCGCGCAACCGTTCCGTCCCGCCTAAACTTAGTCGATTTTCTACGCGAAGAGCTTTCGTTGACAGGTAGCCATGTTGGCTGTGAACACGGTGTTTGTGGCGCATGTACTTTAACCGTAAATGGAGACACGGTTCGCGGGTGTTTGATGCTTGCAGCGCAAGCTGACGGCAAAGAGATCACCACAATCGAGGGCCTTGCTGAAAACGGCCAAAGCGCGCAGCTACAGGCGGCCTTCACCAAACACAACGCGCTGCAATGCGGCTTTTGCACCCCCGGAATGCTCGCCAGCGCGCTTGGATATCTAAACACAGGCGGCAGTGCAGATCGCGATGCCATTCGTCAGCACATCTCTGGCAATTACTGCCGCTGCACCGGCTATCAATCCATCGTTAATGCAATTTGTGACGTGATCGAGGAGACAAGCATATGACCGGTCCTGCCCATATCTTCGACAAGCCAAATCGCTATATCGGCAAACCTGAGCCTCGCGCAGATGCGGCGCGTTTGTTGCAAGGGCGCGGAACCTATGTTGATGACCAAAAGCTACCGCGCATGGTGCATGCCGCGTTCGTAAGATCTCCACATGCGCATGCAACGATCCTCTCGATTAATGCGGAAGAGGCTCGCGCGGCTACCGGCGTGGTCGCGGTGTACTCCGGTGAAGACTTGGCCAAACATGTCACGCCCTATGTCGGTACGCTGACCCATCTTGCTGGCCTTCGTTCCATGCCACAGCATCCGCTCGCGGTGGGGGTGGCGCGTTGGCAAGGTGAGCCTGTTGTGATGATCGTCGCCACCTCTCGCGCTTTAGCCGAAGATGCCTGCGAGCTGGTCTATGTAGATTACGCTGAGCTCCCCGCAGCAGTCGATTCGGAGACCGCTTTGGATACGGGTGCGCCAATTATTCACTCTGAACTTGGAAGCAACCTCGCTTGGGAACGTGATGTCGTCGTAGGCGATATCGACGCTGCTTTTGCCGCGCCTGACGTACATGTGGTGGAGCGCCAGTTTCGCTTTGGCCGCCACACTGGTGTCACATTGGAAACGCGAGGCACTGTATGTGACTATGATCCGTCTGAAGATCAACTGACCGTCTATTATTCTGGCCAAGCGCCGCATATGATGCAGGTAATATTCTCCAAGCATCTCGACTTGCCCGAAGAAAACATACGTGTCATTTCCAACGACGTGGGCGGCTCTTTCGGAATAAAAATCCACACATATGGCGATGAGATTGCGACAGCGGCAGCCGCTAAACTACTCAAACGACCTGTGAAGTTTATTGCCGATCGATTCGAAAGTTTTTTAACAGACATCCACGCACGCGATCATATTGTGAGAGCTAAGATGGGGGTTACCGAAGCGGGAAAAATCGTAGGTATAGACTTTGATGATCTTACTGGCATCGGCCCGTTTTCTATGTATCCACGCACTTCAGCAATTGAATGTAATCAAGTTCTGAACCTAACGGGAGCCCCTTACGTGATGGAAAATTACCGCGCGAAAGGGCGCGTCGTATTCCAGAACAAAACGCTGATGTGCCAGTACCGCGCCGTCGGCCACCCAATTGCTATGGCAATCGCGGATGGCTTGCTGGAAGACGCAGCGCGAAAGATTGGTATGGATCCGGTTGCGCTGCGTGAGATCAATTTGATGGCGGATGACAGTTACCCGCGCACTTCTGCGACGGGGATGAAGCTTGATGATCTCAGCCACAAACGCGCTCTGCGCAAACTAACCGATCTGATGAATTACGATGGCCTGCGCGCGAGGCAAACCTTGGCTCGCAAAAAGGGTATTTACCGCGGAATTGGCTTTGTTTCAATGGTCGAAGTTACTAACCCCAGCCCAATGTTCTATGGCATTGGCGGCGCGCCTATTGCATCTCAAGATGGCGCAACTGTGCGCCTTGATGCGGGTGGGGCGCTCCATGTTTCATCTTCAATTACCGAACAAGGACAAGGCACAAACGCCATTCTCGCGCAGATCGCGGCTGGTGTGTTTGGAGTTGATCTCAACCGCGTGAAAGTCACTACAGGCGACACCGCAACCACACCCTATGGCGGAGGCACATGGGCTTCGCGCGGTGCCGGAATTGGCGGTGAAGCTATGTTGCAAGCAGCGCAAGCACTGAAGGATCAAGTGCTCGAAGTGGCAGGTGTCATGCTGCAAACAGGTGTTGAAACACTCGACATTCAAAGTGGTGCCGTCACTGATATCGATGGCTCTGTACGCCTGACTTTAGCAGATCTTGCGCGTACAGTATATTATCGTGGCAATGAATTACCTAATGATCTCAACCCCGAACTAATTGCTACGCGTCATTATCGCGTTACCGATTTCCCATTCGTATTCACAAACGGCGCAATGGCTGCGCATGTGGAGGTTGATATCGAAACAGGCTTTGTCAAAGTGCTGCACTTCTGGGCTGTCGAAGACTGTGGCCGCGTCATCAACCCCTTGTTAGTGGATGAGCAGATCCGGGGCGGCGTTGTCCAAGGCATCGGTGGCGCACTTTATGAAGAGTGCCACTATTCGCCCGATGGTCAGTTCCTCAATGCTACGATGGCCGACTATATGGTGCCCATGGCCAGTGAAATGCCAGAAATCACAATCGCTCACATCGAAACGCCAACTAAGACATCCATACTTGGCGCGAAAGGCGCGGGAGAGGCGGGAACAGGCGGAGCGCCCGCGGCGATATTGAATGCTGTGAACGACGCATTGTCGCCATTGGGGGCAAGCATTTGGCAGATGCCCATGACGCCAGAACGTATTTTGGCGTCACTCAATCAGGCAGACTGTAACTAATCTTGCATAGAAAAAGGCGCGCCTTCAAATGAGCGCGCCTTTCTATATTCTGTTGTTGTGAAGCGTCAATTACTCGACAGCGTAGGCCACCGGCCATTCAACGCCTGCAGCTTCTGCTGCGGCAAGATAGGCTTTTAAAACTTCGCTACCTGGCATGCCACGGCTGTCCGCTTCAGTGGCTTGCTGCTGTGGGAAACCAACAAGTGATTCCGCCCAGCCTGCACGTGCATCCGCGGGTAAAGACTTCACGTTAGCCCCCGCTGCCTCTAAACCGTCAAGTCCACGCTTTTGGGCTGCGTTCAAAGATGCACCGGATTGGTCCTCATAGGCTTGGCCAACTTCACGAATAATCGCTTGGACATCTTCTGGGAGGCTCGCCATTGTTCGGCTGTTCATTGTCAGCGCATTGACTGGCATCGCACCGAAACCCACCAATGTATAGTTGGGTGCAGG
>DLQI01000017.1:0-5203 GCA_002478745.1 Rhodobacteraceae bacterium UBA7436 | reverse complement strand
ATCCCACGGGTCTGTCGTGCCCAAGTGATAGTTGTCCCAACCATGCAGGCCTAATAATTCTTGTTTGTACTCCTTCGTGAACTGCTCGGTGAGCCACGGAACATCATTATATACCGAGCGCACAGCCGTCATCGCTTGTGCCGAATCTTGGGATCCGAAAGGCGCGTAGTAAGGGAAATTGTGCAGGAACAGTTTGGCAGGCTCAAAACATATGCAGTACGCGCCTACGTCAAGAATACCGTTCTGGACTGCTTCTAACGTCTCTGCAACACCAGCGATTGCGCCGCCATATCCTTCGACAAATTCGATTTCATGATCTGTCTCAGCTGCAACACGGCGCACAACTTCAGGTACGAAAAAATTTGCAGTATCAGTCACATATACCGCCGGACCATTTGGATGACCAGAGCCAACACGAAGCGTGAACGTGTCCGCCGCGAGTGGAGCCACTAAAGCAGAAAGTGCGAGAGCCCCAAGGCTTAAGGTTATTGTCTTTTTCATTAAAGTTCCTCCCAGAATGTGCGGCCTTGACCGCTTATCAAGCACTGTTTGCCAATTTAGTCGGCTTTTTTATCAGTTGCAGGTAACGCAATGACTGCACATCGCGTCGCGGTGGTCAAGAAACTCTATGGCCGATTCCAAAATTAATTTATCAATCGCTAAATAAGCGCTTGATCCTAACGCCCCATCGGTTAGCGTTCTTACATTAAGCAAATATTGTATAGGGAAAGCCAAAATGAAGGTACATATTAAGGGCGCTCGTATGCTGCATATTATCTCAGCATTCTGGACGCTCGCTCTCGCACTTCTCATTTTTGGCGACGTGATAGGCAGAATTTTTCTGACACGACCTATTCCGGGCACGAAAGAAATTTTACAAAACTCAATCGTAACAATCACGTTCTTGCAAATCCCTCTGGCAATCTACTCAGGCTCGATGCTGCGCACGACGATACTTTCAGATGCCGTACCACCAACGATGCGGCGTATCTTACGCACCCTAGCATCCCTTCTCGGCCTAGCACTTTTTCTTGCTTTGATATGGGGTACGATCCCGTCATTTTATGACGCCTATCGTATAGGCGAGTACGAGGGCGAAGGCTCATTGCGCGTACCAACTTGGCCCGTGCGCGGCGCGATTGCGGCAATGTCCGCATTTGGCGCTTTTGCTTATGCTTACATGATTTGGATCGATTGGCGCGGCGAATTAGTGCTAGAAAATGAAGCGCCTGGCGCTCTGCGACGGTTAGAAAATTAGGAGCGCACGACATGGGTGGTGATATTGTACTAATGATGCTCGGCGTACTGATTGTATTGATCCTGCTTGGGGTCCACATTGGCGTCGCGCTCGCACTGTGTTCCGGTGTGGGAGTATACATAATGTTCCGTGGCAATACGGAAGCAGCTCTCTCGATAATGTCTAACACCGCCTACGAAGCCATACGAAAGGACGTTTTCGCAGTGATCCCCCTCTTTGTCTTAATGGGGGATTTTGTCTGGCGATGCGGGGCCGCAGGAGACTTATACCGCATTTGCGATCGCACACTGCGCCGCTTGCCTGGCCGTCTCGCTATTGCAACAATCGCGGGCAATACCGTGTTCGCGGCGGTCACCGGAGTTTCCATCGCGTCCGCTGCTGCGTTCAGCCGGATTGCCTACCCTGAAATGATGAAGCTTGGTTACAAACAAAGCTTTGCTCTTGGCGCTGTTGCTGGCTCTGCCTGCCTTGGCATGTTGATCCCACCATCAGTGTTGCTAATCGTTTGGGCTATCTTGACTGAAATGTCAGTGGGTGCATTATTTGTGGCGGGTATTGTTCCAGGCATGGTGCTTGCGTTATTATTCTCTGGTTATGTGATTATTGCTGCGAAGATGAACCCTGAAATCGCACCGGCTTATGACAAGCCAATGACTGAACCAACGCCAGTGGAAAAACGTTCTGAGCTGATTGGGGGCTTAGGAATTCTCGCACTCATCATGGTAGTAATTGGCGGTATTTGGCTAGGTTGGTTTACCCCGACTGAAGCAGCCGCTTTCGGTGTTATTTGCGCGCTTATTATAGGCATCATAAAAGGTATGCGCACCGATGATATCATCCAAAGTCTCTATCAAGCTGGCCGCACAACGGCGCCGATCATGTTCTTACTGATCGCTGCTCAAATGTATTCTCGCCTTCTCGCGCTGGGGGGCGGGGTGAATTATATCCAAGGGATCTTCATCGACAGCCAGCTCAGCCCCTTTATGCTGATCCTGCTGATGGCGTTCATCTGGTTAATCCTTGGAATGCTAATCGACAGTATTTCGATCATCCTTTTGACAGTGCCGATCTTTGCGCCGCTGGCTGTATCGATGGGTTACGACCCAGTTGCTTTCGCAATCTTTGGTATTCTGATTATCGAAGCAGGTCTTTTGTCACCGCCTTTCGGGCTTTTGGTCTATACGGTAAGAGGATCCGTACCCGACCCTACGGCGACGTTGAAAAAGATCTTCATCGGCTCCGCACCATATTTTATTTTAATTTTAGTCGCCGCTTTCCTCGTGTTGGCTTTCCCGATCTTAGCCACGCTTCTCCCAAGATCTCTTATCTGATTCATTGATATTCAGATGCAGTTTTTATAATTTTCCAAAATGCACCCTNNGCTCTAGATTTAGAAAAAATTGTCGGAGACGAATATGGAACTTGGATTTTTTACAATGCCGATCCACCCGGTTGGGAAAGATTGGCGCACCTCACTACACGAAGATCGCGCAGCCTTTTTGCT
Organism: Rhodobacteraceae bacterium UBA7436; assembly: GCA_002478745.1. Taxonomy (GTDB): domain Bacteria; phylum Pseudomonadota; class Alphaproteobacteria; order Rhodobacterales; family Rhodobacteraceae; genus Ascidiaceihabitans. The sequence continues at coordinate 2,441 of DLQI01000017.1, read as the reverse complement.
CGCAGATGAACTTGGTTTTGTTGAAGCTTATGTGGGCGAGCACACAACTGATGCTGCTGAAAACATCACCCATTGCATTAGCTTCATCGCTTGGATCGCGGCTGCTACGAAGCAAATTAATCTGGGTACCGGCACAGTTAATTTGCCTAACACACACCCTGCTGCAATAGCAGGCCAAGTTGCGATGCTTGATCATATGCTAGATGGTCGCTTTATTTTTGGCATTTCTCCGGGCGGTTTGGCGACAGATGCGGAGGTGTTTGAAAGCCTGCACGCGGATCGCCCAGCCATGTTCCTTGAGGGTATCAACCACATCCTGAAAATCTGGGAATCCGAAGCGCCCTACAACATCAAAGGCGAGTTCTGGAACATCTCGACCGAGACACAGATGGAACTCTCCATCGGTCAAGGCATTATGACCAAACCGCTGCAACGCCCGCACCCACCTATCGTCGTGACAGCTGTCGCGCCGTTTTCCAAAGGTGTAACCGAAGCTGCTGCACGCGGATGGGATCCTATTTCGGCGAACTTCCTCCTGAAGCAATGGGCCAAAACTCATTGGCCAAATTACGTAAAGGGTTGCGAGCGTGCGGGTCGTAAAGCAGACCCTGCAAACTGGCGTGTAGCAAAATCCATTTTCGTCGCGGACGATATGGCAACAGCGAAAGAATATGCGCTGGGACCGCAAAGTCCTTACCGTTACTACTATTCGCAGCTGCTAACCAAAATGAAGAAGCATGGTCGCACAAACCTGTTCAAAGCTGACCAGAGCATGACCGATGATGAGGTCACACTCGACGGTGTTCTTGAGGACTGCATAATCTGGGGCACACCCGACAAAGTGGCGGATGATCTGCTCGCACTGCGCGAAGAAGTAGGTGACTTTGGTAAGCTGCTATATGCCGGCAAAGATTGGGCCGATGTGGAACTTGGCCGCAACTCGATGATCAAACTGGCAGAGAAAACTATGCCGATCGTAAACGCTGCAATCGGCACATCGTAATGAGCGCGCGTGTAGAGATCAAACGCGCGGACGTTACGCTTTCTGCTGTAGCCACTGGACGGAAAGATGGACCAGCGATCTTGCTGTCGAACTCGCTGGGTGCGGGTCTTGATATGTGGGCGCCACAAAGGGCGGTGCTTGAAGCGCACTACAACGTGATCGGTTACGACACACGCGGTCATGGACAATCAAGCACCCCAGAGGGCGATTATAATTTCGACGACCTCACTGCCGATGCGATTGCAGTCCTTGATCACTTTGAGATCGAGACGGCGGACTACATTGGTCTGTCTTTGGGCGGTATGACAGGTCTCGGACTCGGGCTTAACCATGCGGAGCGCTTCAACAAAATTGTTTGCGCCTGCGCACGCGCAGACAATCCCGCGGCCTTTGTCAGAAGTTGGGATGACCGCATCGCAGCGATTTCAAATGGCGGAATAACAACGATCTGGAATGGCACGGTTGAGCGCTGGCTAACCCCTGATTTCCTAAGCTCCAACGCGGATCTTGTCGCTCAGCTCGCCAGTGATTTTGCGCAAACAACAGTCGCCGGCTACACAGGCTGCGCACGCGCTTTGCAAAGCTTGAATTACAAGCACCGTTTGGGCGACCTGATACTCCCCACTCTGTTTATTTCGGGCGCTGATGATTTCGGCGCGCCTGCAGCTGAAATGGAGAGCATGTTCACCGCGACACCCAACGCACGCTACGTAGACATCCCCAATTGCGCACATATCGCAAACCTCAACCAAGCGGATGCGTTCAACGCAGCCTTAAAACAGTTTTTGGAGTTCTAATGCGCCTTACAGATCGCCTACCTTACCAAGCCATTGTGGATCGTCCCAAACTGACCTTACCCGATGGCAAACGGCTTGCGGTCTGGGTCATTGTGAACGTCGAGGATTGGGGCATCGAAAGCCCTATGCCACGTACTGTTTTGCCGCCGCCTATGGGCAAGCCTTTGTTACCAGATGTTCCGAATTGGTCCTGGCATGAATACGGTATGCGCTCTGGCTTTTGGCGACAGCACCAAGCCCTGACCTCGCGCAAGATTCCAACGACTTTAGCGATTAATGGCAACGTCTGTAACAGCTACCCTCGCGTCGCCCAAGCCGGGCTTGACGCGGGTTGGGAGTTTATGGGCCACGGGCATTTACAGGGTCCGATGCACAAATTGACTGATCAGCGCGCCGCGATCCATCAAGCTATGGATACTATTGAGGCCTTCACTGGCAAGCGCCCTACGTCTTGGGAAAGCCCCGGGCTGACTGAGACCGAAGAGACCCTTGATCTGCTCAGCGAAGCAGGTGTGAAATATGTGGCCGACTGGGTGCTTGATGATCTTCCGCAAGAAGTGGATACGCCGCACGGGGTAATCACGACGGTCCCCTACACTGTGGAAATGAATGACATTGCGGTTTACGCGCTTCAACAACAT
>DLQI01000163.1:5781-59387 GCA_002478745.1 Rhodobacteraceae bacterium UBA7436 | reverse complement strand
CCAAGACCTTCCATCAAATCTGCCAATTGCACCCCTTCATGCAGTGCATCACCAACAAAGACGAAGGCAGCTGGGTTAAAGGACTGAATTTTACCGTCGATAGACATGCGCAACAAAGGTACCGGCAGTTCCTCAAATTGATCCGAATTGACCGTTTCGCCCTTCGAATTCCCAAGACCCTCTACCGGAATCAGATAAATCGCAGTGCGACCAACCCCCGCATCCAAAACGGCAACACGGGTTGGCACGTTACCCTTTTGCGTCACCAGCGTCACCAGCTGACCGTTTTCGGGATCAGTTTCAGGAAAGGCATCCGCTAACGTTCTCAAGCGTTTACCAACAAGCATACGAGCCGCTTCGTTCATAAACAGGATCACACCACGACGCCCTGTAATCAACATCGGCAATGAGGCCGTTTCGCCGCCCTTGATGGCATCCACCTCGAGCCGTTGCTCTAGCCGCCAAAGCCAAGCATCCGTGTCAATGCGATGAACGGACAACCGCATGTTCCCCTGCCTTGTGAATATGGTCTCTTGAGCTGATCCTGCTAGTTCGGCTTTTTCACGAAGACGGAACAAAATGCCACCAGGATTGGCAAAGGTTTTGGACAGCATGCGGGTCAACGTCTCACCATCTGAAGGCGCAAAAGTAGACTGCCCTGCACGATTGGTGGATTCGACCAAACCATCAGTCGAAACAACAAAGCTTGGAATCGTATCTTGATCAATGAACTCTGCAAGGATTGCCAAACGATGTTGGCGCTTCCTTTTTCCTTGCCATGCCATGCCCCAAAGGGCCGTGGTCAATAAGGACACTGAAAAGCCGATCGTAACAAACACCAATTGTATTTGGGTGTCTGGTGCCAGCATTCCAAGGGCACCGCATAAAACTGCAGCGCCCAGAAGAACTCGAAAACGGTAATAACCATTGTCTGTAAACTGATGAATTACAGTTGCAGAAACTGTGCTGTCCCCCAAGGATATCCCCAATCAGAAATAGAATCTCTGCAGTGCTTATCGCTTAGGATCGGTTAATCGCCTCTTAATCGGCCCCAAAGCGCCACTTAAGGTTGATTGTTGGGCAGTGTTACTCGCGTTTAAAGTGTGCCGCGAAAAACCCATCTGCCAAATCAGACACATCTAAACGGGTCTGCTTCACACATTTCCAATCTGGATGGCGCTCAAGAAATGCAGAAACGCGATCCTCATTCTCACGTTGGAAAACAGAACAGGTACCAAACACGAGCGTCCCGTTTTGAGACACATATTGTACGGTTTCGTCCAAGATATCGTCTTGCAGCACAGTCAGTTCCGTCAGGCGCTCCTCGGTTAAGGCCCACTTTCCCTCTGGACTGCGACGCCATGCGCCACTGCCTGAACACGGCGCATCAACCAAGACCACGTCGAACAAACCCTCAGCTTCGATCATATCCGTAGCAAGAAGCTTGATGCTTGTTCCTGCCCGTTCAGCGCGCGCCGGGATATCCATCATACGATCAAAGTTGATATCATGCGCGATCACTTGGCGACCCTGCGCTGCAAGCGCCAGCGCTTTACCGCCTCCGCCTGCGCAGTAATCCAAAACTTGCACCGCTTCAGGAAGGTCAGCAACGATCGCTTGGCTCGACGCGTCTTGCAGTTCAACCCAACCCTCAAGATATGCAGGGCTGTTGCGCAGTTTGCGTTCGCCTGAAGTAATTGTCAGTGCTGTCGAACAAACAGGATTGGCCTGCGTTTCGATACCGATCTCTGCCAAATCCGCGGCCGCCTGATTGACGTTACATTTGCCAACATTGACCCGCAACGTGATGGGCGCGCGTGATTGCAGCAGCGCCGCAGTATCTGCAGCCGCTTCACCGAGGGACCTTTCAAATTCGGGCAAAATCCACTCTGGCATGTTCCAAACGTCTGCTTGTTCTGTCGGTTCCTGCCCTGCGATGTTTTCATCCTCACTTAAAGGAGCTGGTGCATGGCCTTCACCATGAAACAACGCTTCAATGTCCATATCAAGGGCGCGCAAACGGCCAATCATGCGGCCACGCCCTGTTCCACTGCCCCCACGCACTGCATCTGCACGCCAGTTACGAACCGTATCAAACACGTGATCGCGAACCGCCGCACGGTCCTTAGACCCTGCAAAACGGCTACGACGCGCCCACGCGGTTAATGATTTTTCAACCGCTTGTCCGTCATGGATCATATCCAAGATTTCAATGGCTGCTGCCACGCGTGCGCCTGGTGTCATGATACGTTTCCTAAATATTGGCCGACGACGGCAAGAAGAAGTGGATCAACCGATCCGGTAATTTGGGCTTTCACGGGTGATACGCACATCATGGACGTGGCTTTCACTTAAACCAGCGCCAGTGATCTTCACAAAGTTACAACCTTTGCGCATCTCAGCGACTGTCGCGTTGCCAGTGTAACCCATTGAGGCACGAAGTCCGCCAACTAGTTGGTGAATAACAGCGCCTGCGCTGCCTTTATAAGGCACTTGACCTTCGATCCCTTCAGGAACCAACTTATCACTCGCCGCATCTTTTTGGAAATAGCGGTCCGCAGAACCACGCGCCATTGCGCCCAATGACCCCATGCCACGGTAGCTCTTAAAGCTACGGCCTTGGTAAAGGATTACATCGCCCGGGGACTCGTCCGTACCCGCAATCATTGACCCAACCATCGCACATGAGGCCCCTGCCGCGATTGCCTTAGCAAAATCGCCTGAGAACTTGATACCACCGTCTGCAATCACTGGGATGTCGCCAGCCGCAGCCGCGCAATCCATAACAGCAGTCAATTGCGGAACGCCGACACCTGCAACCATGCGCGTGGTACAGATCGAACCGGGTCCAACACCCACTTTGATCGCATCCGCACCGGCATCGATCAAGGCACGGGTAGCCGCACCGGTCACAACATTGCCAACGACAATTTGAATATCGTTAGAGATAGTTTTGGCACGACGTACAGCCTCTGCAACTCCAGCAGAGTGACCATGGGCCGTGTCGATCACAACCATATCCACACCAGCCTCGACCAGCGCCATAGTCCGCTCAAATCCCGCGTCACCCACAGTTGATGCAGCAGAAACGCGCAGCCGTCCCAACTCATCTTTACAGGCCGTCGGGTTCAAAACAGCTTGTTCAGTATCTTTTAACGTTAACAGGCCTGTCAGTTTGCCCGTTCCATCCGTAATTAACAGCTTCTCAATACGACGCGCCTTCATCAGGCTAATTGCTTCTTCCCGATCAGCAGGTTCATGCAGAATCGCCAAGTTATCAGTACTCATCATGACAGAAACCGGGGTCGCATCATCATTGGCGAAACGCATGTCGCGATTGGTTACGATACCTACAACACGATCGTTCTCGTCAACGACAGGGAACCCAGTCACGCGATAGCGTTCTTGCAATGCTTTAGCATCGGCAAGCGTTTGATTGGCGCGCAATGTGATTGGGTTATAGACTATGCCGCTCTCAAAACGCTTGACGCGGCGGACCTCACGGGCTTGCTCTTCAATCGAAAGATTGCGGTGAACAACACCAATCCCACCCGCTTGGGCCATGGCAATCGCCATACGTCCCTCGGTAACGGTATCCATGGCTGAACTCAGCAAAGGAATATTCATCGATATCGATTTGGTTACAAATGTCCGCGTATCAGCCGTCGACGGCAACACATCGGACGCCCCCGGAACAAGCAAAACATCATCAAAGGTCAAAGCCTCACGAATCTCCATATCGCACCTCGCATGCAGAGTGTTCATTTGGCGGTTTCCTTTCTCATGGTTTTACTCAAATGAAAAGGGGGCATCGCACAAACCCGCATTCATCTTGCCCAATAAACTCCCGCCGGAGGCTCCGAGCCCCTGAAAAATGCCCAAATGTCGAAAATGACGCGCACTGGACAGGTTTTGCCGCTCTTTGGCTTTCCCTTTGAAAACCCCGCACTATGCTATGTTCAAACACTGCAAAGGGCACGTAAATGAGCACTGATCCTCTCGTCGTTTTCACCCCATCCGGCAAACGCGGAAATTTCGCGATTGGCACACCAATTTTGACAGCAGCACGAAAGTTGGGGGTTGATTTGGACTCGGTCTGCGGCGGGCGCGGCATTTGTTCTAAATGTCAGATTACACCCAGTTACGGCGAATTTTCAAAACACGGTGTCACTGTCCAAGATGGTGCTTTGAGTGAATGGAACAGCGTTGAGCAAAGATATCAGGACAAACGAGGCTTGATTGAGGGCCGTCGTTTGGGATGCCAAGCAACGGTACAAGGCGACATTGTGATCGATGTGCCGCCAGAAAGCCAAGTGCACAAACAGGTCGTACGCAAACGTGCTGAGGCGCGTGACATTGTAATGAACCCATCAACCAAACTGTATTACGTCGAAGTCCAAGAACCTGACATGCACGACCCTACGGGTGATCTTGAACGATTGCGCATTGCACTCAATGAGCAATGGCAGCTTGAAAATGTACACGCCGATCTGCACATCTTGCAAAAGATGCAGCCAATCCTGCGTAAAGGTGGGTGGAAAGTCACCTGTGCTGTGCATTTGGGTGATGATGAAAATGCGCCGCGCATTATGCACATTTGGCCGGGCTATTATGAGGGAACGGTTTACGGTCTTGCTGTCGATCTGGGCTCTACCACGATTGCCGCGCACTTGTGTGATTTGCAAACTGGTGACGTTGTCGCCTCCTCTGGTGTGATGAACCCACAAATCCGCTTCGGCGAAGATTTGATGAGCCGCGTCAGCTATTCAATGATGAACGCCGGTGGTGCAGCAGAAATGACGGCAGCCGTGCGCGAGGGGATGAACGCCCTATTTACCCAAGTCAGCACAGAGGCTGAAATCGACAAAGCATTGATCGTAGACGCTGTGTTCGTCTGCAATCCAGTTATGCACCATCTGTTCCTTGGCATTGATCCCTTTGAATTGGGCCAAGCCCCCTTCGCACTGACCACATCGGATTCATTGCGCCTGCGTGCTGATGACTTAGACCTAAACATCCATCCCTCTGCCCGCATTTACATTCTGCCGTGTATCGCGGGCCATGTTGGCGCGGATGCAGCCGCTGTCGCGCTCTCTGAGGCACCAGACAAGTCTGAAGACCTTGTTTTGGTGGTAGACGTAGGGACAAACGCTGAAATCCTACTGGGCAACAAAGAAAAGGTCCTTGCCTGCTCATCCCCGACAGGCCCCGCTTTTGAAGGTGCTCAAATTAGCTCAGGGCAACGCGCTGCGCCCGGTGCGATAGAGCGAGTAGAAATTGATCCTGTCACTAAGGTTCCGCGTTTCCGTGTGATCGGGTCAGACATCTGGTCCGACGAAGAAGGCTTTGATGAAGCCATCGCAGGTTCTGACGTAACCGGCATCTGTGGTTCCGGCATTATCGAGATGGTCGCTGAAATGCGCCTTGCCGGAATCGTAGATGGGCCCGGCCTAATCGGGTCACCAGAACAGACTGGTTCAGCCAATTGTTTCTTGGACGGGCGCACCTACTCATTCCTCGTTTATGATGCGACAGAAAACGGTGGCCCAAAAATAACAGTCACAAACCGCGATATCCGTGAAATTCAAATGGCCAAAGCAGCGCTTTATTCAGGCGCCCGCTTGTTGATGGATAAATTCAATGTCGACAAAGTGGACCGTGTCGTACTGGCTGGTGCCTTTGGCGCCCATATTTCACCCAAACACGCGATGGTGTTGGGTATGATCCCCGACGCGCCTTTGGACAAGGTTACATCCGCTGGCAACGCTGCAGGCACAGGGGCGCGTATTGCACTTCTAAATCGCGAGGCACGCACAGAGATCGAAGCGACTGTACGTGCCATTCACAAAATCGAGACGGCAATTGAGCCGCGTTTTCAAGAGCACTTTGTAAACGCCTCCGCGATCCCGAACTCAGCAGAACCGTTTCCGATCCTAAATTCAATCGTCACTATACCCGACGTGAACTTCAACACAGGAGGTGGAGACAAAGACGGTGGTGGGCGCCGCAGACGACGCCGAGGATAGGTTGACCGCCCTACCCCAATCGCCTATCCCAACACCAGGTGGCGGGTATGGTGAAAAGGTATCACGGCAGCTTCCCAAGCTTTAGTTACGAGTTCGATTCTCGTTACCCGCTCCACTATCGTTACAGCGATCTACACTAGAAAACGGCGCGACCAAACTTTGGTCGCGCCCTTTCTCTTTTTTCGACTTGTTTCAACCCATTAGTACGTCGCCGAACTCATCCCTCAGGTTTCGCTTAAGGACCTTACCAGTCGCGTTGCGCGGCAAAACATCAGTAAAGACAACGCAGTCAGGGATTTGCCACTTTGCTATCTTACCTTCAAATATTGCAAGCACATCCGCCTCTGAAGGCGCTTCGCCTTCGACAACAACGGCAATCAAGATTGGGCGTTCATCCCATTTTGCGTGGGTCGCACCAATCACCGCTGCATCCGCAAGCTGTGGGTGCCCAATCGCAATATTCTCCAAATCAACAGACGAGATCCATTCCCCGCCCGACTTGATGATGTCCTTCGAACGGTCCTTGATACTAAGATATCCATCTGGATCTAGCGTCGCGACATCGCCGGTATGAAACCAATCATCGGTCAGGGTTTCATCACGGGTTTTCTGGAAATAACTGTCCAAAATCCAATGACCGCGCACCATTAGGTTGCCTTGCGTTTCCGCATCATTGGGCAACTCCGCCCCCTCTTCATCAACGACCTTCAATTCGACACCCCACATTGGACGGCCTTGGTTTTCGCGAAGTTTGTGTTGCTCCTCGATCGGTAAATCAAGGTGTTTGGCCAATGGCTGATTGGCTGAACCCAGCGGAGACATTTCCGTCATGCCCCATGCATGAATGGTTTCAACATCGTATTTCTCACGGAACGCCGTGATCATTGAGGGTGGGCAAGCAGAGCCACCGACAACGGTGCGCTTCAGTGATGCAAGTTGCGAGCCCGCTTTTTCCGCTTCACCTAGAAGACCCAACCAAATCGTCGGCACGCCTAGGGCGGTCGTAACGTTATACTTGTCGATCAAGGCCACCAGTGAAGCACCGTCTAAGCCAGGCCCCGGCATCACCATCCGCGCGCCTGTCATCGCACAGGCATAGGGCGTGCCCCATGCGTTGACGTGGAACATCGGCACAACCGGTAATACAACGTCCATTGCAGAATATCCGATACAGTCGGTCAAATTAGACGCCAAAGCATGCAATACCGTAGAGCGGTGGGAATACAAAACGCCCTTTGGGTTCCCAGTGGTTCCTGAGGTATAACAAAGACTTGAAGCCGTGTTCTCATCAAAATCAGGCCATACATATGCTGGATCACAATCCGCAATCAGCTCATCATAAAAAACCAACCCGTCGATAACTTCTGCGGCACTTTCATCGCGACCTTCCATCAAAACGATGTGCTCAAGGTTCGGTAGTTTGTCACGAATAGCAGCCACAAGCGGGACAAAAGTACGGTCCACAAACAGCACTTTGTCATCCGCATGGTTCAAGATGTAGACCAATTGTTCGGGAAAAAGGCGCGGATTGATTGTGTGGCAAACAAAACCAGCACCTGAGACGCCAAAGTAAATTTCTAAATGTCGGCGATTGTTCCATGCGATCGTGCCACACCGGGCCTGTGGTTCCAGGCCCAGCTTGGACAATGCGTGTCCAAGGCGGTGTGCATTGGCGCCAACTTGGCCCCAAGTGGTCTCCTCCACCCCGCCACCGGTATTGACAGAATAAACCTCAGTCCCCGTGTGATAACGGGCAGCATGATCCACTAGGGATTGTATTGTCAAAGCGGACGTCATCATTTGGCCAAGCATCGGCACCTCCATATTTGATATGTAAAGGCGCGTCATAGGCTGCGCGTCCTCTGATAAGGGAACCCTGCCAAGCGTGAAGTGATCTGGCAAGCCCTGCGCGCAAGGCTTGCCAAATTACGTTATGTAAAAGTGATTAAGCGCGATGGCGCTGTACGTAATCAACCAGACCGCGGGTCGATCCATCTTTATCATCGGCTGACTGCGTTCCAGCGACGACTGGTTCAAGTGCTGTTGCCAGCTCTTTACCCAGTTCAACACCCCATTGGTCATAAGAATTCAGGCCCAAAATGACGCCTTCAACAAAGACACGGTGCTCATAAAGCGAAATGATCTGACCCAAAACGAACGGATCGAGTTTTGGATACGCAATTGTGACCGACGGACGGTTACCAGCAAAGACGCGATGTGCGGCTTGGCGTTCAAGCTCTTCACCTGTCAGGCCTTTGGCAGCCATGATTTCGCGTGCTTCATTCAATGAACGACCACGCATCAATGCCTCTGATTGCGCGAAACAGTTCGCGACCAGCAATTGGTGGTGATGCGCTAGGTCCGGCTCATGCCCTTCCGCCGCAACCATGAACTCACATGGAATGACGCGGGTGCCTTGGTGGATCAACTGATAAAATGCGTGTTGGCCATTCGTGCCAGGCTCACCCCAAACAACAGGACCACTGTGGCGCGGTAACTGCGTGCCATCCATTGCGACGCTCTTACCGTTGCTTTCCATCTCAAGCTGTTGGAAATACGCAGGAAGTAGGCCAAGGCGTTGGTCGTATGGCAAAACAGCACGTGTCGCGTGGCCACAGATTTGGTTGTGCCAAATACCAACAAGCGCATGCATCAACGGCATGTTCTCAGCACCCTCGGCAGCACAGAAATGTGTGTCCATAGCTTGGCCACCACGCAAGAACGCTGTGAACGCTTCACGGCCGATGCCAATCATCAGGCTGAGGCCAATTGGGCCCCACATGGAATAGCGACCACCTACCCAGTCTTCAAAGCCGAAAACGCGTTCAGCTGGAATACCAAATGCTGCTGTGCGTTCTTCTGAAGTGCTGAGGGCCGCAAACTGTTCATCCGGCTTACCACCGTTCTCAAGCATCCAAGCGCGCGCAGTACGGGCGTTTGTCATCGTCTCGATTGTGCCAAACGTTTTTGAGGCAACAATGACCAACGTAGTTTTAGCATCCAGCCCCCGCAACGTGTCAGACACATCTGCGCCGTCTACGTTTGATACGAAATGAACGCGTGGGCCATCGTGATATGGGCTTAGCGCCATGACTGCCATAGCAGGACCAAGGTCCGAGCCACCAATACCGATGTTGATCACGTCGGTGATTCCGCTTGAGCGAACCAAATCAGCGTAATCACCCATGCGGTTCAGGGTTGCCTGAACCTCTGGCATCACGTCAGCGCCATCAACCATCACCGGATCGCCATCAAGGTTGCGCAGTGCAGTGTGCAATACAGCACGACCTTCTGTTTCGTTGATGACAGCGCCACCAAACATCGCAGCGCGGCGTTCAGTTACATTAGCGGCGTCGGCCAATTCTAGTAACGCTGCCTTTGTAGCGCCATCAATGTTGGTTTTGGAGTAATCCAACAACATATCGCCAGCGGTGCATTGGAACGTATCTGCACGTGACGTGTCTGCTTTAAACAAACTAAGCATATGGCGATCGTTAACGCCAGTTTCTAAAGTTTCGAGTGCAGACCAAGCAGCGTTCATTTTATCAGTCATTTATACAGCCCAGTGAATTGTTGCACCGTCCAGAACGGCCGCAACGGGTGCAACCTCTGGCAAAGATCCTTTAGCAACATCAAGTGCTGCACGTTTGTCGTCACCAAAGATGACGATGTGTTTAGAAATGGCACTGTTCAGAACTGGGGCGCTAAGTGTGACGCGCTGTTCTTGGCCTTCTGCCTGAATTGGCAATAATGCATCGGCATCCGCACTCAATGCGGCATCCAAACCGTTCGCCTGCGGGAACAATGACGCGGTGTGCATGTCAGCCCCCATGCCCAATACCAAAACAGAAATCGGCCACTCAGACTTCAGCTTTTCTGACACATCCTTACAAGCATCAGCTACTTCAACATCAGGCACATAGAACGGCGTAAACTTTGCTGCCGCCGCACGATTGACCAATAGACGATCACGCAAAAGCTTTGCGTTTGAGCGGTCATTGTCGTCCGGCACCCAGCGCTCATCACTCAGCATGACGTGCACGCGGTTCCATTCGATGTCAGCGGCACATAGAATATCAAAGATTGGGCCAGGCGTCGTACCGCCGGGGACAACAAATGAAACATTCTCTTGGGTCAAAAGTGCTGTCTTCAGATCGCCCACAATTTTCTGGGCAACTTCGATGATCAGCATTTCGCGGTCAGAATATTCTTGAAAACTCATGTTTTAATCGCTCTCCATGAACGGCCATCGCGGGCCAACATTGTTGCTGCATCCCCTGGTCCATCGCTTCCAGATTCATAGGATTTGGGCACATCGCCGCGCTCTGTCCAACCGTTGATGATTGGATCCGTCCACTCCCATGCAGCTTCGACTTCATCGCCGCGCATGAATAGAGTTTGGTTCCCACGGATAACATCCATGATCAGGCGTTCATAGGCATCTGGCGGATCGCCGCCTGCGTCGCCCAATGCTTCGGCAAAACTCATGTCCAGCGGCACATCGATCAAGCGCATACCACCTGGGCCCGGTTCTTTAATCGTTACGCCAAGGGTAATGCCCTCGTTGGGTTGAAGACGAATGGAAAGAACATTGCGATGCCCCCCCTCGTCGTCATCAAAAATAGAGTGGTTAAGCTCTTTAAAGACAACGGTAATTTCGCTGGCGCGTTCCGCAAGTTTCTTGCCAGTGCGCAGATAGAACGGTGTTCCTGCCCAACGCCAGTTGGAGATTCCAACCTTCATTGCCACATAACTTTCCGTTTTTGAGCGCGGATCATTCACACCCTCACGATAGCTTGGGTCCTCATCATCAGACAAATACTGACCACGCACGATGTGATGCGGTTCGACCGGATCAAGGGCGCGGATAACTTTTAATTTCTCATCACGCACGGCACCTGGTTCAAACTTGGCCGGCGGTTCCATCGCGATCAAGCAAAGCAACTGCATAAGATGGTTCTGCACCATGTCACGCATTGCACCTGATTTGTCATAATATTCGCCACGCGTGCCGACACCAACGGTTTCAGCAACTGTGATTTGGATGTGATCGACGTATTGCGAATTCCACAGAGGTTCGAACAACATATTGCCAAAGCGAACAGCCATCAGGTTTTGGACAGTCTCTTTACCCAAATAGTGATCGATGCGGTAAATTTGGTCCTCATTGAAGTGCTCAGCCAAAGAGGCATTCAACGTTTGCGCAGTGGCAAGGTCGCGGCCAAATGGCTTCTCAACAACGATACGGCTAGCTTTGTCCGATAGCCCATAGTGATGAAGGCGTTCTGCCAAATCACCAAATAGACCTGGCGCGACAGAGAAGTAGAAAGCACGCACAAACTTACGCCCCTTAACCTTATCCGCCAACTCTTCCCAACCGCCAACTCCGCGTGCATCGATTGGAACGTAGTCCAATTGCTGTAAAAACGCCGCTAATTTTTCAGCGTCGCTTGCAACTTTACCGCCAAATTCAGCAATCGCTTCTGCAACGAATTCGCGATACTTCGCACCATCCATCTGAGAGCGAGCAGCCCCAACGATACGGGATTCGGCAGGCATTTGCCCTGCACAAAAGCGCCGGAACAAGCCCGGTAAAATTTTACGGCGAGCTAAATCGCCCGTCCCACCAAAGATGACAAGATCAAAAGCTTCGACTGGAATTACGCGTGAGACCATTGGGTTGTTCCATTTGATTTTTTGTTAGCGCAAACATGACGCTTTTTGAGCCAAATCACAAGGTTGTCACATGGCAAAAACGTTCTTTTATTGCATTCACAGACATCCTATCACAAATAAGCAATGTTCAACCAGCAAGGTACACGTGGATTATGAAAGATTTAGCGCAAGCAAACATTGGAAAATTCGCTGATCCGGCCCTGACCGCTAAGGGCGAAGATCGCGCAACCGTCGCGCTGAATAACCCTGAGACCCTGTGGTTTAACACCGGAACGCTTTGCAATATTGAATGCGTAAACTGCTATATCGCATCAAGCCCTAGCAATGATTCACTCGTTTACATCACCGCCGATGAAGTTAAGGACTATCTAGACCAAATCAAGGACCGAAACTGGCCGATCAAAGAAATCGCGTTCACTGGCGGTGAACCATTTATGAACCCACAGATGATTGAAATCACGCGCGCCTCACTTGAGGCAGGGTATCAAGTGCTTATCCTTACAAATGCGATGCGCCCGATGATGCGCAAGTCCGTTCAAAACGGTCTCTTAGAACTGAACACCACCTACCCAGGAAAACTAACGCTTCGGATTTCCGTTGATCATTACGACCCTGCCTTGCACGATGCCGAACGGGGTGCCGGCGCATTCGCAAAAACCGTTATTGGTATGGATTGGTTGCAGAAAAACGGCTTTAGAATGGCCGTCGCTGGGCGCAGTGTTTTTGGGCATTCAGAAGCAGACAGCCGTGCAGGATACGCGGCTTTTTATGCTGAACACGGTTATAAAATAGACGCGAACAATTCAGGAATGACAGTTTTGTTTCCCGAGATGGATGAGACCATCGAGGTTCCTGAAATCACCACCGCTTGCTGGGGAATTTTAAACAAGTCTCCCGATTCTATAATGTGCTCATCGTCGCGCATGGTGGTCAAACGTAAGGGGGCAGAAAAGCCAGCGGTATTGGCCTGCACCTTACTGCCTTACGAGGCAGAGTTTGAGCTGGGAACAACCCTTGAGGACGCCGAAAAAGACGTCGCTCTTAACCATCCCCATTGCGCCAAGTTTTGCGTACTGGGGGGCGCGTCATGTTCTGCCTGATATAAACAACTGACGGCAGCATCGCCTTTTGTGGTGCAAGAACTTTGGTTGCAATTGCGGGCAGCTCTGGCAGCAATATGAAGTACTGCGCATCGCGCTTGGACTCGTGCGCGTTCGCAGTTGAAAGAACCACCCCCAATGCGCCAAGAGCCAAAATTCCAAGTCCATTTACCTTTTGCATACTTTCGCTTCCTTGCTGCTAAATCTATCACGCAACAGGACGTAGAACGTCAGGATTAAGGTTCGGTTACGAGGGGTTGAAAATCTGCATTATGAGCCTTGGGTCTGGGCAAAATCAGAGCAATACCAGCTATAAGCATTGCACAGCATGTGCTACTTCTGATATGAATGGACGCAACATATAGAACCCTAAAACAGAATGGGCCACAACGTGAACGACACGCCACAACCCCCTGAAAATAATTATGAAAACCTACCTACTCGTCCAGTGTATGAGGGTCCATCCGTTTCAATCGAACATGAAATGCGTACCTCCTATTTAGACTACGCCATGTCTGTTATCGTCAGTCGGGCGATTCCTGACCTTCGCGATGGTTTAAAACCGGTTCACCGCCGCATTCTTTATGCGATGCACGAGACCAACAATACGCACGACAAATCCTACCGTAAGTCCGCTCGTGCGGTTGGCGAAGTGATGGGTAAGTATCACCCGCATGGAGACTCTGCCATCTATGATGCGCTGGTGCGCATGGCTCAAGATTTCTCTATGTCGTTGCCCCTATTGGACGGCCAAGGCAACTTTGGTTCCATGGACGGCGATAATGCGGCTGCAATGCGTTACACCGAAGTTCGCATGGACAAACCAGCGGCATACCTGCTGTCAGACATCGACAAAGACACTGTTGATTTCCAAGACAATTATGATGGTAAAGATCGCGAACCGACAGTTCTGCCTGCGCGCTTCCCAAACATGTTAGTGAATGGCGCTGGTGGTATTGCTGTGGGCATGGCGACCAACATTCCGCCACACAACTTAGGTGAAGTTATTGAGGCCACTTTGGCCTTGATAGAAGAGCCCGATTTGTCCTCTGAGCAATTAATCGAATACGTACCAGGCCCCGATTTCCCCACCGGCGGTATCATGCTGGGCCGTACTGGAGCGCGTAAGGCCTATCTTGAAGGCCGCGGCAGCGTAATCGTTCGTGCCAAGACCCGCGTCGAAGAAATTCGCAAAGATCGCTACGCCATCATTTTGGACGAAGTTCCATACCAAGTGAACAAAGCGACTATGATCGAACGTATCGCAGAAGCGGCGCGTGACAAGAAGATCGAAGGCATCGCTCACGTTCAGGACGAATCTGACCGCAATGGTGTACGTGTTGTGATCGAACTGAAGCGCGATGCGACCGCAGAAGTTGTCATGAACCAATTGTTCCGCTTCACGCCAATGCAAACCTACTTTAGCTGCAACATGCTGGCCCTAAACGGTGGCCGTCCAGAACAGCTGACATTGCGCCGGTTCCTAACGTCCTTCATCGACTTCCGCGAAGATGTCGTTGCACGCCGCACAGCGTATAACTTGCGCAAAGCCCGTGAACGTAGCCACGTGTTGTGTGGTTTGGCTGTTGCGGTAACAAACATTGATGAAATTGTTGCTGCTATTCGCTCATCTGCTGATGCGGCAGAAGCGCGCCATAAATTGATGACACGCCGCTGGCCTGCAGCTGACATCCTGCCCTACATCGCCTTGATTGATGATCCGACCCATACGGCAAATGACGACGGTACGTATAACCTGTCCGAAGTCCAAGCGCGCGCTATTCTCGAATTGCGCCTGCAACGTTTGACCCAAATTGGCGTTAAGGAAGTCACCGACGAGCTGGAAGAACTCGCCGCTAAGATCAAGGAATACCTTGAAATTTTGGGCTCCCGCGAGCGGATCATGGGTATCATCGCGGATGAGTTGACCGAAATTCGAGACCAATTCGCGGTTCCGCGCCGCACTCAGATCGTTGACTGGTCTGGCGACATGGAAGACGAAGACCTGATCGAAAAAGAAGACATGGTCGTGACTGTGACCTCTGGTGGCTACATTAAGCGCACACCACTTGTCGATTTCCGCGCCCAAAAGCGTGGCGGCAAGGGCGTTGCAGGGATGCAGACCAAAGAAGAGGATGTCATTACCACCCTCTTTGTGGCCAATACCCACACCCAATTGCTGTTCTTTACGACAGACGGGATGGTCTACAAACTCAAGACATGGCGCCTGCCCCAAGGTGGTCGCACGTCCAAAGGTAAGGCCATCGTCAACATCCTGCCAATTCCAGTTGGCGTCTCAATCGCGGCAATCATGCCGGTGGATCGGGATGAAAAGGAATGGGACGACTTGCAAGTGGTCTTTGCCACATCCGCTGGTACGGTTCGTCGCAACAAACTGTCTGACTTCACCAATGTGAAAGCAAACGGCAAGATTGCAATGAAGTTTGAGGATGAACACGCCGAGACGACAATGATTAACGCGCGCATCGCATCAAATGATGATGATGTCATGTTGATCACCAACTCTGGTCGCGCCATTCGTTTCCCTGCGACAGACGTTCGTGTGTTTAACAGCCGCGCCTCTGTTGGTGTTCGTGGAATCAAGTTGAATGGTGACGACACAGTTGTGTCTATGTCGATCATTCGCCACTTCGATGCGACGTCTGAAGAACGCACAGCCTATCTCAAAATGCGCCGTGCTATGGCGGGTCTAGCTGATGACACAGACACAGATGAGGACGATGCACCTGCTGATCCTAACTTCTCAACCGAACGCTACGCAGAAATGTCCGCTTGTGAGAACTTGATCCTGACGATTACGTCTCAAGGCTCTGGTAAACTGTCCTCCAGCCACGATTACCCCGTTCGCGGGCGTGGTGGTATGGGCGTCACAGCAATGGACAAAGCGATGCGCGGTGGCGAGATCGTAGCATCCTTCCCTGTCGAGCTAGACGACCAGATCATGTTGGCCACGTCCAAAGGCCAATCGATCCGCGTACCGGTTCAAGGCATCAGCTTCCGCTCACGCAGCGCAGGTGGTGTTAAGGTCTTCAACACGGGCAAGAACGAAGTTGTTGTGAGTGTTGCATGGATTGCTGAACAAAATGACGACGATGGTGACGCTGAAGGCGGCGAAACCACTGAAGAATGATGCTCTTAATCTAAGAGTAACACGCCTATGACATCCTGCGCTTTGACACCAACAGTCGGAGCGCAGGATGAACCTTTACCACTGCATGATAGATTTGAAACAAGACGCAAAGGCGTTGACGTTTTCCATCGCGGTCGATGCTTGGATGACCCACTTGAAAAAAGCAGGTAAGATCAATCATTGGCGCATGCTGCGTCGTAAGTTGAATCTTGCCTCTGAAAATCACAGCGATTTTTTACTCGAAATTGAAGTTAACGACCTTGCGCAACTGGACCTCGCCTTTCGCGAAAGCGGCAAACAGGACGAAGATGTGGCCCGGCTACATCGCGCTGTCCACGACCTGATCGGGAACAGTTCCATCGGCCTATATCGATCTTACCCTGATCCAGAACGGTCAGAGCGAATGGCACTTATCTAATCGAAAATTGGGATTCAAAGAGGTCTGCCGGACCAGTCCTATTGTACCAAAATTCGAGCAAATTCTGACACTCCTGGTCCCGTCCAAGGCTCAGATTTGAGCTAACAAAACATTTGCGCCAACGACCGCAATTGAAACTAAAACAACAAACAATTTCACAATGGCACGCCCTAAACTAATTGCTTCCATATATTTGGCGGATGTTGGAGCGCGAGTTTATGGGAAGTTTCTCAATCGGACATCATTTTGGGGTTTGCGGCCGTCAATCAGATGCAAGAAGACTGCGCATCTCCAAGGATACGCAGTCTTTTCAAGGTCCTAGTGTAGAGCTCTTACAGCTTATAAATATCGCTGAATTTGGTTTTTAGGTAATCAATCAAAGGCTGCGGATCAGGCGCACGACCGCTGGCTTTTTCAATAACCTCGCGTGGTTCATACAATCCACCGTGTTTTTGCACGTTGTTTTGCAGCCATCCAGTTGCACGTGCAGTATCGCCTTGCGCTAACTGCTCGTCCAATTCTGGGATTGCTTCGCGCATCGCCTCATTCAAGCACCCCGCATAAACGTTGCCCAATGAATACGTAGGAAAATAACCAAACAAACCAACGGGCCAGTGCACATCTTGCAGCACGCCATTACTGGCCTTGTCCACTTTATAGCCGAAATCGGCCTCAAAACGATCGTTCCATGCTGTCTCAAGGTCACCGACCTGAAGATCGCCCGCCATCAACGCCCGCTCTAGGTCAAAGCGCAACAGCACATGCAAGTTGTACTGAACCTCGTCAGCTTCTGTGCGGATATAGCCATCATTCACGCGATTGACTGCACCATAAAACGCTTCTGCGTCTGGAATTCCAAAGTCCCCAAAGGTCTCGCGCATTTCGGTATAAAGCCAGCTGGTAAACGCACGGCTGCGCCCCATTTGATTTTCATAAATGCGGCTCTGGCTTTCGTGCACACCCATCGAAACGCCATTACCAAGGGGTGTCAGCAGATAGTCGCGGTCAATCCCTTGCTCGTAACATGCGTGCCCAACTTCGTGGATGGTTGAGTAAAAGCAATTGAACGGGTCAGATTCGTTGGTACGGGTCGTGATACGTACATCTAAGCCACTGCCAGAACTAAATGGGTGAACCGCTTTATCGACGCGCCCGTGGCTCATGTCATAGCCAAATGTCTTTGCCAGATGGCGCGTCAGCTTCATCTGTTTACCAGTGTCAAAATTACCTTCCAAAGGTGCAGGTGCCTCAGCGTCACGAATTGCGGCACGTAGCGCCGTCAATTCAGGGCGTAACGCGCCAAACATTGCTTCCAAGTCAGCTGCAGTTGTCCCCGGTTCATAGTCCGCAAGCATTGCGTCATAGACATCTCCACCTGCAGCCAAGGCTTCACCTTCTTGGCGCTTGAGGTTGATGACCTCTTCAAAGGTAGGCGCGAAAGCTGCAACATCATCATCTTCACGTGCTGCGGCCCATGTGCCTTGCGCTGTTGACGTTACGCGCGCAATCGTCGCGGCCAAATCTGCAGGTACTTTGCTCGCGCGGTCAAAGCTGCGTTGGATATGGCGTACCTGTGCTTTGCCAACTTCACCAATCGTGTTTGTGTCAATCGCCGCCAACCAATCTCCGACACGTGGGTCGGTACGTCGCCCGTGCAAGACCCCTTCGATCGCCGCCATCTCTTCACCACGCTGCGGCGCCGCCCCTTTCGGCATCATAGTCTCTTGATCCCAACCCAAGCGGCCAGCGATCTGACCAAGGGCCGTTGTCTCGCGCGTGAACGCCATCAAGTCATCGTAAGCAGTCATTGGATCAATTTCCTCTTAGGGACGTTGTTATTGGGTAGGCGCTTAGGAAACATGCGCGCAGTATCGTAACCCACAAGATCACGGCCAACAGCTGATGTACAATGGCGATCTGAACAGGCGCGCCGTAAAGAACGGTAACGATACCAAGAATAATTTGTGCACACAGCAGGACAAAGGCCATGTTGAACGCCGCTTGGGTCCGACGGTGCGCTGATTTCCGCCCCTTCAGCCAAACAAAGATCGCAAATGCCAATAACGCATATCCAACTACGCGGTGCACAAATTGCACCAAACCCGGACTTTCAAAGATATTGCGCCACCATGGCTCAAGTACAAATGCGGACGAAGGGAAGAATTGCCCGCCCATTAAAGGCCAGTCTGTGTAGCTGCGCCCGGCATCAATCCCAGCAACCAGTGCGCCGATCAAGATTTGTAGAAACGCGAAATGCATAAGCCCAGTAGACAAACCAAACAGCTTTGCCTCTTTGCCGCGACGTGCTTGCATCAGGTCGCGTTCGGGGCGCGACAGCATCATCATGTACCATGCGATGAAACCAAGGATGATAAACGCCAACCCTAAATGGGTCGCCAGGCGGTAGCTGGCGACATCAACCATGCTTTCGCCGGATGTTACGCCCGAAGAAACCATCCACCAGCCAATAGCACCCTGCGTACCACCGAGGACGCCCAACAATAGCAAACGTGGTGTCCAACCAGTTGGGATTTGGCGGCGCAGCAGGAACCAGAAGAAACCAATTGCCCACACCAAGCCAACAACGCGGCCTAACTGTCGGTGGCCCCATTCCCACCAATAAATTACTTTAAAGTCAGAGAGTTGCATCCATTGGTTCTGAATGCGGAATTCATCAATTGCTTGATATTTCGCAAATTCGGATTGCCAATCAGCAGCATTCAAAGGTGGAATCGCACCAGTAAAAGGGCGCCATTCTGTAATGCTAAGGCCGCTGTCAGTGAGGCGGGTAAGCCCACCGACCAATATCATCAGCACAACCAGTCCAAATAGGATCATCAGCCAAAAACGGATCGCACCACGTGCGCCATCGCGGCCCTTGTCAATCATACCAGGCTGTGCGGCGGGCGTTTGGTCGACGCTGCCGACCTCTTCAAAAATACTGCGTTTGGTGCTCATCTTGATCCTCATGTCACATTAAAGGGCGACTGTTGAGTGCAAGTTAGGCCGCCAATGCCTGATCGTCCAGCGGATCAGTCGTCACGTTCCTTCCAACGGACCATCTGCCGCAGGATACCGTGAAACATCTGCACATCTGCGCGGGTTAACGGCATGCGGCTCCACATGTTGCGCAGATTTAATTTCATACTTGTAGCTTTGTGCTCGGGGTAAAAGAAGTTCGCCACATCCAAACGGTCTTCATAGTGACGCGCCAAATGTTCTGTCTCTTGTCCAGTTGCCCAGTCAGTTCCTGCCATTTCAACAACTTCATGCTCAACTTTACCCTGCTGGCGCATCCACTCATAGCCTACGAGGAGCACACATTGAGCCAAATTAAGCGACGCAAAATTCGGGTTAACGGGCACAGAGATAATAGCGTTCGCCTGCGCGATGTCTTCATTCTCTAGCCCTGCGCGTTCTGGACCAAACAACACAGCCACCTTACCACCAGCCGCAATTTTTTCGGCGGCCAATTTCATCGCAGCTTCCGGCGAATACACAGGTTTGGTCAAATCACGCGACCGCGCGGTCGTCGCAAAGACGTATGTGCAGTCCGCTAAACTGTCGGGCAGATCATCCGACAATTGCGCATCATCTAACAAGCGACCCGCACCACTGGCCAAAGCAACCGCAGCCTGATTTGGCCAACCGTCACGGGGGGCCACAATGCGCATGCGATCTAAGCCAAAGTTATACATCGCCCGCGCTGCAGAGCCAATGTTTTCGCCCATTTGCGGACGCACGAGTACAAAGAAAGGAATATCAACCATTCCCATTCCTTACCCAGAGGACGCGGGGCGCACAATCACCCTACCCTTGTTTCTGTTAAAAATACGCTTTCAACCGGACGAAACCAGCGGCATAAAAGTTTCCTTTTCCTACAACATCCGCTAGTGCTGCCCCAAGTTTAGACAAAAGGACCAAGCCAATGGCCGCCAAAGACAAACAACCCGACCAACCACAACTGTATCTTATCACTCCCGCAGAATTTGAGTTGGACGTGTTTCCCGACCTATTGGCCAGCGTTTTAGACGCACACCCTATCGCCTGTGTGCGTATGGCTATGGCCTCTCAAGATGAGCAACGCTTGTCCAAGTCGGCAGATGCCCTGCGCGAAGTAACACATGCCAGAGATGTTGCATTGGTAATTGAAGACCATATTCCATTGGTTGAACGCCTTGGCCTTGACGGTGTTCACCTGAGTGATGGTGCGCACCAAGTGCGTTATGCCCGCAAAGAACTGGGCCCTGACGCTATTGTTGGCGTTCACAGTTCAACGTCACGCCACGACGGCATGGGTGCTGGCGAGGCTGGTGCGGATTACGTCTGCTTTGGCCCTGTACGAGAAAGCACATTGGGCGACGGCAGCTTTGCCGAAACCGATCTGTTCAAGTGGTGGTCCGAAGTCATCGAAGTACCGGTTGTTGCTGAGGGCTTACTGAACCTTGAAATGATCAAAACGCTCAGCCCAATGACAGACTTTTTTGCTATCGGGGATGAGATCTGGTCAACGGATGATCCGGTTGCGGCCCTCACGACTTTACGCGAAGCGATGTCCTAAGCCTTAAAAGAACACACGCTCGATACACCAATATGCACCAACAGCTGCAATGATGCAGGATGCAGGGATCGCGATCCCTGCCCTGTACCATGATTTGCGTGCGAACCATCCAACGGCTAGGAATGCCAGCGCGATAACTGTGAGTTGGCCCAATTCCACGCCGATGTTAAACGCAATCAATGCAGGAATAAATTGTCCGTCAGGCAAACCAAACTCGCCCAACACGGACGCAAAACCAAGTCCGTGCAATAGTCCAAACCCGAAAATCACAAACGGACGCCACGGATTCAATCCTTTGGCAAAGATGTTTTCGACAGCAACGTAGACGATGGATGCTGCAATAAGTGGCTCAACAATACTACCAGGTACGTTGACCCAGCCCATCGCGCCCAATGCGAGCGTAACAGTGTGCGCAAGCGTAAAGGCACTGATCTGCCAGACCAGTGGACGCATTCGTGTGCTCAGAAAAAACAACCCTAAAACAAACAGGATGTGATCAAGACCTTTTGGTAAAATATGGTCAAATCCGACGGGAATATATGCGGTGAATGTTTCCCACGCGGTCGCTTCGCCGCCACCTGCCATCAATATCGATGGGCTAGAAGTACCCGGATCAACGTATCCCGTGAAGGGTGCCTCCACACCTTGTTGACGCAATACCAATGCACCGCGTCCAGTTGGCCAATTTATGATCACCTCACCTGCGCTTGCTGGCACAACCCCGCTCAACGTCAGTGTGGAAATACGGGGTTGTTCTAAATCGGGCATGATCGCTATCTCGAAGTTCGAAATAGTGAGGGCAACGGCCTGACCATCGACCGCAACCAGCGGTGTCGCGTTGAAACCATTGATAAGCCCAGGCAAACGCCCCTCGATCTCCGCAGCGCTCAATGCACGCAGCGCGTCGTAACTTTCAGCCTCATCGGCTTCGTCAGTATCTGTAACTTCATCGAGGTTAATACCAGCCAAGAAAGCTTCGACATTCACACGCATCGCAAACGTAAGATTACCTTCCACAACTTCGAGGTCTGCAATGGTTGGCACTGTCTCGTGCGCACTCACAAATGTGGCACCTGAGACAAGTAAGCTTGACATCAGCACTACAAAGCGCAGCTTAAGTGTTAACCAATAGAAAGCTCTTGTCATGAAGTTGTCCCGTCTTGTTCTTGCTGTAACCCTCAGTCTATCCGCGACGAGCGTCTTTTCACACGAGTTTTGGATTGAACCGCAGAAGTTTCAAGTGGAAAACGACGAGATTATGGAGATTGACCTAAAGAATGGTCAAAACTTCGTTGGTTCAAAACTTTCGTATTTTGAAAAACAATTCTCTCGCTTTGAATTGGCGCAAGGCGGCGTGTTGACGCCTGCGCAAGGACGCTCCGGTGATCAACCGGCATTGACTACAATCGCTGATCAAGATGGATTGCTGGTTATCTTACACGAAACGACACCAGCAGCGATAAAATACAAAGAATGGGCAAAGTTCGCAAAGTTTGCAGCACATAAGAATTTCAAGAATGCGGAAGCCGATCACAAAGCTGCCGGCTGGCCAAGCGAGAACTTCAGAGAGAGTTATACCCGACACGTCAAAGCACTGATTGCTGTTGGTTCGGGAGATGGTGCGGACCAAAACTATGGTATGGAAACCGAATTTGTCGCCCTAAGCAATCCCTATGGCGAAAGTTTTGATGGCAATATGAAGGTCCAACTTCTCTTTGAAAACATGCCACGCCAGAATACTCAGGTTGAAGTTTTTGAACGTGCACCTGACGAAACGGTCTCGATCGCCCTGCACCAAACTGATGACAACGGTATTGCGCAAATTCCCGTGAAACCAGCGCACACGTACCTATTTGATGCCGTTGTTTTGCAGCCCCACACGAAAGACGACAAAGCGGTTTGGCAAACACTGTGGGCAGCACTCACGTTTCAGGTTCCAAAATAGGCAGATCGCCTTGCGCCTGTCGGCGTCACGGTCCAAGACTATTCACATGAACAAACAACCTGATATCTTATGCATTGGCAGCGTTCTTTGGGACGTCATTGGCCGATCGTCCCGCGCAATGCGCCAAGGCTCGGATGTGCCCGGACGTATAACCCGCCTACCGGGCGGCGTTGCAATGAACATCGCTATGACACTGGCACGCTTTGGCATGACGCCAGCGCTCTTGACCGCACTTGGGCGTGATGCAGAGGGTGATGAACTGATGGCCGCTTGCGCAGCACGTGGCATAATCACCGACACGATCTACCGATCCGAGGATTTGCCAACTGACAGTTATATGGCCGTAGAAGGTGCTAATGGCCTAATTGCCGCAATCGCTGATGCGCATTCGTTAGAAGCTGCTGGTGCAAAAATTTTACGCCCCCTATCCGATGGTACCTTAGCGGACCCAGATCACCTTTTTGGTGGGCTTATTGCGCTGGACGGCAACCTGACGGTCGAGCTGTTGTCAGAGATTGCCAACGATCCCTCCCTTATCAAGGCAGACCTACGCGTTGCCCCTGCCTCTCCTGGCAAGGCAGAACGCCTGTTGCCTTTTCTCCACGCAGGTCGCGGCACACTCTATGTGAATTTGGAGGAAGCTGGCCTCCTGTGCCAAACGACATTCACGTCATCCAACGACGCCGCTGCTGCTCTGCTGGCAAAAGGTGCCGCACGTGTTCTGGTGACCGATGGTGGATCAGACGCCAGCGAAGGCACGGATGGTGAAATCATCAGTCAAACACCACCGCAAGTGCTGGTGACCCGCATAACGGGCGCAGGCGATACATTTATGGCCGCACACATTGCAGCGGAATCCCGTGGCGCGGACCGCAAGACTGCCTTAAACGACGCCCTTAAGTCAGCCGCCACCTATGTTTCTGGAGAACCTGTATAATGACACTATTCACCCCATCTGCTGAAGTGGCAAAGGCGCAAGCCGAAGGAACCCCGATCGTTGCATTAGAAAGTACGATCATTACGCATGGGATGCCCTATCCCCAAAACCTAGAGGTTGCGCGTCAGGTCGAAGCGGATGTACGTGCCGCTGGTGCTGTCGCCGCAACGATGGCTGTGTTGAACGGCACACTGCGAGTTGGTTTAGACGATGCTGAACTTGAGGCATTGGCCAAAGCCAAAGGCGTCGCCAAGCTTTCGCGCGCAGATATGGCCGCGTGCATTGCAACTGGCGGCACAGGTGCCACAACGGTTGCTGCGACAATGATCGCAGCCCGTTTGGCTGGTATCCACGTCTTCGCAACGGGTGGTATTGGTGGCGTTCATAAAGGCGCTGAGCTTAGCTTTGATATCTCGGCCGATTTGATGGAATTGGCACAAACGCCCGTAACGGTTGTGGCCGCTGGTGCCAAGGCGATCCTTGATATCCCCAAGACACTTGAGGTTCTCGAAACTCAAGGCGTCCCAGTCATCGCATATGGCCAAAATGATATGCCCGCATTCTGGTCTCGCGAAAGCGGTTTGCC
Organism: Rhodobacteraceae bacterium UBA7436; assembly: GCA_002478745.1. Lineage (GTDB taxonomy): Bacteria > Pseudomonadota > Alphaproteobacteria > Rhodobacterales > Rhodobacteraceae > Ascidiaceihabitans. The sequence goes on along the minus strand of DLQI01000163.1, from coordinate 34,987 downwards.
AGCCCCCCTGCGTATGGACGATCCAGCGCAAATCGCTGCGGCCCATAGGCTACGCGGTGAAATGGGAGTGCCTGGCGGACAATTAATTGGGAACCCAATCCCAAAAGATGCGGAAATCAGTGCCGAAGTTCTGGCCCCAATTATTGCGCGAGCTCAGGCAGATGCAGATGCCTTTGGCATCGCGGGTAAAGGCGTCACCCCTTACTTGTTGCAACGCATTTTTGAGCTAACCGAGGGCAAATCTCTCGAAGCTAATATTGCACTGGTGCGTAACAATGCGAAGTTAGCGGCAGGAATAGCCAAACATTTAGCAGATTACTCTGCAAAATAACTCAAAATTGCAGCCACCCATTGTAGCATCAGATCAAAGCGCCTACCTAAAACGACGAATTATATCGGACACACCATGAACACACCATTCGATTTAGAAACACCTCGCCGCGCTAGCTTACTTGCACGCCTTCGATCCTCGTTTTTGACCGGATTGGTGGTGATTGCCCCCGTTTGGCTAACGGTTTGGTTAATCTGGAGCGTTGTTGGTTGGATTGATGGTGCGGTCCTGCCTTGGGTCCCTAATTCGTACCAACCCGACAAGATGATCCAAGACTTGCTCGGGTTAGAGCGCGATGTCCAAATCGATGTGCGCGGCATCGGTGTTGTTATCTTCTTGGTGTTCACAATCATCGTTGGCTGGATGGCCAAAGGCTTTATGGGGCGCTCGCTGATACGTTTTGCTGAAGGCATCGTTGAACGTACGCCGGTTGTGCGCTCGATCTATTCAGGCATCAAACAGATCTCTGAAACAGTATTTGCCCAAACTGAGCGGTCGTTTGAAAAAGCCTGTTTGATCGAATACCCGCGCAAAGGGATTTGGGCTATCGGTTTTATCTCTACTACTGCGAAGGCTGAAATTTCTGACCGCGCGGGTAAAGATGGTGGCGCTATGTCGATCTTCTTACCGACAACACCAAATCCTACTTCTGGGTTCTTGTTGTTCGTCCCTGCCAAGGATGTGATCGAGCTAGACATGAGTGTTGAAGACGCCGCAAAGTTGGTGATCTCTGCAGGGCTGGTCTATCCCAATGCAAAAGACCCGACAGAACCCGAAGTATAAGGTGCCTCCTGTCGAGCTATTCGAATAACGCCGTCCAAGACTGAAACCTAATACGTAGTGAACCAGACTTTCCGCCTAACGCCGATTGTCAATTGCGCGGCTCAAGCATCTTAGTTGAATTGCACTCAACCATAATTCCAATAAGCCAAAAAAAAACGCCAGCGCGAAGCTGGCGTAAAGTTATTGAGGCAGGTTTCATACAGGCAAGAAACCTATCGAGCAGTAAGGTCTTTATAAACCTTTGGCGGTGCTTGGCCAAGCAAAAAATTTCGGCTTGCATGTAAGTGCAATTGCGCCAAAGGTTAATAAAACAAGGGCATAAAGGGATTGTTGCACAAATGAGATCAGTATTTTTCCAAAAATTTAGAGGGGTTTACGCAGCCTCAATACTTACAACGGCAGCGATTCTAATCGATTCTGCAGCGCATGCAGAATCGGCTCATGGCATAGCTATGTATGGTGAACCTGCCCTACCACAGGATTTTGTGTCCCTACCCTACGCAAACCCTGATGCACCTAAAGGTGGTGCAATTGTTTTGGGAAATACCGGCGGATTCGATTCGCTTAACCCGTATATTGCCAAAGGAACGGTCCCTTGGCAGCTTCGGTTTTTCACACATGAATCGTTAATGGGGCGCACACAGGACGAGCCTTTTGCGCTTTATGGCCTGATTGCCGGATCAATTAACACAGATGAAGACCGCTCTTGGGTCGAATTCACCCTTCGCGCAGAGGCAAAATTCTCCGATGATTCTCCGATTACAGTCGAAGATGTCATATGGAGTTTTGAGACTTTGGGAACCGAAGGACATCCACGCTATCGTGGTTTGTGGTCCAAGATCTCAAGTGTTGAACAAACTGGACCGTCTAGCGTTCGCTTTACCTTTGGTGAAGAAAACCGCGAGTTGGCTCTTCTGGTAGGCATGCGCCCGATCCTTCAAAAAAGCCAATGGGAAGGTCAAGAATTTGCCGATGCTAAAATCGCAGACATTCCTATGGGTTCTGGCCCATATGTGATCACCAAGTATGACGCTGGCCGTTCTGTACAGTTAACGCGCAACGAAAATTATTGGGGTGCCGACCTTCCACTGCGCAGAGGTACAAATAACTTCGACCAGATCACTTTGGACTTCTACGGCGACTCTACCGCGCAAGACGAAGCCTTCAAAGCTGGCCAAGTATCCGCACAACGCGAATTTAACGCGGAACGCTGGAACAGCCGCTACGATTTCCCACGTGCCGTTGCTGGTGATGTTGTTAAAACGGAGATTCCGCACAAAAAGCCATCGGGTATGACCGGCTTTGTTATGAATTCACGTCGTGCCCCATTCGACGATTGGCGTGTACGCGAGGCGTTAATCCAAGCCTTCAACTTTGAGTTCATCAATAGTGCCCTGACAGGTGGCGCACAGCCCCGTATCACGTCCTACTTCTCCAACTCGCTCCTTGCGATGCAAGAAGGACAAGCACAGGGTCGCACAGCAGAGCTGTTGGCACCTTTTGCAGCAGACATGCCTCCGGGCCTGATGGAAGGTTACGTACTTCCTGTTTCTGATGGTTCTGAACGCAATCGTCAGGGCCTTCGCAGCGCAATTGCTTTGCTCAATGAAGCCGGTTGGGAGCCTGTAGATGGCATGATGCAAAACGCTGACGGCGAAAGCCTAAGCCTGACGATCTTACTTGCTCAAGGTAAGTCAGAGCATAAGGCCATCGCTGATCTGTACCTTGGTGCACTGAAACGCCTAGGCGTCGCAGCTGAAGTAGAAACAGTGGACAATGCGCAGTACGTGGAGCGCACGGGTAAATTTGACTTTGACGTCACATATTACCGCCGCTCACTCTCTCTTTCACCGGGCAACGAGCAGCAGTTTTATTGGGGCAGCCCGTCTGCTTCAATGGAGGGCAGTCGCAACCTAATGGGCGCACAAAGCCCAGCTGTTGATGCAATGGTCGATGCGATGCTTACTGCTGGCTCACAAGACGACTTTGTCGCAGCTGTACGGGGTCTTGATCGCGCGTTGATGACCGGCCGCTATGTGATCCCGTTCTGGCAGTTCACAACAGGTCGCATCGCACATGTGAAAGAGATGAAGTACCCAGAGAACCTGCCGATCTACGGCGATGGTCCATACTACATGCCAGAAGTATGGTGGTGGGAAGATTAATCTCTCTCCCCACTATTGAAGTCACAAAACTTTTACGACAAAGCGCTAGGGGTCACAAACCTCTGGCGCTTTGCGCTTCACCGATCAGGACGAACACATGATACGTAAAATTGCTGCCGAAGGCTTAGGAACTGCTCTGCTTCTTATTGGAGTTGTTGGTTCTGGGATCATGGGAGAAAGCCTAGCTAGTGGGAACACTGCCATCGCACTATTGGCCAACGCTATTGCGACGGGCTGTATGCTTTACGTCATCATCACAGTCTTGGGCCCAATATCGGGCGCGCATTTCAATCCTGCAGTAACCTTAGCCTTTTACTTGCGCGGCGACTTGGATCGCGCCACGGCGCTTGCATATGTTCATACACAGATCATTTGTGGAATTTTAGGCGTTTGGGCGACGCACCTCATGTTCGATCTGCCAATATTACAGGCCTCTAGCACAATGCACCGCACAGGCATTTCACAATGGTGGTCTGAGGGAATTGCGACCTTTGGTTTGCTGTTCGTCATTTTTGGCGGCATCAAATCGCGCCCAGAGGCCGTACCTGCGCTTGTCGCAATGTACATTACCGGGGCGTATTGGTTCACATCATCGACCAGCTTTGCCAACCCAGCCGTCACAATTGCACGCGGTTTCAGCGACACCTTCGCTGGCATCTACCCTGGTCACATTGCGGCATTCATTTTTGTTCAGTTAATTGTAGTGTTCGCCGCTCACAAAATATTGGTCACGCTACTTTCTGAGGACTAATTTAGCGAGGTGACCCATAGGATCGATGCGTCTTCATCACTAAGAGACACCACATTGTGCCCCATGGTCGCGTCATAATAAGCACTGTCGCCACGACGCATTTCAACGGGTTCGTAAAACTCTGTGTAAAGCTGCACAACGCCCGTCAGCACATACATAAACTCTTCACCATCGTGGCGCACCCAGCCGTCGAACTCATCCATAGAGCGGGCGCGTACACGCGCGCGGTACGGCAACATCTTTTTCTGCGTCAACGTCTCAGCCAACAACTCGTGCTCATAAGTCACCGTTACCGTCGCATTGCCTTCGCCGTTTTTGGTGACAGCCATGCGACCACCCACTTGGCCTTGTGCGGGTGGCGTAAACAACTGCGGTACGGAAATCTCTAGTCCGATGGCCAACTTCTTTAGCGCTTCATAGGTTGGCGACATTTGACCATTTTCGATTTTAGACAATGTTGAACGAGCCAAACCTGCCTGCCCTGCAGCTTGTTCAAGCGTCCAATCACGAGCTTTGCGCAATTCGCGCACGCGCATACCCAAATCAAGCGGTTCCCCAGTTTCGATTGCACCACCTTCGCGGGCGATCTTGATAAGCGATTTGGGATCTTTTGATGTCATAACCGTTCTATAGATGTCGCGTGCTGGCCATGCAACGTGCGCCTTGTGCGGCACGCAAGCACAGTCTAGCAAATGACATGCAGTCGATTTTTGATAATGGCCCACAAGCGCCCTGCCCTAAGCCATTTAATATGGCGGCACATGTTTTGTCCCAAAGCCATATTTGTCCTGAGAAGATCGCACTGCAAATTTTACACTCAGATCACTGCGAAGATTGGACGTACCGAGAACTTGAAGCCGCGGTCTTAGGAATTGCTGCGGGCTTATTAGAGAGTGGCGCACAAACCGGCGATCTAATCCTAATGCGCCTTGGTAATACAGTTGACTATCCACTGACATATCTTGGAGCGCTTGCTGCTGGATTGGTTCCGGTGCCGACATCCGCGGCATTGACGCTGCCAGAAGTCGAACGGATCATTGCAGAGTTGTCACCGACATTGATCGTCCGCGATACCGCCGTAACCTGCCCCGAAACCACCAATCAAATCCGCCTACCGCAGTTACAAGCCATGTGCGACCTACCACCAGTGGATTATCACATGGGTGACCCAGAACGGTTGGGCTATGTCGTCTATACTTCAGGCACGTCGGGCAAACCACGGGCCGTTGCCCACGCACACCGTGCGATTTGGGCCCGCCAAATGATGTTTGAGGGATGGTATAGTTTGCGGACCGACGACCGCGTTCTGCATGCTGGTGCATTCAATTGGACATATACCATGGGAACCGGACTGATGGACCCTTGGACCATCGGTGCGACGGCGATGATCCCTGCTGCGGGCACGCAGTCTGATGCACTCCCAACATTGCTGGCCAACAACGATGCAACGATCTTTGCGGCTGCGCCTGGCGTTTATCGCCAGTTGTTACGTGATTGTGAAACACTAACCTTACCAAATTTGCGTCACGGATTGAGTGCCGGAGAAAAGCTACCTTCTGCGACCCGCACCGCCTGGAGCAAGGCAACCGGAACGTCAGTTTTTGAGGCATATGGTATGTCAGAATGTTCAACATTCCTATCGGGTAGTCCCTCTCAACCCGCTCATGGCGACAGATTGGGACAACCCCAGACAGGCAGACGGATTGCGATCCTTGGACCAGACGGGCCAGTCTCGCGTGGCAATAAGGGTACCATCGCGGTGCACAAGAGCGACTGTGGCCTAATGATGGGATACCTTAAAGCCCCTGAAGAAACGGCTGCTAAGATGCAGGGTGAGTGGTTTCTAACCGGGGATCAAGGGATCATGCACCATGACGACCAAATCAGTTACCTTGGACGTGACGATGATATGATGAATGCGGGTGGTTATCGCGTTTCACCCATAGAGGTAGAGCAGGCATTCAATGGCTACTTAGGCATGGACGCCGTTGCCGTGACCCAAGTTGAAGTTAAAACCGACACATATGTAATAGCAGCTTTTTACACGGGACCAGTCGCGCTAGAGGAAAACGAGCTCAACGATTACGCAGCCCACCAATTGGCACGCTACAAGCAACCGCGACTTTACATCCATATCGACGCATTACCGATGGGTGCAAATGGCAAGATCCTTAGAAAAGCATTGCGTGATCGGTATATCCAAAAAAACCACTGATCCCTCGCACCTGCCTGTGATTTAAGATATGGCAGCCCAAGATTCACAATTTTCGACCAAATGAGGCCCATATGACAACGCAACCGATCAAACTTGATATCATGTCAGACCCAATTTGCCCGTGGTGTTTCATCGGCAAGGCCTATTTGGACAAAGCCCTGTCTGCACATCCGAACCATCCATTTTTAATCGAATGGCACCCATTTCAATTAAACCCCGATATGCCCGCAAATGGCATGGGACGCCGCGAATACCTCGAAGGTAAATTCGGCGGCAAAGAAGCAGCAGTGCGCGCCTATGCCCCAGTTGTAGAAAGTGCCAAAACCGCTGGTGTCGCAATCGATTTTGAAGGCATGAAACGTACACCAAACACAATCAACGCCCACCGTTTGATCCATTGGGCCGGCATTGAGGGGCGCCAAACAGCAGCTGTGTCCGCCCTGTTCAAAGCATATTTCACCGATGCGCACGACATTGGTGACCCGGATGTCCTGATCGATATTGCAAAAAGTGTAGAAATGGATGCTGACGTTGTAAAACGTCTTTTGGACAGTGACGAAGATTTGAAATTGATCCAAGACCGTGACAAGCACAGCCGCAAGATGGGCATCAATTCTGTCCCAACATTTATCATTGCGAACCAACACGCGGTTCCAGGTGCGCAACCTCCCGAATTATGGGCACAAGTGATCGCCGACTTAGCAGCTCAAGCGGATGCACCTTAGCAAATATGCACCCCAAAAGTGCGCTAAAGTACATCTCTTAAAATTAGCCATTTTCAATCAAAGGTAAATGGCACATACCTCTTAGTGACGCGAAATAGCATCGCTATGGAATGAGAAAATGTCGATATCACCGAAACAAATCATGGGACGCACTGAATTCATCGCCCTCATGGCGATGATGTTTGCGACTGTCGCTTTCTCAATAGATGCAATGCTGGCCGCTATCACCGATATAGCGGACGAAATTGCACAAGGCAGCGCATCACACGCGGCCTGGATACTGACATCATTTGTTGGCGGCATGGGACTGGGAACCTTTTTTGCGGGCCCATTGTCTGACGCCTATGGGCGTAAACCTATCGTATATTTAGGTGTAGCCATCTATATTATTAGCGCGATGTTTGCCTGGTATTCTTCTTCACTAGAATGGGTATTGGTTGCACGGTTCTGTCAAGGATTAGGTGCCGCAGGACCCCGTGTTGTCTCGATGGCAATGGTACGCGATCTTTTCTCTGGTCGTGAAATGGCCCGGATCGTTTCGATCGCAATGACGATCTTCATCCTCGTCCCCGCAATTGCCCCAGCAATGGGGCAACTGATCATAAATGCCTTTGGGTGGCGCAGTATTTTCGGCGCCTTCATCGTCTTCTCGCTGATCGTAGTGGTGTGGGTCGCCACACGCTATACTGAGTCATTGGAAGTTGAAGATCGTCGTCCATTACAAATGGGGTTGATGGTCGATGCCGTTAAGCAACTTCTCACACATAAAACGGTTAGGCTCTCGATCCTAATCCAGACCCTGATGCTGGCCATGTTGTTTTCGACCCTCATTTTGATCCAACCAATCTATGACCAGATCTATGATCGCGCGGAAACATTTCCATTCTGGTTTGGAGCCGTGGCGTTGTTTTCAGGGGCTTCCAGCCTCCTAAATGCCTATATCGTGACTCGATTTGGCATGTACAAAGTGGTCACACGGACCTTGGTCATCCAAGTCATAATTGGTGCCATTGTTTTGATTGCGTTGTTTCTGTTTCCAGCAATCAGTTTTCCCTTATTTGTCTTTTGGCAGTTTTGTCTGTTTTCACAGGCGGGCCTCACAATGGGCAACCTCAACGCAATTTCGATGGAACCAATGGGCCATATTGCAGGCATTGCGGCATCGGTAATTGGGTCGATTTCGACCCTTGGGGGCGCGCTGATCGCATCCCCTGTGAGTTTGTTTCTCAGCGACACCCCTGCGCCGCTGATCATAACGGTCTTAGGGTTTGGCCTGTGCGCAATGTTTTTGATGCGCCGGGTAAACGGTCACCTCACTGAAGACTAAGTTTTCTTACGCTTCTTTTCTGCGACGACACGTTCAGCCAAATCACGCGCGATAGAAAACGCGCCTTTTATCTTGTCCCCGTCCTTCTTCCAGTCTCGCAAAACAACGATCTTGTTATCTTTCAGCTTCGCTGCACCACCCTCGTCCCCAAGGAAATCAACCAAGCCAGCCGGAGAGGCGAATTTGTCATTGTGGAACTGAATCGTGACACCTTTTGGTCCACCATCCAATTTGGAGATACCCGCTTTTTTGCACATGGCTTTGATCCGAACGATCAGCATCAATGTGTTCACTTCGCGCGGCAATGTGCCAAATCTATCGATCAACTCGGCAGCAAAGCCTTCCAACTCAACCTTTGTACTCAGCCCACTGAGGCGGCGATACAGACCCAATCGAACATCCAAATCAGGCACATAAGTCTCTGGGATCAGGACTGGCACGCCCAGCTTGATCTGTGGTGCCCACTGATCATCATCATCTGAAAGACCTTCCAACTGGCCCGACTTAATTTTGGCAATCGCCTCTTCGAGCATGGATTGATACAACTCAAACCCAACATCACGCATCTGCCCAGATTGTTCCTCACCCAGAAGGTTCCCTGCCCCGCGAATATCAAGATCTTGAGACGCCAGTGTAAAGCCCGCGCCCAAAGTATCAAGTGAGCCCAACACACGTAGACGTTTCTCAGCCATAGCCGTCAGCTTAGCCCGCGGTTTGGTTGTCAGATAGGCATATGCACGTGTCTTGGAGCGCCCCACACGACCACGAATTTGATAAAGTTGCGCAAGACCGAACATATCAGCACGGTGCACAATCATCGTATTGGCCGTTGGGATATCGAGGCCAGATTCAACAATCGTAGTCGCCAGCAGAACATCGTATTTACCGTCATAAAACGCGTTCATACGGTCGTCCAACTCACCTGCAGCCATCTGTCCGTTGGCAACTATATAAGACACCTCTGGAACGTGTTCTTTCAAGAAGTCCTCGATCTCTCCAATGTCAGAGATACGTGGAACCACGTAGAAGGACTGTCCGCCGCGATAATGTTCGCGCAGCAATCCCTCGCGGATCGTGATTTTGTCAAATTCACTGACATACGTTCGGATAGCCAAACGATCCACAGGTGGTGTGCCAATGATCGACAGATCACGAACACCAGTTAGAGACAATTGCAAAGTCCGTGGAATTGGCGTGGCCGTCAGTGTCAGGACGTGAATGTCAGAACGCATTTGCTTAAGACGTTCTTTATGGGTCACGCCAAAGTGCTGTTCTTCGTCAATGACCAACAAGCCAAGGTTCTTGAAACGTATGTTCTTAGCCAGCAAAGCATGGGTGCCAATCACGATATCAATCGTCCCACGTGACATACCGTCCCGCGTCGCATCCGCATCTTTCTTGGACACAAAGCGACTAAGCTGACGTACTTCGATCGGAAAGCCGCGGAAGCGTTCAGCAAAGGATTTATAGTGTTGGCGGGCAAGCAAGGTCGTCGGTGCCACAATCGCCACCTGTGCACCTGACATAGCCGCAACAAATGCGGCACGCATCGCAACCTCGGTTTTGCCAAATCCAACATCACCACAGACCAGTCGATCCATAGGCGAACCGCTGGTTAAATCATCAACAACATCGCCAATCGCGTTTAGCTGGTCATCCGTTTCAGAATATGGGAACCGTGCGCTAAAGGCGTCCCACATGCCTTCTGGCGGATCCATGACTGGCGCACGGCGCAATGCACGCTCTGCCGCAACACGAATAAGCTTTTCAGCCATCTCGCGAATGCGTTCTTTAAGACGTGATTTTTTAGCCTGCCACGCACCACCACCTAACCGGTCCAAGAACCCTTCGTCATGGCCATATTTGGATAGTAATTCGATATTCTCGACTGGCATATACAGCTTGGTTTGCTCAGCATACTCAAGCAGAAGGCATTCATGTGCCGCGCCAGCAGCAGTGACAACTTCCATGCCTTGATAACGGCCAATCCCGTGATCTACGTGAACGATCAAATCACCGGGGCTCAGCGACTGCGTTTCGGTCAAGAAATTCGCCGCACGCTTTCGTTTCTTAGTGGAGCGGATCAGCCGATCGCCCAAAACATCCTGTTCAGAAATCACTGTCAGATTAGGCGTTTCAAACCCGTGCTCCAACGCCCATACCACCAAATGCAAACCACGCTTACCGATGCGCGAGGCATTGCTAATAGGCAGAACTTCGGACAAGCCTTCTTCTTCGATTAATCCAGTCAAGCGTTCCCGCGCGCCTTCTGAGTAGCTCGCAATCACAACAGGATTGCCTTGTAGTTTATTTTTAAGGTGTGACGCTAAGGAACCGAAAAGGCTTATACTTTCCTGCTGACGCTCTGGTGCAAAATTACGCCCAATTCGTCCACCAGCATCAGTGACATTTGGACCCGTCGCCTGAGACAAGGCGGCGAATTGGATCACACGGCGCTCTGCGACAGTTGTGATCCAAGCGGCGTCATCCATATATAGGCCATGTGGCTTACAAGGTTTGTAAACGCTGTCATTCTTTGAGCGATTATCCATCGCAAGTTTTCGCGTTTCGTATTGATCTTCGATCCCCTCCCAGCGGGCTAAACGCGCGCCCGTCATCTGGTCATCAAGCGTAATCGTAGCTTTTGGCAGGAAATCAAACAGCGTTTCAAGTTCGGTATGAAATAGAGGTAACCAATGCTCTGCGCCCTGATGTTTGCGCCCTGCGCTGATCGCTTCATACAGCGGATCATCCGTACCAGCGGCACCAAACTCTAGGCGGTAATTCTGGCGAAACCGCGTTACAGCAGGCTCGTCCAAGATGACCTCGGACACAGGTGCTAATTCTATTACATCCAGTTTTTCAGTTGTTCGTTGCGTGGCCGGATCAAAACGACGTGCACCGTCTAAAACATCCCCGAACAGGTCCAAACGGATCGGTCCCAAATCTCCTGGTGGGTAAATATCAATGATACCGCCACGCACTGCATAATCCCCCGGCTCCATAACTGTTGGACTTTGGACAAATCCCATGCGGACCAAGAAGTTGCGCAGCCCTTTTTCGTCAACACGACTGCCAACAGTCGCAGAAAACGCGGCCTCTTTCAGCAAAGCACGCGCCGGAACGCGCTGGGTCGCAGCGTTCAATGTTGTAAGTAAAACAAAGCGTTCCGGCATCCCATGTACAAGTGCCGCCAACGTTGCCATCCGCTGCGCAGAAATATCGGCGTTCGGCGACACACGATCATAAGGCAGGCAATCCCAACCCGGAAAGACGATGACAGGAAGGTCTGGTGAAAAAAACCGCAAAGCATCCTGCATTGCCACCATACGCTTGTCATCACGCGCAACGTGGCAGACTGGCTGACCACTCTTATCTAACTCTTGCAAGATCAGTTCAGCATCAAAGCCCTCTGGCGCGCCGGATATGGTAATTTTTGATTTGGTGCTCATTGCGCGGCCTTGAATCTATCTTCGTGTAGGGACCTATGTCGAACAGCCCCGCTGTCAATGACGGTGGTTATTGCAGCAAAATTAAATCCCGCATATTCCAGAACATGCCCCACAGCGCTGTCACGAAGATTGCAATCATCCCAATGAATTGGGTGAACATCCGATGACGGTTCAAAAGCTTATAAAGCGCGTCACCCGTGCTTTGTTCCATCTGGTAAAGCCGCGCTGTTGAGACATTCAACATACCAACCAATGTCATAGGAAATGCCAACAAAAAGACGGCTTGGGCAAACTCTACCCAATAATAGAAACCCATAATTCCAAGGCCGGTAAGAATGAAACAAACAAAACCCAACAGCCAAAGCCCTGAGATATTGCTGACGTAAATCAATCGGTTACAATTGATCCGCACCAGATCTTCTAGATCTGATTCCGCCTCAGCTCCGTAGCGTCGCGCCCTTTGGATTATATCGTTTGGAACGCCCAAAACCCAGTGACTGGCAGAGGACCACACGATAGCCAATCCGATCCAGAACCAAAGGTTCGAGAAAGAGCGCATATCGATGATTTCAAACAGAGTTTGCGTAAGGTTCAACGCTGCAGCCTTTTGTTTCTGCCCCATCATTAGGGTATCAACCGTGTTCTACCCGTGCTTTGCGACAATTCCTACCCTTGCAGGGTGCAAAAAACCGTGTCAGCAAAGCAATGTATCGAAAAGGTGACCCACAATGCGCCCAACAATCAGCCAATTCCCTGCGACCCGCTTGCGTCGCACCCGCCAATCATCGGCAATTCGTGCCCTGACACGTCAGAATGACCTTAGCGTTGATGACTTTATTTGGCCCGTTTTTGTGCGCAGCGGTGAAGGTATCGAAGAACCGATCCCCTCAATGCCCGGCGTTTTCCGCCGTTCTGTTGATAAAGTTGTTGAAGCCTCACGCGAAGCAGCCGATCTTGGCATCCCAGCCATCTGTATTTTCCCCTACACAGGGATTGAGGAACGCACAGAAGATTGCGCAGGCGCTTGGGACCCTGAAAACCACGCCAACCGCGCAATTCGCGCGATCAAGGCTGCAGTTCCTGAAATTGCAATCATGACTGACGTGGCCCTGGACACATACAACATCAATGGACATGATGGATTTGTAGAGAATGGCGAGATCGTCAACGATCGCACAGTTGAAGCGCTTGTTAAGATGACACTCGCCCAAGCCGAAGCAGGTGCCGATATCATTGGTCCTTCTGATATGATGGACGGACGCATTGCCGCAATGCGTTCTGCACTTGAAGATGCAGGGCATCAAAACGTGATGATCCTCAGCTACTCTGCCAAATACGCGTCAGCATTCTATGGCCCTTTCCGCGACGCCGTTGGTGCATCTGGTGCATTGGTTGGGGACAAAAAAACCTATCAAATGGATCCCGCCAATTCAGGTGAGGCACTGCGCCTCATTGAGCGTGATCTATCAGAAGGGGCGGATATGGTCATGGTGAAACCCGGTTTGCCTTACTTAGATATATGTCACCGTGTCAAAGAAACATTTGGTGCACCCACCTATGCCTATCAGGTGAGCGGCGAGTACAGCATGATCAAAGCAGCGGCCCAAAATGGCTGGATTGATGAAGAGCGCGTGATGATGGAAAGCTTGATGGCTTTCAAACGCGCAGGCTGCAACGGAATCCTGACCTATTTTGCACCTGCAGCCGCACGGCTTTTGGCCGCAAAGCGGTAAGTTGCCCAAAACGTCCTTGTGACGTGACAAAGCACCACAATAGGCGTATGTCTGCCATCAAGACCGGAAAATCCGGCGAGCAGTATCAAAAATTACAGGCGGTTAACATGACCAATACAAATTTCTCGCGCCGCGCATTCGCGCTTGGCGCTTTGGCAACAACCACAGCTGTAGCAGCTTGTGGCAATGGTGTTGGTGGGCGCGGTGCCGCGACCATTGATGCACGGGTTCAAGCAACATTGACTGAAATGTACCGCAGTTATCCCAACACTATTGATTTGGCGAACAAATCCAACGGTATGTTAGTTATGCCACTAGTAACCGAAGCTGGTTTCGGCTTTGGCGGCGCTTATGGGCGTGGCGCGCTATTGGTGGGCAATACCAACGTTGACTATTATTCAGTGACCAAGGCGTCTGGCGGGTTCCAAATTGGCGCACAACAATATGCGCACGTCCTGTTTTTCATGACCGATCAAGCACTTAATGATTTCCGTCGTTCACGTGGCTGGGCTGCAGGTGCTGATCTGGAATATGTTGTAAACTCAACAGGCGACAGCTTGGCAGCCGACACGACAACAGTTTTATCCCCTGTCCTAGCCGCTGTTTTTGGACGTGCAGGTTTGCGTCTCGGCGCGACCCTAGAGGGAACAAAATATTCGCGGATCATTCCGTAGGCATAAAAATAAGAATTCACAAATAGGGGACGCAAACTTTTGACAGTTGGCGGCCCCTTTTTTTTCGTTTCGATTATTCATCATTTAGCAATCGATACTTAGAGACGTTTGATCAGACTTGAGGTATCCCAGCGACCACCACCCATTTTCTGAACATCTTTATAGAATTGATCAACCAATGCCGTAATCGGCAAAGACGCACCAATTTCATCCGCTGTGCTTAGACAAATGCCCAAATCCTTGCGCATCCAATCCACTGCAAATCCGTGATCAAAGTGGTCATCCAGCATCGTCTCGTTGCGATTGGCCATTTGCCAGCTGCCAGCTGCACCTTGGCTGATCACCTCAACAACAGCGCGACCATCCAGCCCCGCTTTTTGCGCAAAGTGCAGCGCCTCAGAAAGCCCCTGAACCAACCCAGAAATCGCAATCTGATTGCACATCTTCGTCATTTGGCCTGCCCCAGATGCACCAATGCGACGGCAAATCTTGGAATAGACCTCCATGATAGGAAGTGCGCTATCAAATGCATCTTCGTCAGCGCCGCACATAATAGATAGCACGGCATTCTCAGCCCCTGCTTGACCGCCTGAAATTGGGGCGTCGACAAAAGATATTCCCACCTCAGCAGCGGCAGCATACAGCTCAGCGGTCACTTTTGCTGAAACCGTCGTATGATCCACGAACACAGACCCTTTGGCCATCCCCGCGAATGCACCATCTGCCCCCAAACAAACCGAGCGCAGATCATCGTCATTGCCCACACAAGCCATAACAAAATCAGCACCCAATGCTGCTTCACGCGGCGTCGTGGCCGCTGCGCCGTTGTACTTTTGCGCCCATGCCTTTGCTTTGGATTCCGTTCGATTAAAGACAGTCACATCATGGCCCGCGCCCTGTAAATGCCCTGCCATTGGCGCGCCCATGACGCCCAAACCTAAAAATGCTAGCTTAGTCATGTTGTTTCCTCATGATGTGGTGTTGCTTTCAACTTGATCCATACCTAACAGTCATACCAAAGGGGTCAACACGCGAGGGGCGCAATGATACTTGTGTTTCAATGGTTGGTACGGTTTGCAGCAGCTTTGATTGGGTTGATCGTATTCGGTGCTTTCTTAGCATATTATTTAGCATCTCGGTCCCTGCCCGATTACGATGCCACGCTAGAATTGGCAGGACCAAACGCCCCCATCGAAATCGTCCGTGATCACGCAAATGTGCCGCATATTTTAGCTAAAACAGACCATGACGCCTATTTTGGCCTTGGCTTTGCCCACGCACAGGATCGTCTTTGGCAGATGATTGTGCTGCGCCGCACCGCGCAGGGACGGCTGTCCGAACTGTTTGGTCGCTCTACAATAGAAACCGACACCTATATGCGCCGGTTCGATATCTATCGACTGGCCCTTTCATCAGTTGATGCACAAGACGCACAAACCATTGCTGCGTTAGAAGCATACTCTGAGGGCGTAAATGCCCAGTTTCAACAAGTCAATCGCGGTTCATCAGGGCGCGGAGCACCTGAACTGTTCGTGTTCAATACGCCATTCGCGCCGTGGCGCCCCGCAGACTCACTTGCGATCCTCAAGTTGATGGCTCTGCAATCATCCAGCCATTTGGC
Organism: Rhodobacteraceae bacterium UBA7436; assembly: GCA_002478745.1. GTDB lineage: Bacteria > Pseudomonadota > Alphaproteobacteria > Rhodobacterales > Rhodobacteraceae > Ascidiaceihabitans. The sequence goes on along the minus strand of DLQI01000163.1, from coordinate 19,210 downwards.
TGACGAAGTTTTACGTGCACGTATGTCACTCGCACTCCCAGACAGCGACCGCCTAAATGATATACTTCCGGATTCACCCGGCGTTGGCGTTGCAAGCCTGCCAGAATATGCCAGCCTGGTCCCAGGTGCGCCACAATATATGGCAACGAACACCACTCTAAACCATCCGTTGTCGCCCTTCAAAGCGCGTGGGTTCAGTGGAGCCTCGAACGCATGGGCAGCAGCCGCAAGTCGCTCTGCAACAGGCGGCACGTTGCTCGCCAACGATCCTCACATGACCTTCACTGCGCCATCAATCTGGTACCTTGCCCGTCTAGAGTTACAGCTTGGAGGTGTCATCGGTGCCACAGTACCGGGTATCCCATCAATCTGGTCAGGCCGAAGTGCAAAATTGGGTTGGGGCGTCACAACAGCGTATGTCGATGATCAAGACGTTGTTATTGAGCAACTAAATCCTGAGAACTCTGAGGAATACCTCACTCCAACTGGGTTCAAGAAGTTCCAATCTCGTCCCACCATTATTAAGATCAAAGACGAAGCCCCCGTAACCGTCACGCTGCGGTGGTCTGACAATGGACCTATCCTGCCTGGCAGCTTTCAAAACCTGCGCGCTGTGACCCCTCCAGGGCATGTTGCCGCGTTGTCATCAACAGCCCTTAGCCCCAGCGACACCACGCTCAGCGCCAGCATTCGCCTAATGCAATCGACCACGGTCGAAGATGCCGTTTTGGCAGGATCACTGCATATGGCACCCGCACAAAACCTGACCGTTGTGGACCAAACCAAGATCGCCATGAAAACGATCGGCTCCGTACCAAACCGTAAGACCGACCACCAAAGTGAGGGCCGGCTACCAAGCCTTGGAAGTTCTGTGAGCAATCACTGGGATGGCATAATGCCCTATGCGTCGAACCCAGAGTTTATCGAACCCATGGGTGGTCTGCTTGGTAACACCAACAACAAAACCGTCGAACGCCCCTTCCCTAACCACATCTCTTTCACATGGGGTGACACCCAGCGGGTTCAGCGTTGGCAGCGCCTTATGCAAGTTCGCCAAGTGCACACGCGTGACAGCTTTGTTGAGGCACAGCTGGACACCGTCAGCTTCACCGCTCGCGCATTGTTGCCGTTAATGGGTGCAGAGCTCTGGTTCACAGGCGAAGCAGCTCCAGAGGGCACAGTCCAACGCGAACGCCAACGTGCCCTGACGTTGCTTGCCAATTGGAACGGCGAAATGAACGAGCACCTTCCAGAACCCTTGATTTACACAACTTGGGTCCGCGCGCTGCAATCGCGGTTGATCAAAGACGAACTTGGCCCAATGGCTGCTGAAATCACCCACGTTGAACCACTGTTCATCGAACGGGTGTTCCGCGATATCAATGGTGCCTCTGAATGGTGCGATATCCTACAAAGCGCCCCAGTCGAGACCTGTGCAGACATGGCACGCCTCGCGCTCGATGACGCCCTACTCGAAATTTCAGAAAACTGGGGTACAGCCTTTGAAAGCCTACGTTGGGGCGATGCGCATCAAGCAACCCAAGACCATGAAACACTGGGCGACGTGCCTTTGCTTCGCTATTTCGTAAACATCCGCCAATCGACTTCGGGCGGCGATAACACCCTAAATCGTGGCCTCACATCTGGAACTGGCCCAAATCCGTTCCAGAACGTTCATGGTGCGGGTTATCGCGGTGTCTATGATTTCGCGGACCCAGACAGCTCGGTATTTGTGACCTCTACGGGCCAGTCAGGCCATTTTCTATCGCGACACTATGACGACCTTGCGCAGCTTTGGCGGCGCGGTGAATACATCCTAATGTCTCTTGATACAGACCTTGCACGTGGGGCTCCTGTTGGGATCACCACCTTAAATCCGGTGAACTGATATGGCACGCGTTATCCTATTTAATAAGCCTTTTGGCGTCCTGTCGCAGTTTACCGACAAAGGCAGCGATGGTTCCCCTCGCCCAACATTGTCGAAATACATCAACGTGCCACGGGTCTATCCAGCAGGTCGTTTGGACCGTGACAGCGAAGGCTTGATGGTCTTGACCGACAATGGTGCGCTGCAGTCCAAAATTTCGGACCCAAAGAACAAAATGACGAAAACCTATTGGGTTCAGGTTGAGGGGACGCCAAGCGGCGCAAGCTTGGCCAAACTCAATAATGGTGTCCTACTGAAAGACGGTAAAACGGCTCCGGCCAAAGTGCAGCAAATAGATGAGCCTGATGATCTGTGGGAACGCGATCCGCCTGTCCGGTTCCGCCTATCCGTGCCAGATACATGGATCAGCATCACGATCGCTGAAGGGCGCAACCGTCAGGTGCGTCGCATGACAGCAGCCATTGGACACCCAACCTTGCGGCTGATCCGTGCCCAGATCGGCGAATGGAAACTTGGTGATCTTGCTTTGGGGAAATGGACTGACGTCTAATTAGACATCAGTCATACAGCACTTAGTTTTGTGCTTCGGCGCGGCTTTTGCCCGACACGTTCAAAGCCAAGGTCGCGCCCATCAATCCATCTAAGTCGCCGTCCAACACACCTTTTGTATCAGAAGTTTCATAGTTGGTACGCAAATCCTTTACCATTTGGTATGGTTGAAGGACATACGAACGGATCTGGTTGCCCCACCCCGCATCGCCTTTGTTCTCGTGCATTTCATTCACCGCAGCGTTGCGACGATCCATCTCCATTTGATACAAACGCGATTTCAATGCCTTCATAGCAATGTCACGGTTTTGGTGCTGTGATTTCTCAGATGAGGTCACAACGATACCTGTTGGCGCGTGCGTGATCCGAACAGCTGAGTCAGTCGTGTTAACGTGCTGACCACCTGCCCCTGAGGAACGATAAGTATCAATGCGAATATCAGACGGGTTCACTTCAATTTCGATATTATCATCCACGACCGGGTAAACACCTACTGACGTGAAAGACGTGTGACGCTTGGCAGCAGAATCGAACGGTGAAATGCGAACCAAACGGTGCACACCGGATTCCGACTTCATCCAGCCATAGGCATTTTGCCCGCTAATGCGGTAGGTCGCAGACTTGATCCCTGCCTCCTCGCCGGCGCTCTCAGCCTGCAATTCAACCTTATAGCCCTTCTTCTCGGCCCAACGCACATACATACGCGCCAGCATTGAGGCCCAATCACAGCTTTCCGTACCGCCAGCACCCGAGTTGATTTCAAGGAAAGTATCACTGCCATCGGCTTCGCCATCTAGCAAGGCTTCCAGCTCTTTTTGGGCAGCTGTAGTGGCTAAGGTCTTCAAGGCAGCTTCAGCTTCGCCAATGACCTCTTGGTCCTCTTCCATCTCGCCCAATTCGATCAATTCGATATTGTCGCTTAGATCGGTCTTGATACCTTCATAAGTTCCAATTGAATCGACCAAGTTCTGGCGTTCGCGCATCAACTTTTGCGCAGCATCTGGATCATCCCACAGGTTTGGATCTTCAACGCGCGCGTCGAATTCCTCTAACCGATATGCACAGGTTTCAACGTCCAAACGTTGCCCTAGCAACTCCAGTGACTTTTCAATCTCTGTGACGATATTTTGGATTTCTGCGCGCATGGTGCACCTGCATTGGGAACTGAATAGAAGTGAGTTGATAAAGCAGCACAGTAAGCACAGCAAGCGAGTAAGGAGAGCTTTGCACTCCCCTTAACCGATATTGCTAATAAAGACCGCCAGAACTCAGTGTTCCAAAGGTGGCTTTTGGTCCCACGACGGCTTTCTTGCCCGTCGATGTGGTCACTTGGCGGGATGTAACGCCAACCTCTTCAAACAATGGCAAATCTGCGCCCATCGCAAAACCACCATCAAAGGCGATGCCAAACACTGGCTCTTCTCCGTCACGGAAATATTCTGCGACAACGTTATCACCTGTTGCATCATCGCTAAGACGCGCACCGGTGAAACGGTCGATCTTCAAAAAGAAGCCACCCGGAGGAACGTCAAAATCACCACCGCCATATTTCTTGGTCGCTTCCTTCATGAACGTGTTGAACACAGGCCCACACATGCCACCACCAGACGCGCTACGCCCCAAGGATTTTGGTGTGTCGTATCCAATGAAACAACCCGCAGCTATATTTTTGGTAAAGCCAACAAACCAAACGTCTTTGGCGTCGTTGGTAGTCCCAGTCTTACCCGCGGCTGGGACTGACAAGTTAACCGTTTTACGCGCCGTGCCGCGCTTAACAACACCAGTCATCATCGATGTCAGCTGATAGGCAGTGATCGGATCCATTACCCGTTCACGGTTCGAGATAATCCGCGGTGAGAACCCCGGCTCAAGACTGGCAACTTGGCACTCGTCGCAAGCTCGTTCATCATGGCGATAAATCGTTTTACCATAGCGGTCTTGCACACGGTCAACCAATGTCGGCTGAACGAGTTCACCACCATTCGCAAACATCGCATAAGCGGCGACCATCTGATACAGCGTGGTTTCCTCTGAACCCAACGAGTTGGCAAGGAACCGGCCCATGTTGTTATAAACACCAACGCTTTCGGCATAATTCGCAACCGTATCCATCCCCACCTCTTTGGCCAAACGAATGGTCATAAGGTTACGTGACTGTTCGATCCCGGTCCGCAGCGGCGTTGGGCCGTAGAATTTGTTAGATGAATTGCGCGGACGCCATAGCCCTTGCGGTGTGTTAATCTCAATCGGTGCATCCACAACAATCGTTGCTGGAGTATAGCCACTGTCGAGGGCGGCAGCATAAACAAACGGTTTAAAACTAGAACCCGGTTGGCGTTTCGCTTGGGTTGCACGGTTAAACACGGATGCTTGATAACTAAAGCCACCCTGCATCGCGATAACGCGACCTGTGTCTACGTCCATCGCAACAAACCCGCCTTGAACATTTGGCACTTGGCGCAGCGTCCAGCGAATAAAGGAACCGTCATTGTCCGCAGTCATGCGGCGCACATGGACAACCTCTCCCACTGCAACAAGATCGCCTGCAACGCGGGCTTTCTTAGCCAATGAACCATCTGTGAGGCGTTTGCGGGCCCATTGTACGTCTTTGGCTGGGATCCAGTGGCCGTCGTCATCTTCTTCAACGCCTTCAATACCAAGGCGTGCTTCGTTCTTTCCCACATCCAGGACAACAGCGGGGTACCATTCATTTTCAAGGCGAATATCGCGGGCAATGCGGACCTTTGACAAGGCATCGCGCCACGTGGCCTCGTCACCGAGTTGATCCAATGGAATTGATTTTCCAGTGCCGTGCCAGACGCCTTGTGACCTGTCGTAACTTTCCAGCTGACGTTGCAAGGCAGTGGCCGCGACTGGCTGCATTTCATTGTCGATTGTAGCCCGTACAGAAAGCCCCCCAGTAAAGAATTCACTTTCGCCAAAATCATCACTCAATTGGCGACGAATTTCATCAGTGAAATAGTCACGCTGCGGCAAATCATTTCGGAAACTCTCAAAATCACCATTCTGCACTGATTTGAGCTCAGCTTTGCGCTCAAACTCAAAAGTCTCTTCCGTGATATACCCATTCTCCATCATCTCTTTTAAAACAAAGTTACGACGTTGAAGAAGACGATCCTTGCGGCGTACTGGGTGGAACTGAGACGGCGCTTTTGGGAGACTGGCAAGCATTGCGGCCTCGTGAGGTGCCAATTCATCCAAGGTCTTGTTAAAGTAAGTTTGGCTGGCAGCCGCCACACCGTAACTGTTTTGTCCTAGGAAAATTTCGTTAAGGTACAGCTCGAGAATACCCTCTTTATCCAGGGTTTCCTCGATCCGCGACGCAAGAATAATCTCTTGAATCTTACGCTCAGCCTTGCGCTCCCCACCAAGCAAGAAGTTCTTCATAACCTGCTGCGTAATCGTCGATGCACCGCGCACATCACGCCCACGGGTACGCACCGCGTCAAAGCCAGCCGAGGCGATACCGCGAAGATCATAACCGTCGTGTTCGTAAAAGTTTTTGTCTTCCGCACTGACAAAGGCCTGCTTGATCAAATCGGGGATTGTATCGGCAGGTGCGAACAGACGACGCTCCTTAGCGAACTCATCTATTATTCGGCCTTGGCCCGAATAAATCCGGCTGATCGTCGGAGGTGTATATTCTGCCAAAGATTCGTGGCTGGGCAAATCACGACCATACATCCAAAAGATAGCACCAACGGTGAGGGCAATCATGCCCAATCCCATTGTTATCGTTGTGAAAATTCCACCAAAAAATGACAGTATAAATCGAAACATTCCGCGCGCACCCCTTCAGGATGTTCTTTAATTAACCCAGCTATATGACATGGGTACGCTAGGGTCAAAACACGACTTGGTGCTCAATAGGCAGAAACTTGCGTAACGCTATTGGCGCACCAATGGACGGGTTGCCACGTCATCCGCTTTCCATGCAATGATGGCCTGAACCAAAGCTGAGATCATCAGATTGCGCCATTCGGGGTCACGCAAATTTGCACGATCACGAGAACTGGACAAAAACCCAACTTCGATCAGGACAGAAGGTATATCTGCACTTTTCAAGACGGAAAACCCGGCTTGCTTTTGCCGCTTCTTGCTAAGCGGCGCACCCGCTTCTTCGATCATCTCAAGCAATATAGTAGCCAAGGATTCGCTGCGGGGGCCCGTTTCTTGGCGTGCCAAATCAATCAGAACATTTGCGACTTCGTCGTCCGAGCCGTTTAAATCGACACCTGCAATAATGTCGGCGCGATTGTGCTGTGATGCCAATTGTGCTGACGCCGCATCACTTGCTTCATCCGACAGCGTGTAGACCGTCGCACCCTCCGCCTGCCCGTTAGAAAGCGCATCAGCATGTAGGGAGATAAACAAATCTGCGCCCACTTCATGCGCCAACGAGACCCGCGCCGGCAACGAAACAAAGCTGTCATCGTTGCGCGTTAGAAAAGCCTTTGCTTCGCCTGAACGCACCAAGGCTTCTGCCACCCCCCGCCCCAGCGTCAGCATCAGGTCCTTTTCATTCACCCCATCGCGCACAGCGCCCGGATCAATGCCACCGTGCCCCGGATCGATCATTACGATAAATTCGTCGCCTATCTTTTCCACAGCCGGTGTCCGCGCTTGTTCAGGTGCCCAATTCGCGTTCGGCGGTGATCCCGCATTTGCGGCGAATTCTTCTTCTGTGACGGGCCCCAGTGCAATGCGCAGGACGGCTCGCCCTGTGACCTGATCAACTGGCATCCCAATCTCAATGGGCAACATAGGTTCGCTCAGATCCAAAACCATGCGCGACCAACCCGCCTGAAAGCTGCCGAAACGTACGGCGGTGATCCGCCCATCGGCCTCTAGAATGTCGGCCGCTCTCACACCCGTCCAATCGGCTTCTTTGAAATCAACAATAAGCCGCGCGGGGTCATCCAGATGGAACACCCGAAATGGAACACCTTGGCTAAGGTGAAGCGCAACACTGGATTTCCCAAACCACCCGTCTTGAATTTGGCTTGCGACAGGGTCGACACGGGCAATAACACCGAAATCTTGGGCATTTGCCGCATTCGCAAATGCCAAAATCATCGCTGCTGTTTGAATAACCCGTCGCATACTGCACAGACCTTTGTTGGCTCTTTTGATCAACTTAACCCAGACAGTCGCAAATGGGAATTCAGCTTAACCTCTTGTCGCCATGAACTTATGCAAGCGAGCCAATCCCTCTTCGAGGTGCGGCGTGCTGCGCGCATAAGAAAAGCGCAGCGTTTGGTGTCCACGGATCGGATCAAAATCAAGACCCGGTGTCACGGCAACACCAGCCCCCTCCAATATTTCTGCAGCCAATGCGCGACTGTCATTCGTAATCTCGGACACATCTGCATAAACATAAAACGCCCCGTCAGGCGGTGCTATGCGATCGAACCCTGCTTTTGGCAGCCCTTCCAACATCAACAAGCGATTGCGCGTGTAGACGGCTAAATTGGCTTGCAGTTCGTCCCCAGCGTCCATCGCAGCAAGCGCTGCAACCTGACTGGCATGGGGCGCACAGATGAACATGTTTTGCGCTATCCGCTCAACCACGCGCACGTGATCTTCTGGGACAACCATCCAACCAACGCGCCAGCCCGTCATGCTAAAGTATTTGGAGAACGAGTTGATAACATAGCATTCATCGGTCAATTCAAGTGCAGTGACCGCTTTGGCCTCATACTCAATTCCGTGATAGATTTCGTCGCTGATGAATGATGCCTTTTGCGCGGACGCTGCATCAATCAATGCGCCCATTGCAGAGCGATCCAGCATAGTCCCCGTAGGGTTCCCTGGTGAGGCAACCATTAGCCCTGCCAAATCCATTCCCTCGAAATCAGCCCCAACCGGCTGCAATCGATTGGCAGGATCAGTTTGTAAATCAACAGGCTGCAAACCCAATGCGTGCAGGATTTGGCGATAGCTAGGGTATCCGGGTGCGCCGATGCCGACGCGATCTCCACTGTCAAACAGAGCCGTAAAGGCCAAAAGGAAGCCGCCAGACGATCCAGGAGTGATCACAACACGTTCAGGGTTTAGATCAACATTGTACCATTCACCATACATCTGCGCGATCCGCGCACGCAAAGCTGGCAGACCAAGCGCCACAGTATACCCAAGCGGCCCCTGCTCCATGGCACGTGCCAGAGCATCGGTTGCAACCTTCGGTGCACCAGTGCCCGGTTGCCCAACTTCCATATGGATAATGTGACGTCCTGCCTCTTCTGCGCGGCGGGCGGCTTCCATCACATCCATCACAATAAAGGGATCAACTTTGGAACGGGTTGATGTTCGCATGAAAAACCTTCCTAATGTTTCCATGACCTTTCATCGCTTCTTTGCCCGTTCGTCAATAGTCGCCGCCGTCATGGCCACACTGATGGTGCTCACAACCGCCACCGCCCAAGCGCGTGGGTTGTTACGCGACGCCGATGCGGAATATGCGCTTCAACAAATTGCCGCGCCAATTTTGCGCGCAGCGGGCCTTAGCCCAACACGGGTGAAGGTGTTGATCGTCAACGACAGTGGGCTGAATGCCTTTGTCGTTGGCAATGATGCGATCTTTATCAATTATGGTCTGATCAACAAAATGCAGCGTGCCGATATGCTGCAAGGTGTCATCGCGCATGAAGCAGCGCATATCGTGAATGGACATATCACACGCCGCCTCAGCAACCTTGGAAATTCTCGCACCATCGCGGGACTTGGAATCGCACTTGCGGTTGCTACAGCTGCAGCTGGTTCAGCCGATGGTGCCGTAGGCATCGCGTTGGGAAGCCAAAGCCTCGCGCAACGGGTTTTCTTTAAGCATACAAGGGCAGAAGAGGCTTCAGCCGACCAATCAGGTGTCCGTTTTTTGCGTAGTGCTGGCATCAGTACCAAAGGCATGTTGGACGTGTTCGAAATTTTTCGCGGCCAAGAGTTGCTCGCGGAAACACGCCAAGATCCCTATACCCGCAGTCATCCCCTATCGCGTGACCGTATCCGCAATTTGCAAGGGTTCGTGGCCTCAGACAAAGCGCCAGTAAAAAGCGAAGCCGATTATTGGTTCGCCCGCCTCAAGGGTAAAATAACTGCCTATACACGCGCCCCTAAATGGACGCTGCGGCGTATTGGTGAAACGGGATACAAAGATGTTGCCCTCTTGCGCGAAGCAGTGGCCCACCACCGTAATTCCAATACAAAAAAGGCACTCAAGGCTATTAACGGTGCCATTGCATTGCGCCCCAAAGACCCCTTTTTGCGCGATCAGCGCGGCCAAATCCTGATCGAGACGCGCAATTTCGCCGCCGCAACGAACACATATGCACGCGCTGTGAATCTTGCGCCGCGCAATTCCCTTTTGTTAGCAGGCTATGGGCGTGCGCTGCTCGCTTCGGGAAACATCAGCAAAGCAAAATCAGTTCTGGAAAAATCCCGCAGCATCGACTTTCGCGATGGCAGTATGCTGCGTGACCTTGCAGTAACATATGCCAAATCCAAACAGCCTGGCATGGCTGCTCTAACCACCGCAGAACGCTATGCCCTACAGGGACGCATGGCAGATGCAAAAATTCACTCAAAACGAGCAGTTGGAATACTTCCACGCGGCTCTGGCCCTTGGCAACGCGCACAGGATGTGTTGATTGCTTCTGAACGTGCGACCAAAAAGAGGAAATAACCCATGCGCCTTTCACATCTGCTTTCCGCAGCAGCCTTAACCTGCACCGTTGCACTTCCTGCGTCAGCACTCGATCTCACAAACATGAGCGGTGAAGAACGCGCCATCTTCCGCGAAGAAGTCCGCGCCTACTTGATGGACCAACCCCAAGTGATCATGGAAGCCGTCAACCAGCTCGAAGCACGCCAACAACAACAAGCGGCGCAAGCTGATCTGAATTTGGTCAGCGACAACGCCGAAGCCCTGTTCAACGATGGTTATTCTTATGTCGGCGGTAATCCTGACGGCGATATCACATTGGTAGAATTCTTGGACTACCGCTGTGGGTACTGCCGCAAGGCGCACACCGAAGTCGCCAAGATGCTTGAAACAGATGGCAATATCCGCTTGATCGTCAAAGAGTTCCCGATTTTGGGCGAACAATCCGTATTGGCATCGCGCTTTGCCATCGCTGTTAAATTGGCCGCCGGTGATGACGCCTACAAAGCGATCAACGATTCATTGATGACCTTCCCCGGTGAGCTGAGCATGACCAGCCTAAACCGTTTGGGCAATACATTCGGATTGGATATGGCAGCCGTTGAAGCGAAAATGAACGGTCCTGAAGTGGCTGAACAGTTGGCAAAAACCAACGAGCTTGCACAAATTTTGCGGATCACAGGCACGCCAACATTTGTGCTGCAAGACGAAATGCTGCGCGGGTATTTACCTTATGATCAACTGATGATGGTTGTGAATGACAAACGCAGCTAAAATTTAGCATTCGCTAACGTGCAAAAAAGGGCGGTGAATTTAGTTCACTGCCCTTTTTCGTATGTCTAACAATGTGTTGTTGCTTATTCTTCGAGTGCTTCTACTTCTGCTTTGGCAATCAATTCTGCACGCGCTTCAACCTGCTCAACGATGTGTTCCACCATCGAAGCATTGTCCTGTTTGTGGCTTTGTTTACCCGCCAGATAAACCATGCCAGAACCAGCACCACCGCCGGTGAACCCAACATCTGTCATCAACGCCTCACCTGGTCCATTCACAACACAACCAATAATGCTGAGGCTCATTGGCGTTTTGATATGGGCCAAACGGTCTTCTAAAATCTCAACCGTTTTGATCACGTCAAACCCCTGACGGGCGCATGATGGGCAACTGATGATGTTCACACCGCGATGACGCAGCCCCAGTGATTTAAGGATTTCGTAACCGACTTTGACCTCTTCAACCGGATCAGCAGAAAGCGATACACGGATCGTATCCCCGATGCCCATCCAAAGCAGGTTGCCCATGCCAATGGCCGACTTGATTGTTCCAGAAGTCAGCCCCCCTGCCTCAGTGATCCCAAGGTGGATAGGTGCGTCTGTGGCCTCAGCCAACTGTTGGTAAGCCGCAGCCGCCATAAAGACGTCAGAAGCTTTGCAGCTGATCTTAAATTCATGGAAATCATTGTCTTGCAGGATTTTAATGTGGTTCAAACCACTTTCGACCATCGCATCAGGACATGGCTCGCCGTATTTTTCCAACAGCTCTTTCTCAAGGCTACCAGCGTTCACACCAATACGGATGGAACAGTTATTGTCTTTAGCGGCTTTAATGACTTCTTTGATCCGCTTTTCGTCGCCAATGTTGCCTGGATTAATCCGAAGGCATGCAGCCCCCGCTTCAGCGGCCTCAATCCCTCGTTTGTAGTGGAAGTGAATATCGGCCACGATCGGCACAGGGCTTTCGCGACAAATCTCCTTCATCGCCGCAGCGCTTTCAGGGTCAGGCACTGAAACACGTACAATATCAGCACCAGCCTCTGCCGCTGCAATGATCTGTTTGATCGTAGCAGAAGGATCAGTGGTCAGCGTGTTGGTCATCGTCTGTACAGTGATTGGTGCATCACCACCAACTGGCACGTTGCCAACCATGATCTGACGACTTTTACGACGGTAAATATTGCGCCAAGGACGGATGTGATTAAGCGACATGAGCAAATGACCTTTGCGTAACGGAACATTACTTAAGAAATAGAATGCCCAAGGCCCCACCGCAACCGTTAGGGGCAGTATTAATTGTCATAGATATCGAAGGAGCGAAGTAAGGCTTAATTGGCCTTACACGGAAGTGCCGCAAGTGGATCAATCGCTGAAAGATCCGCAACCATACGACCCAATGTTGTTTCGCTGGTTACAGGTGCTGGTTCGTACAATGCAGCCAAGGCTGTTTGTTCCAGTGGTAGATTAGATGTCACGCTTCCGCGCGCACCAGCAGGACCGTAGCAATCGCCAGACATCGCGAAATAGATGGCGCCACTTTCGCCAGTGCGCAGTGTTGAAGGCTCGACAGTTGCTGGCACTGTCCAAGTATCGCCTTTTTCCATCACGGCCTCATAGATCACAGTGCCCTCAGCAGACCGGACACGCACCCATGATGGATAGGCCGCAACCATTTGCAATGCAGGTGCAGGACCTTCTACAACTTGTGGCACAGCAATACCGTTGGCCTCAGCCAAAGCACCGTTGATTCCAGCAATAAGGTTAACGTCTGTGTCGTTGAACACTGGCGCTGTGAAGCTGCCAATAGAACGTGGATCAATGTTTGCGATCGGTGCATCACGGGCAACAAGCACTGGTACATCTAATGCCTGAGGGCGGTACAAACGATCAAGCGCATTGCCACGCGGATTGTCCAGAACTTGTGGAGCAGCCGAATTTATAACGTCAGCAGAAGGCTGTGTAATCGCAGCACCGTTCAACGGATCAAGATCTGCCAAAACAACTGGTGTTTGATCGACAGGTGCAACTTGCACACGCTGCACCTCTTGCAAAACGGAATATCCACCGAAACCAATCGCACCAATCAGAGCCAACAGAACGACCATTGATCCAATTGCGCCCGGTTCAACCCGCGAAAGGAATGTTTCACCCATTGGAACAAATGGCGTGTTCGGGCTAGAAAAGATGTCCCCGCCCGCGACACGGGTCAAACGATCTTCGCGTGCCGGCTTATTAACCACAGATGCTTTAGCAGACATGCCGTGGGCAACAGAAAATCCGCTCTCGGCGCAAAACGCAGCAAAAGCATGGTCAGGATCCATATTCAAATAGCGAGCATAAGAGCGGACGTAGCCGGCAATGAAACCGGGTGTGTCAAATGCTTCAGGATCTGCATTTTCGATAGCGGCGATGTAGCTGGCTTTGATACGCAATTCACGTTGAACATCGAGAAGACTTTTGCCAAGTGTCGCCCGCTCACCACGCATCAGATCTCCAAGCCGTAGCTCGAAGTCATCAAACGCTTTCGGTTCGACTTTTTCT
>DLQI01000163.1:0-5731 GCA_002478745.1 Rhodobacteraceae bacterium UBA7436 | reverse complement strand
CAGATGTAGCATAGCGCAACGTAAATTGCACTACTTAGGCCTTCTAACCCGTTAATTCGGCACGATTCAGCGCACAGTGGGACCATAGGGCGTCCATTGCTTTGACCAGAGCATCCATCTCAAGCGGACCGTGGACTGGCGAGGGTGTGAAACGGAGTCGCTCAGTGCCACGTGGTACGGTTGGGAAGTTGATTGGCTGAACGTAAATTCCATGTTCTTCAAGCAGCATGTCAGACAACAACTTAGTGTGAACAGGGTTGCCTACCATCACAGGGACAATGTGGCTGCCATGATCGATAATCGGCAGACCTAACCCTTTGAGGCGTAACTTTAAAATCTTAGCTTGCAATTGTTGGCTGTCGCGCAACTCTTGGGCTGTTTTCAGGTGTTTCACAGACGCCGCGGCACCAGCAGCAATGGCTGGCGGCAGCGAAGTTGTAAAGATAAAGCCGGGCGCATAAGACCGGATAGCATCACACATTTTCGCACTTGCAGCGATATAACCGCCCATAACGCCATATGCTTTTGCCAATGTACCGTTGATAATATCAAGGCGGTGCATCAGGCCGTCACGCTCAGCAACACCTGCCCCGCGTGGTCCATACATGCCCACGGCGTGCACTTCGTCGATGTAAGTCAGCGCACCAAACTCATCTGCAAGGTCACAAATCGCTTCAATCGGACCGAAATCACCATCCATTGAATAAATTGATTCGAACGCAATAATCTTTGGCAAAGCAGGGTCGTCAGCCGCCAACAACTCGCGCAAGTGCGCAACGTCGTTGTGACGGAAAATACGCTTAGCACCACCATTGCGGCGCACGCCCTCAATCATTGAGGCGTGGTTCAAAGCATCCGAATAAATGATCGCGCCCGGAAACAGTTTAGGCAAAGTGCTCAGGGTCGCGTCGTTCGCGATGTAGGCACTTGTGAAAAGCAAGGCACCTTCTTTGCCATGCAAATCCGCCAATTCAGCTTCAAGACGCTTGTGATAAACGGTTGTACCGGAAATATTGCGTGTCCCGCCAGAGCCAGCACCTGTGGCATCAATGGCTTCGTGCATAGCATCAATCACGACAGGATTTTGACCCATGCCAAGATAATCGTTGCCGCACCAAACAGTTATGTCTTTCGTGGTCCCGTCTTCACGGGTCCATTCAGCATGAGGGAATTGACCGTTTTGGCGTTCAATATCGATGAAGGTGCGGTAGCGCCCTTCTTCGTGCAAACGTTCAATCGCTAGGTCTAGCTGTTCGGTATAGTCCAAGACATCGCTCCGTGCTGTCTTCTTTAGATACGTTCTAATATAACCTCTTTTCTTTCCATTCAATGCACATAAATGTGCGCAGATGGTCGCAGCCATGTGCGCTGGGGCTGGACAGCACGTTTGCAGCATATACGCTGGCTGTTAAATAAGCCCTCATTACAATATTCGGAGCCTTTCCATGAGCCTAGATAAAGTCCTTTCCAAGATCGACGCAGATCTTCCTGACGCTACAGAACGCTTGCTGGAACTGCTGCGTATCCCGTCAATTTCGACCGATCCCGCCTTTGCAGATCATTGCCAAACAGCAGCAGATTGGTTGGTCGCGGACCTTCAAAGCCTTGGTGTCCCAGCCACAAAACGCCAAACACCGGGCCATCCAATGGTGGTTGGGCATGTAGAGGGCGAAGGGCCACACATACTTTTCTATGGACACTATGATGTACAACCCGTTGATCCGCTTGATCTTTGGGACAACGATCCGTTTGATCCACAGATTGAAGACACCGCCAAAGGCAAGGTTATTCGCGGTCGCGGTTCATCCGATGACAAAGGTCAGTTGATGACATTTGTCGAAGCCTGCCGTGCGTGGAAAGAAGTGAATGGCACCCTACCGTGCCGCATAACGTTCTTCTTTGAGGGCGAAGAGGAGTCAGGATCCCCAAGCCTTGTGCCCTTTATGCACGAAAACGCGGACGAGCTGCGCGCCGACATTGCACTGATCTGTGACACGGGCCTTTTTGAAAGCAAAACACCCGCGATCGTAACCATGTTGCGCGGTCTACTGGGCGAAGAGTTCACCATCACTGGCCCCACATTGGACCTACATTCGGGCATGTACGGCGGGATTGCGATGAACCCGATCCGCGTAATGTCCAATGTCGTTGCATCCCTTCACAACGAAAACGGGCGCGTTACAATCCCTAACTTCTACGATGGAGTTCAAGACCTTTCCGACGAATTGGAAGCACAATGGCAGGGCCTAGCGTTTGACCATGCCACCTTTTTGGGTGATGTCGGGTTGTCCAAACCAGCGGGCGAACAAGATCGCACGCCACTTGAAATGATCTGGTCACGCCCAACCTGCGAAGTGAACGGTATCTGGGGTGGCTATACTGGTGACGGCTTCAAAACCGTGCTGCCATCAAAAGCAAACGCCAAGATCAGCTTTCGTTTGGTCGGGGATCAAGATCCAGACGCCATTCGCGCCAACTTCCGCCAAATGGTACAGGACCAACTGCCTGAAGACTGTAGCGTAGAATTTCACGGCCACAGCTCTGGCCGCGCATCAGTAACCGAAACCACTGCCCCTGCATTTGAACAAGCGCGCGCAGCACTGACAACAGAATGGGGTGTTCAAGCTGCCTATGTTGGATGTGGTGGTTCAATCCCTATCGCGGGGCACTTCCAAAACATCTTGGGCACAACACCGATGTTGGTTGGGTTTGGCAAAGACGATGATGCCATCCATTCACCAAATGAAAAATACGACCTGTCTAGCTTCCACCATGGCATTCGCTCATGGGCACGTATCTTGGACGCATTGACCTAAGACTTAAAAACGGAGTTGGGGATTGTCCCCAACTTCACAACACTTAGATATTTAAGAGAACTGCGCGTAGGTGCGCCACCTTTCAACCAATACTGGAAAAGTGGCGCGGTTGACGGGACTCGAACCCGCGACCCTCGGCGTGACAGGCCGATACTCTAACCAACTGAGCTACAACCGCGCATAAAGGCGGAATAGACCGCCTTCACAGGGGCGTCAATAACAAATGCCGCCCCTGTGAAAATTCATTCAGATCAGCGTGATAGACTGCTTGCTTGACGCGCCAATTCTTCGATCTCGTTCCATTTGCCAGCGTTGACCAAATCGTTTGGTGCAACCCAGCTGCCGCCAGCACATACAACATTGGACTGCGCTAAATACTTAGGGGCGTTTGTTGGGTTGATGCCGCCGGTCGGGCAGAATGAAATCTGTGGAAGTGGACCACCAATACCTTTGATCGCGTCAACGCCACCTGCAGCCTCAGCTGGGAAGAACTTAAGCATATCATAGCCACGCTCTAGAAGGCGCATCGCTTCAGACGCGGATGCAGCACCCGGCAAGATTGGCAAGTCCGCCGCTTCACATGCGTCCAGCAATGTATCTGTTGCACCCGGCGACACACCAAAAGTTGCGCCAGCCGCTTTAGCCGCTGCGACGTCTGCAGGTGTAATCAATGTCCCTGCCCCTACATGGCCACCTTTAACAGTCGCCATTGCAGCGATCACATCAAGTGCCGCAGGTGTACGCAATGTAACCTCAAGGACCGGTAAACCGCCGCGCACCAGTGCCTCGGCCAATGGAACAGCATGTGCAACATCATGGACAACCAACACAGGGATGATTGGGGCCAATTCACATAAGGCGCGTGTACCAGCAGAACGGGATTGAACAGTCATATCTTAAACTCCAAATACGCTGGCACCTGCTTCAGCAGGACCAACAGCAGAACGAAACACTTCGAACATTTCGCGACCAGTACCAGACTGCTTCGCAGTGAGATCAACCTGTGCAGGGGCACGTTCTAGCGCACCCTCCGTCAGGATTGCCAATGTGCCCTCAACCGCATCAACACGCAGCATGTCGCCGTCGTTGATATAGGCGATTGGCCCACCGTCTAGTGCTTCTGGGCAAACGTGAATTGCGGCAGGCACCTTACCAGATGCACCAGACATGCGTCCATCCGTGACCAACGCAACCTTTTTGCCTTGGCCCTGAAGGATCGCTAACATTGGTGTCAAGCTGTGCAGCTCTGGCATACCGTTGGCTTTCGGGCCTTGGAAACGCACAACAACGATTGTGTCACCAGTGAACTCACCTGCTTTAAACGCTGCTTTTACTTCATCTTGACCGTGGAACACACGCGCTGGCGCTTCGATCACACGGTGCTCTGGGGCCACGGCAGAAATCTTCATAACGCCGGTACCAAGGGAACCAGTCAACCGCTTAAGGCCACCTGTTTCTTGGAACGGCTCTTCTAGCGTGCTGATGATCTTAGCATTCAGGCTCACGGATGTGCCCTCGCGCCATACCAGTTCGCCATTCTCCATGAACGGCTCCTGAGTATAGTTGTGCAGGCCAACGCCAGCGACAGTTTTTGTATCGGGGTGCAACAAGCCGCCGCGCAGCAATTCACCAATCAAGTATCCCAAACCGCCAGCCGCGTGGAAGTGGTTCACATCCGCCAAACCGTTTGGATACACACGTGCCAACAATGGCACCAAATCAGAGATTTCAGAGAAGTCTTCCCAATCAAGGATGATGCCACCCGCACGCGCCATGGCAACCAAATGGATCAACAGGTTGGTAGAACCCCCTGTCGCCATCAAGCCGACGATGCCGTTTACATAGGCTTTTTCGTCGAGGATCTCACAAACAGGGGTATAATTGTCACCCAACGCACTTAGCGAGAGTGCGCGCTTTGCGCCCTCGGCTGTCAATGCAGCGCGCATTTCAGTGTTAGGCGTAACAAAGCTGGAACCGGGCAAATGAAGGCCCATGAATTCCATCAACATCTGGTTGGTGTTGGCGGTACCATAGAAGGTACATGTACCCGGACCGTGGTATGCCGCCATTTCGGCTTCCATCAATGCGTCACGGCCAACTTCGCCCGCTGCGAATTTCTGACGCACCATGGCTTTATCATCATTTGCCAAACCACTGGTCATTGGTCCCGCAGGAACAAAGACGGCTGGCAAGTGACCAAAGGCCTGCGCACCAATGACCAAACCTGGAACGATCTTGTCGCATACGCCCAAGTAGGTGGCTGCATCAAATGTGTTATGGCTTAGGGCAATGCCCGCGGCCATTGCGATCAGGTCGCGTGAAAACAAGCTAAGCTCCATGCCCGCCTCGCCCTGCGTGACACCATCACACATTGCCGGAACGCCACCCGCAACCTGCGCCGTACCACCAACAGAACGTGCAGCTTCGCGCATCACTGCTGGAAAGTGCTCAAACGGTTGGTGCGCAGAAAGCATGTCATTAAAGGCTGTGACGATACCAAGGTTGCCACCGATGCCCGTCGCCAACTCGGTCTGATCTTCACCGGCAGCAGCAAAAGCGTGGGCCTGACCACTGCAAGATAAGTGACCGCGAGAGGGCCCTTTTGTCTGCGCGGCTTTCATGCGAGCCATATATTGGCCTCGGCTTGTCGCGCTGCGGGCAACAATTCTATCGGTCACAGATTTTAGTGTGGCATGTATAGACATTTTTGGACTCACCTTAGCAAATTTATGTTAGCGCTAACTATTTATGGGGGTGAGTAGACGAACAATATGCAACAATCAACTGAAAAAAGCAGCTTTTTGCGGGTATAAGTCTATTATCAGGGATGTTTAACAATGGCGCGGTTGACGGGACTCGAACCCGCGACCCTCGGCGTGACAGGCCGATACTCTAACCAACTGAGCTACAACCGC
>DLQI01000077.1 GCA_002478745.1 Rhodobacteraceae bacterium UBA7436 | reverse complement strand
TACACCAATAGCCAAAATTTTGGGTGGTGCTACCACCGGAGTTGCTCCTAAAATAATGGGGTTTGGCCCAGCACCAGCAACAAAGAAGCTTTTTGAGAGGTTGGGACTTACTCAGGCGGACTTCGATGTTATTGAACTCAACGAAGCATTTGCAAGTCAAGGACTTGCAACCCTTCGTGATCTAGGAATCTCTGATGAGGATCCGCGCGTGAATCCAAACGGAGGGGCCATCGCTTTGGGCCATCCATTGGGAATGTCCGGTGCACGTATCACTGGGTCAGCTGCGCTTGAACTTAGCCTGAATGGCGGGCGTAGAGCACTCGCAATGATGTGTGTTGGCGTTGGGCAGGGTATTGCGGTAGCATTGGAGAACGTTGGCTAATTTCGCCAGTTTCACCCTTGTAAATTCTGACATTTTCGCAAATAACTTCCAGCAGACCTCTTCGTAGGTATGACAAGAATTGATCTATTTTGAGACTTTTTTAGATATAATAAAATGATCCCATATGCGATGGGAGAAACATCAATGCATAAGGCACTTCTATTCGCTTGTCGCTGCTCAAAAGCAACCAACTTATTTGGCGTAGAGCGAACCGGTGGGCGTTCGGAGGAATGCCTCTAACGGAATTTCTTCCTGCTTCAGGAACCCTTTGTTTGGCAACTTGCCTTCGCGCACCATTTCGATGATCGCAACGACTGACCCTGCAGTTGTCCAGGCGATGGCTGTTCTGGTTTTGCCAGCAACTTCGACTGGGTGGTATGCGCGAACAAACTCTTCTCGACGCAGGTCACCGTTAATCATACCTTCTGCGGAAACATGCACATAAACGACATCATCATTTACTGGTGGTTTGGCTTTTACAAGAATGTCACCGGCGACATCTGGGCGCTCACGCAACAATAACTCATGGAAGAAAAAGTTCATCAACTTTCCGTGTCCAGGATAACGCATTGTTTTATAGTCGATATTAGCTACCTGGCTGCCGTAAGTCTCACACATCGTGCCTAACCCACCTGACGTAGTGAAAGCTTCCAGCTTAGTGCCGTCGATATAGATATCTTCGAACCACTCCATGGCAGAAACCATTTTACGTTCGCCGTCTTCGATCACCTCACAATCGTTCAGGTACTCGTTTACAACTCCGGCTGGAGACCAGTTGAATGAGTAACCCATCAAACCTGTCGGATGTTGGGGCAATGCCCCGACACGCATCTTGCAGCTTCGACATTCATCCATCTTTTCGATCAGTGACGCACCGACGATCCCGATAAATCCGGGGGCAAGGCCACATTGGGGTGCCATCAAAGCATTTGACGTTTTGCTCAACTCGATGATCCGGTTAGTGGTTGGAACATCTTCTGTCAGATCAAAGTAGTGTATCCCAACTTTGTGAGCAACCTCGGCAAGCGCTACGTTGAGACTGAACGGTAAGCATGACAAAACAGCGTCTTGTTGGGCAAATTCGTGTTCGATGTTTGCATTGTTGCCCAGGTCAAGCACCTTGGTGGCGAAAGGGAAGCTTTGTTTGCTTGAGGCGATGTCGATACCAGTAACGGTGAATCCGGAATCATGAAGCAATTCTGCCGCAAGTGTGCCAACTTTACCTAATCCTAATACTGCAATTTTTTCCATGTTGTTACCTCAGATTTTGAATTTGATGCCCTGTGCAAGCGGTAGCTCGCGTGAATAGTTCACGGTACTGGTTTGGCGCCGCATATAGCCCTTCCAGGCATCAGAGCCGCTTTCACGTCCACCTCCCGTTTCCTTTTCGCCTCCGAATGCACCGCCGATTTCGGCTCCAGATGGACCGATATTAACGTTTGCAATTCCACAATCTGACCCCAAGGCCGATAGAAAATATTCTGTTTCACGAACATCGGTCGAGAAGATGCAGGAACTCAGACCCTGAGGTACTTCGTTGTGCATTATGATTGCATCTTCCAGCTCCCTATATTTTACAATATAAAGAATAGGAGCGAAGGTTTCGGTGTGCATGATGCCCGTTTGCCCGGGCATCTCGATGATCGCTGGGTTTACGTATGCTGAGTCGGGGAATTCGGTCGCAAGCGCCCTTGCGCCGCCGTGAACGATACCACCTTCGACTTTTGCCTGCCCCATTGCATCCTCCATTGACTTCAGTGTTTCAAAATCAATGAGGGGACCAACGAGCGTACCTTCAGCCAACGGGTCGCCTATTGGCAATCCACTATAGGCTTTAACCAGTCGGGGTACGAGTTCGTCATAAACATCTTCATGAACAATCAGTCGGCGCAGTGTCGTGCAACGCTGACCCGCCGTTCCAACCGCTGAAAACACAATAGCGCGCAGAGCCATTTCGAGATCTGCTGAAGGTGCAACGATCATTGCATTGTTCCCGCCAAGTTCCAGGATGGTACGGCCAAGTCGTTTTGACATATCGCTGGCCACAGCATGCCCCATCGGCACCGAACCGGTGGCAGACACAATGGCAACATTCTTCGACGCGGTGAGCACTTCTCCGACTTCCCGCTCGCCTATCACAGTCTGAATCAACCCTTCGGGAGCGTCATCGCCGAAGGTTTTCTGGACACGATCGCAAATTATTTGTACCGCTAGAGCGGTCAACGGTGTTTTTTCTGATGGTTTCCAGATGACTGGATCACCGCATACCAATGCCAAAGCAGCATTCCAGCACCACGGAGCCACAGGAAAGTTGAAGGCGGTAATGACACCACACACGCCCATTGGGTGCCAAGTTTCGCGCATTGTATGCCCAGGACGTTCAGAGGCGATGGTGAGGCCATATAGCTGCCGTGATAGGCCGACAGCGAAATCGCAAATATCAATCATTTCTTGAACTTCACCATAACCCTCTTGTAGAATTTTCCCACATTCCAGTGTCACCAGTCGTCCGAGATTTTCTTTTTCGCGACGCAGCTCTTCTCCGAGCAAGCGAACAAATTCTCCTCTGCGTGGTGCCGGGACCTTGCGCCAATGCAGAAATGCGTCTTCTGCAAGATCGATCATTGCCTCTGTGGCGGGTACATCGTGCATATCCAAAGTGGCAATTTTCTGGCCGTCCACCGGCGTGTATACTTCAAGCGCTTTTCCTCGCAACTCTTGGATTTTGAGGCCGCAGGCTGACAAGATATCATTATAGGCGGTCTTCCGCTGTTCGTTTGGCATTACATTTCCCCTTTGTCACAATACAGATGTGAATATATCTCGCCGCAGCGTCAAACAAAACGGTAAAAAACTTTACATTTCGGTATTTTTCTGACATTTTGTTATTCAGATTCTAGATTGGAGAAGAGTCTTGGACGATCTCGACGACAAGCTGCTGCATCTGCTGACACGGAATGCCCGATCAACCGCTACAGATTTGGCGAGCGTATTAGGTGTATCGCGAGGCACGGTTCAAAACCGTATAGAGGCACTGTTGCACACCAAGGTCATTCACCGGTTCACTGTGGAAATGGGAGCAACAGAACACGATCACCAAATCAGTGCCTTTACCCTAATCCGACTGAATGCTGGTGATCATCGGGTGACACTTGCTGCACTCCGCAGAATGGATGAAATTCTCGATGTTCATAACCTAAGCGGCAATTTTGATATCGTAGCAGAACTTCGTACATCATCTCTCAAAAGGCTTGATAGGGCATTAGATCAGATCCGTGTGATGCAAGAGGTTGCGGAAACTCAGAGTCACATCAGATTGGCTCAGGCAATAAAATAACTATGATATTTTCATAGTTTAAATTATTATCTTCCGACAGCATATGCTTGGACACCGCGCGGGCTGGCTGCGGCGCTGAGTTGTCTATTTTGTGCAATCGAGGAAGCACAAATCCAGCCTTCTGACCAGGGATCGCTAACACTCACAATATGACCACGAGCACGCAAATCTGCGATAATTTTCTTCCCTACGCGGCTTTCAATAGACATTTTCCCTGGCTCGGCCTGTCGTGGATAAAAAGAGTTTGGCCAGTGGCTTGATCCAAAGCCGGGTGCGTCAATTGCTTGCTGCATGCTCTGCCCATACATCAGGTGGCGAATTAGAAAGGCCAACTGCCATTGATCTTGCTTATCACCGCCGGGCGTCCCGCAGGCAAGATAGGGTGATCCGTCTTCATTCAGAACAAGCGTTGGTGTCAAAGTTGTTCTTGGT
>DLQI01000113.1 GCA_002478745.1 Rhodobacteraceae bacterium UBA7436 | reverse complement strand
GGGGAGCTGGGAGCCAACCCCTGGAAGGCCCTCAAGGTCAAAGACAGGCCAGAGGTACATCCCCATGGGGTGCTGACGGATGAACAGGTCAGCGTCTTGTTGGCAGGTCATACTTTTGACCTCCACCGTACAGAGAAAGTTCAAACGATGCTAAGGTGCATAAATTTCGCTCGTCAGGAAAAATGATCTGCAAGGTGCCATTAAACAAATAAGGACCCTCATCATATTGCTGCATAGCCTAAATCTATACACTCGGTAATTGACGCCACTCGGTGAGCGTATCAGTACGGTTCAGCTTGAAATTAGCACGTAAATAGAGGTGACGTCCCTCCGATCTAAGAAGACCGCTTCCGGGACCGCTTTTTAATTTCAATCCTAAAATAAGTAACTGTACTTAAACAAAAAAATAAGTTCGACGTCCTCTTCTGGGCACCAAAGTTACCAAAAAAGTCATCCGTAGCACTTTCATCGATTCACCTCAGCTCATCGTGTTACATTCTTCTTCTACCAGCCCAAAATTAGTAACATTTAAATTGCATCGAATCGTTCCTCCGCCTAAGCTCAGAACAAGCAGGAGGCATTTATGGACGCTTTTATTTGTGACGCGCAGCGCACACCGATCGGTCGTTATGGAGGTTCGCTTTCTTCCGTACGCACAGATGATTTAGCGGCTGCACCCATTGCGGCACTCATTGCACGCAACCCGCAAGTGGATTGGTCCAGCATTGATGACGTCATCTTAGGCTGTGCAAACCAAGCCGGCGAAGACAACCGTAACGTTGCACGCATGGCCACATTGCTCGCAGGTCTGCCAATTGATGTCCCCGGCATTACCGTAAACCGCTTGTGTGCCTCAGGTATGGATGCGGTTGGTATGGCTGCTCGTGGTATCAAATCCGGTGATTTAGATATGGTTATCGCGGGTGGTGTTGAAAACATGAGCCGCGCACCTCTTGTTATGGGTAAAGCAGACACGGCGTTTGGGCGTGCACAGACGATGCACGACACAACGATTGGCTGGCGTTTTGTTAACCCGAAAATGAAGGCGGAATATGGCGTCGATTCAATGCCGCAGACTGCAGACAACCTTGCCGAAGATCACAGTGTTAGCCGCTCAGACCAAGACGCATTTGCCGCTCGGTCGCAGGCACGATGGGGTTCGGCCCATAAAGCTGGATTGTTTGCCAATGAAATTGCGCCAGTGACTATTCAACAGCGCAAAGGTCACCCTGTTATTGTCGACAAGGACGAACACCCACGCCCAAATACCAACCTTGAGGGCCTTGCCAAATTGCGCGGCATCAATGGCCCCGACTTAACTGTAACCGCAGGGAACGCATCAGGTGTGAATGATGGCGCTGCTGCATTGTTGATCGCATCAGAAATTGCCGCCGAAAAGAACAACCTCAAACCAATGGCCCGCATCGTTGCGATGAACGCTGCAGGTGTTGCGCCTCGCGTTATGGGCATCGGCCCGATCCCAGCCTGCGAAAAGGTCCTGACCCGCGCAGGTCTGACGATAGAGCAAATGGACGTTATTGAACTGAATGAAGCCTTCGCTGCACAGGGGCTTGCTACGATGCGCGCCCTTGGTGTTGCAGACGATGATCCGCGCGTAAATGCCCAAGGAGGCGCTATCGCAATAGGCCACCCGTTGGGCATGTCTGGCGCACGACTGGTCATGACAGCTGCCTACCAACTGCAACGAACCCAAGGTCGTTATGCACTGTGCACCATGTGTGTCGGCGTCGGCCAAGGTGTTGCCCTGATCCTAGAGAGAGTTTGAACTATGTACGCACAGATGGTGAAATCAACAGGTACGGGCGTCAAAGCGTTGGACGAAATGGAACCACAAGAGCGTGCGTTTCAAGAGCGTATCAACGCTGGTGATAAGATCGAGCCAAAGGATTGGATGCCTGCAGGCTATCGCAAGAACCTGATCCGTCAAATCGGTCAACACGCACACTCTGAAATCGTCGGACAACTGCCTGAAGGAAATTGGATTACCCGCGCACCTACCTTGGAGCGCAAAGCAATTTTACTGGCCAAAGTTCAAGACGAAGCAGGTCACGGTCTGTATCTTTATTGCGCTGCTGAAACGCTCGGCGTGACCCGTGATGAACTGACTGAGATGTTGCTTGATGGCCGCATGAAATACTCAAGCATTTTCAATTACCCGACCCTAACATGGGCGGATATGGGTGCCGTGGGTTGGTTGGTCGATGGTGCGGCAATTATGAACCAAGTGCCATTGCAGCGCACATCCTACGGCCCTTATGCGCGGGCGATGGTAAGAATTTGTAAAGAAGAGTCGTTTCACCAACGCCAAGGTTTTGACATCATGATGACGATGGCAAAAGGGACCGATGCGCAAAAGCACATGGCACAAGACGCCCTTAACCGCTTCTGGGGCCCTTCATTGATGATGTTCGGTCCATCGGATGAAAACTCGGTCCATTCCGCACAATCTATGGCGTGGAAGATCAAGATGAATTCCAACGACGAACTACGCCAAAAGTTTGTGGATCAAACTGTTTCGCAAGCTGAATACCTTGGTCTGACCGTTCCCGATGAGAACCTAAAATGGAACGAAAAAAAGGGCGGTTACGATTTCAGCCAACCAGACTGGGATGAGTTCTTTGACGTTCTACGCGGCAACGGTCCAGAAACGACTGAGCGGATGGAAGCACGCAACAAGGCTTGGGATGATGGTGCGTGGGTTCGCGATGGTATGATGGCGCACGCGGCCAAAAAGAAAGCAATGAAGGTCGCCGCAGAATGAGACTGGCCGAACTCAATGTTGGTTACGCAACCTATCCGCTAGATGATCCGCGCATGTCCGGATTTATGGACAATCTGGACACTATCAATGCCCTGGCTGAACGCAGCCTCGGTTTTGTTTGGCGCATGAAGTCTGACAGTGGAAACGCAACAGACATCAGTGTACCGGGTGATGCCGAAATAATCTCAAACATGTCCGTTTGGGAAGATGTTGCGTCACTTGGCAACTACGTTTTCAACACCGTTCATGCGCGGTTTTACGAACGTAAAGAAGAATGGTTTCAAGCCATGACATCACATCATTTCGTGATGTGGATGGTTGAAGATAACCACACCCCTGACTTGGCTGAGGCAATGGAGCGCTTGGAATATCTTCAAAAAAACGGGTCGACAGACCACGCCTTTGGCTGGGACTTCGTCGATCAAAGCGCTTGGCGGCGCTGCACAGTAGCTGCGGAGTAAATAACATGAGCACAAACGACTGGCCCCTTTGGGAAATCTTTATTCGCGGCGCGCACGGTTTGTCCCATCGCCACGTTGGCAGCCTCCATGCACCTGATGCGGAAATGGCAATCAAAAACGCACGCGATGTTTATACACGACGCAAAGAAGGCGTGAGCATCTGGGCGATCGAGTCCAGCGCTATTGCAGCATCCAGCCCAGAGGATAAGGGTTCTCTATACGATCCCGCGGATGATAAAGTATACCGCCACCCGACTTTTTTCGACATACCTGATGAAGTGGGTGCAATGTGAGCGATCCGTTACAATTTCTTCTTCGAATGGGCGATAACTCATTGGTCCTTGGCCACCGCGTTTCTGAATGGTGCGGTGTTGCGCCCGTTTTGGAAGAGGACATTGCGCTGGCAAATACCGCACTTGATCTGATCGGACAGACACAACTTTGGTTGGGTTTAGCAGCCGAATGTGAAGACAAAGGTCGCGATGCAGATGCTTTGGCGTTTCATCGTGATGTTTGGGATTTTCGCAATCTCTTGTTAGTCGAACAACCAAACCGCGACTTTGGCCACACAATGATGCGCCAATTCCTTTTTGATGCGTGGCATTCATTGGTTCTGGCTGCGCTCAAATCATCTGAGAATTCAGATATCGCAGCCATTGCAGAGAAGTCACTGAAAGAAGTGACATATCATCTGGAGCGTTCAAGCGACACGGTCATCGCTCTTGGGGACGGAACTGAAGAAAGCCATAAGCGGATGCAAGCTGGGCTTGATAGGTTATGGCCTTACGTGGGTGAAATGTTCCTGACTGACGAACATGATCTGATTGATGTCACCGCTTTACGTCCTGCGTTTGATGAACTGACCAATGACGTTCTGGACACAGCCACCCTCTCCATACCAACCGATAACTTCACACATAAGGGTGGAAAAACTGGCGCGCGGCACACAGAACATTTGGGCCATATGATTGCAACAATGCAGTTCCTACCTCGTGCTTATCCGGACGCAAAATGGTGATGACCAAACCATCTATTGATCAAGTTTGGGAGTGGTTAGATGCCGTGCCCGACCCAGAGATTCCCGTAATTTCGCTGGTCGATTTAGGAATCATTCGCGGTGTTACTTGGCTGAACGATGTGTTGGAAGTGATAGTCACACCTACCTATTCTGGTTGCCCCGCAACGCGCATTATCAACTTAGATATTGAAACTGCTTTGAATGATCACGGGATCAAAAAGGTTACATTGAAACGTCAACTTTCACCTGCATGGACCACCGATTGGCTGTCTGACAAGGGCAAAGCAAAGCTTGAAAATTATGGCATCGCACCGCCACAAACGGCAGGTGGACCCACACAATGCCCCCGTTGTAAATCCGCGCAGGTCGAGAAGATCAGCCAATTCGGATCAACCCCCTGTAAAGCACAATGGCGCTGTACAGACTGCCTTGAACCCTTTGATTATTTTAAGTGTATATGACCTATGGCCACATTCCTTGCCCTTCGCGTTACAGACATTCACCGCACTATACGCGATGCGGTTGTCCTGACATTAGAACCTGAAAATTCTGACGATTTTTCTTTCATACAAGGCCAATACCTGACCTTTGAACGGGACTTTGACGGGACTAAACTCCGTCGCAATTATTCGATCTGCGCAGGCCTTGATGATGGCAAAATACAAGTCGGCGTAAAGCGTGTTGATGGCGGAGCTTTCTCAACTTTCGCCAACACAGAATTGCAAGTTGGCGACACGCTGAATGCAATGCCACCAATGGGGAAATTCTATACGGAAATCGAGCCTAACAGTGCGAAGAACTATCTTGGTTTCGCTGGCGGATCAGGTGTGACACCCGTTCTTTCGATACTGAAAACTGTCCTGACCCGCGAACCAGACAGTACATTCACGCTGATATACGCCAACCGCGCAGTTGGAACGATTATGTTTCGTGAAGAACTAGAAGCGCTAAAGAACGTCTACATGCAACGCCTCACGATCATCCATGTCCTCGAAACCGGCCAAGACATTGATCTATTCAGCGGGCGTGTCGATCAAGACAAATGCGCCGCGTTGTTTCAAACTTGGGTTGATATCAAAGCTGTCGATACAACATTCATCTGTGGCCCTGAACCCATGATGCTTGGCATTGTTGAAGCCTTAAAGTTCTATGGCTTGGACGACAGTCAGATCAAGTTCGAATTGTTTGGCGCTGGCCAACAAGGGCGACTCGCGAAACAAGCGATTTCGGAACGCGCCGAAGGCAGCAAAGGTACCGATGCAACCGTGACGTTTGAGGGTGCAGATTACACCTTCAAGATGCCAAAGGATCAGTCCGTTCTGGAAGCCGCTTTGGCAAACAACCTTGATGCGCCATTCGCGTGCAAGGCAGGCGTTTGTTCCACCTGTATCGCCAAGGTGACCGAGGGTGAATACGAGATGCTAAGCAATCACGCACTGGAAGATTACGAGGTCGAAGCTGGTTACGTTTTAACCTGCCAGTGCTACGCATTGTCAGACACGTTAAGCGTCAATTACGACCAACATTAAGGACACAACATGCTGAACGTTCATTCCTTTGCCGCTGGTCAATGGATCGCCCCGTCCGCAGATGCGCGACCGATTGAAAGTGCCCTAACGGGAAAGGTGATCGGACAAGCCGGAAACGGTGCCTTAGATGTTCAGGGCATGCTTGCATACGGCCGCGAAATCGGCAGTCCAGCATTGCGAGCAATGACATTTCATGACCGTGCTAAAATGCTCAAAGCGCTTGCCTTGCATCTACGCGAACATCGTGAAGAGCTGTATCAGTTGTCGTTCAACACCGGAGGAACACAAGCCGACCACCTAATTGATGTGGATGGCGGCATTGGCACTGTGTTGGTCTATGCCTCTAAAGGGCGGCGCGACCTGCCCGACGCACAGATCTATCTGGATGGACCACCAGAACAGTTGAGCCGAAATGGCACCTTTATGGGGCGCCACATATGCACCCCACTTCAAGGCGTTGCGGTACATATAAACGCATTCAACTTTCCTGTATGGGGCATGTTGGAAAAACTGGCCCCTACCCTCCTTGCAGGAATGCCTGCGATTATCAAACCAGCCACTGCAACCTGCTATGTGACTGAGGCTTGCGTGCGGATTATGTTAGACAGTGGATTGCTGCCTAAGGGCGCGCTGCAGTTAGTGTCTGGTGGTATTGGAGACATGTTAGATCACCTTGATTTGCAAGATGTCGTCACCTTTACAGGATCGGCTAACACCGCATTAAAACTGCGTGGCAACGAAAATATCTTGCGTAATTCAATCCGCTTTACAGCTGAACAAGACAGTCTAAACGCGTCTGTTTTGGGTCCAGATGCGCAAGTCGGAACACCCGAATTTGATTTATTCGTAAAAGAAGTGCAGCGCGAGATGACCACCAAAGCTGGTCAAAAATGCACTGCAATTCGGCGCGTTTTGATGCCACAGGGCACCAGTGATGCGTTCGTCGAAGCACTTGGTAAGCGTCTAGCCAACATTACCCTTGGCGATCCCCGTGACCAAGGAACAAAAATGGGTGCACTGGTTTCTAAAGCGCAGAAAAATGATGTTTTGGAAAAGATCGCGCAAATCGGTTCTGAAGCTAAGCGCGTAATTGGTGATCCCGAAAACCACCCAATGTCCAAAAGCAAGGGGGCATATTTACCGCCTGTAGTCTTCCATTGCGACGACCCTGATTCCGCACAGCATGTACACGATACTGAGGCCTTTGGGCCTGTTTCTACTATCATGGAATATCGTGATTTGGGTCACGCTACCGAATTGTTAAACAAAGGCAAGGGATCGCTTGTTGCTTCCGTCATCACGCATGATGGCGATGTGGCCCGCGAAATCACAATGGCATCAGGCGCGTTTCATGGCCGCTTGTATTTTAACAACCGCGATTCAATGGCCGAGGCAACGGGCCACGGCGCACCCCTTCCCCACTTGGTTCACGGCGGTCCAGGTCGCGCTGGTGGTGGCGAAGAGTTAGGTGGGACACGCGCAGTGATGCATTATATGCAACGCACCGCAGTCCAAGGCAGCCCTGACATTTTGACCGCAGTAGGTAGTCAGTGGGTACCACAATCAACAATAGAAACAGACAAGCCTCATCCCTTCACACGCACATTCCACGATGTCGAATTGGGCGATACCCTTCTCAGCGGATCACGTGAGATTACGCTGGAAGATATCGAAACTTTCGCGCACTTCACAGGTGACACGTTTTACGCGCACATGGATGAAGAGGCTGCCAAAGCTAACCCTTTCTTCCCAGGTCGTGTTGCGCACGGTTACCTTTTGATCAGCTTTGCCGCTGGATTGTTCGTCCAACCTGATCCAGGTCCTGTTTTGGCGAACACGGGCCTTGATAACTTACGCTTTATGAAACCAGTTCAGGCGGGCGATAGAATCAAGGTCCAACTTACTGTTAAGGCCAAAACACCCCGCAATGATGAATATGGTGAGGTGCGATGGCATGTGACCTTAACCAATCAAGATGATGAGGCTGTGGCTGAATACGAGCTACTGACAATGAATGCTTACTAAACCACTTTCAGACGCCGTTGAGGCGTTGACTACGTTAAACAATCAGCGCGTTTGGTCGTTGTTAGTCACTGTTTTCGGGGACCTTGCCCAGAACGATGGGGACGTGATCGAGGGGCCTGTGTTGTCTGTACTGATGTCAGATATGGGTATTAAGGCCGAAGCCACCCGCGTCGCCTTGCACCGCTTGCGCAACGACGATTGGATAATGTCAGTCAAAAGCGGACGCAACAGTTTGCACAGCCTAACAGCGAGCGGGCGACAAGAAAGTTCTGCGGCCAGCCCCCGAATTTATGGCCACCCAAATGACGCTCCAAAACACTGGCACCTGCTGATATTGGGCAGCACATCAGCGCATTCGCGAAAAGCCATGGCGCAGCTAGGATTTGCCCCGTTGATGCCACGCGTGTACCTAGGACCAAGGGATGCAACGCCTCCCGACGATGCGTTGGTTCTTTCGCCAACATCATTACCACCCTGGCTAGCCGAACAATTTGAACCAAAGGACTTAGCACAAGATTACGCTGAGCTGCACCAAGCGCTACAGCGCGTTCAGAATGCCGTAGATCAGGCAACATTAATAACACCACGTGACACAGCGGTCTTGCGATGCTTGATCGTCCACAACTGGCGTAGACTGGTTTTGAAGCATCCAGAGCTGCCCAGAGACTTATATTCGCCTGGCTGGCATGGTCATGATTGTAGAAGCCTGGTAAGTTCCTTGTTAAGCAAACTCCCAAAACCAGACCTTGGCCAAATATCGCTAGAATAAAAGC
Source organism: Rhodobacteraceae bacterium UBA7436 (assembly GCA_002478745.1). GTDB lineage: Bacteria > Pseudomonadota > Alphaproteobacteria > Rhodobacterales > Rhodobacteraceae > Ascidiaceihabitans. The sequence goes on along the minus strand of DLQI01000113.1, from coordinate 4,280 downwards.
CACGCTTTTACAGCGGGTCAACCCACGCTATAGCAGTGATATGACAAACTATCTTCATATCTCAGACCTGCCCGATGATTTGGATCTTGGTCCTGAAGTCGCCATTGATTGCGAAACTATGGGACTGAATCCGCACCGCGACCGCTTATGTGTTGTTCAACTGTCTGCTGGTGACGGAGATGCTCATATGGTGCAGATCATGAAAGGGCAATCAGAGGCCCCTAACTTGTGCGCTATTCTGGCAAATCCAAAAGTCTTAAAATTGTTTCACTATGGACGATTTGACATCGCCGCGATGCAGAATGCTTTTGGTACTGTAACCGCACCTGTCTATTGCACGAAGATTGCCAGCCGTTTGGTACGCACTTACACCGACCGCCATGGATTGAAAAATTTACTGCACGATCTTTTGGAAGTGAACCTTTCTAAACATCAGCAATCAAGCGATTGGGGTGCTCCAAATCTTAGTGATGCGCAATTGGAATATGCCGCCTCCGACGTACTGTACCTTCACCGCCTACGTGAAGCGTTGAACAAACGTTTAGTCCGCGAAGGACGAATGGAAATTGCCCAATCCTGCTTTGATTTTCTTCCAGCTCGTGCCAAGCTAGACCTACTAGGGTGGCCCGAAACCGACATTTTTGCGCATACATGAACAAAGTGCATTCGACATTGGTAGGCCTCTGAATGGATCGTTATTCACGCATGATCGTTTGGTTAAAGGTGTTGCTGCCGTTGATGGCACTGGCTTTGTTGTCCACACTGTTCTTGCTCTCTCGAAATGTTGATCCTCTGGCCTCAATCCCATTTGCCCAAGCCGAAATCGACGAAAGACTAAAAGACCAACAAATCACCGGCCCAATCTTTTATGGTTCGTCTGATCGCGGCGATGAAATTGCACTATTCGCGGAAAAGATGGCTATGGGACAAGGGAATGGCATAACCGTAGCCAACGCAGTTTCCGGTCAGATTGACTGGGCCTCTGGGGGGCGCTTGCTGTTCGTGTCAGATACTGGTGAAATTGATATGTCAAAAGACACTGTCATTTTGTCCGAAAACGTTTCGATCAAAACATCCAGCGGGTACGAAATCAACTCGGAACGCTTGATTTCAGGGATGACATCACTGAGTGTAACATCACCTGACGAAGTATTTGCCGTGGGGCCCCTTGGGGAATTTACAGCCGGTGCCATGTGGGTAAATACGCCCGAAGAGAACGGCCCCGTTCAAATGGTTTTCACAAACGGTGTGAAGCTGTTATACGACCCTAAAATCAAATGAGATGATAAACCGTGAATATATTTCAACCTTTGACGCTTTGTATCGCACTGCTTGGTGCGACACCGCTCCATGCCCAAGGCACCAGTGTGGCCTTTGGAACGATCACTCAGGACACAACCGCACCAGTTGAAGTGACTTCTGACGAATTGTCCGTAGATCAGGAAACTGGAAGAGCTGTTTTCGTCGGTAACGTCATAGTTGGGCAGGGAGAACTTCGACTTGCAGCCCAAGAAGTAACAGTTATTTATCGAGAAGAAAGTGCTGGCATTGAAAGAATGATCGCAACGGGTGATGTTACATTGGTTTCTGGTCTCGATGCTGCAGAGGCAAAGCGCGCCGACTACACGATCGATTCGGGCGAAATTATCATGACAGGTGACGTCCTGCTTACCCAAGGCCTCAGCGCAATCGCGTCTGACAAAATGGTGATCTATCTTAAAGATGGAACTGCAAACATGACTGGCCGGGTGAAAACCATCCTGCAAACTGGCAATAATTAATGACGCAGCCAACTCTTGAAGTGACCACGGGCCAAGTGGGTTTGAAAATCACAAACCTACGAAAGTCGTATCGTAAAAAGGTCGTCATCCGCGATTTTTCGATGGAGCTAAATCGTGGGGAAGTGGTTGCATTGCTGGGCCCTAACGGATCAGGAAAGACCACAACATTTTACTCTGTAGCTGGACTGGTAACACCCGAAGGCGGAACAGTGATTGTCGACGGCCACGACGTTACAACACTGCCAATGTATCGCCGTGCGCAACTGGGCATTGGCTATCTACCCCAAGAAATGAGTATTTTTCGTGGTCTCAATGTTGAAGACAACATAAGCGCAATCTTGGATATTTCAGTGCCAAGCCGCCAAAAACGTCGCGAGCGGCTTGAAGAACTTTTGAGTGAGTTTTCGATTGAACACCTGCGACGCGCGCCTGCGCTGGCCCTTTCCGGTGGTGAACGACGCCGCGTCGAAATTGCGCGATGTTTGGCGACCGACCCAAAATATCTACTGCTTGATGAACCCTTCGCAGGTGTTGATCCCATCTCTGTTGGAGACATACGTAACCTTGTTTCCGACCTTAAGAACCGCGGTATAGGTGTTCTGATTACGGATCATAACGTACGGGAAACATTGGAAATTGTAGATCGTGCATATATTTTGCACGATGGTAAAGTTCTCATGTCTGGCACGCCAAACGAGGTCGTAGAAAATAAAAATGTACGCAGTGTTTACCTAGGCGATAATTTTCGCATTTCATAGATCTCCGCCAAATACGCCCGACAAGATCCCAAATAATTTACCTATTTCCATTGACAGGCTGCCTTGTTCTCGGGCTGAATGTGAGTATGGCAAAAACGTTTCAATCGTCTGATCACCGACCGGTTCCCGCTTTGGGGACCCAACGACAATCAGGCAACGTATATGCCTTTTCCGCGAAAACGACCACCATCCTCATCCCTTCTTAGGGTTCCTAAGATATTGGTCGTTTCGTCCATTTTGAAGGAGAAATAATGCGGTATCAAATTAGCGGTAAAAAAATCGACATCGGAATGTCCTTGCAAACTCATGTTAGGGCTGAACTGGATGAAGTCGTCCAGAAATACGCAGAACGTCCGACCGATGCATTGGTCGTGTTTTCGAAATCTGCACATGAATTCGCATGTGAGGCGACGGTCCATTTATCTACAGGATTGACCGCGACTGCCAAAGCAAAAGACACCGAGATTTATGCCGCGTTCAATTCATGCTGCGCTAAGATGGAAAAGCAACTAAGGCGATACAAACGGCGGCTGAAAGATCATCACAAAGATAGGACTCAACCGGTTGAACTTTTCGGTGGTTCCTCCTATATCCTCGCATCAGATGATGGTACTGAGCAGTCGGAACCTGAAACACTGCAGCCCATTATTGTGGCAGAGATGGAAGCAAAAATCCCATCCCTTTCCGTTGGTGAGGCGGTCATGCAGATGGAATTGGCCGGAGCACCAGTATTGGTTTTCCGCAACGAAAATAAAGTTGGGGTAAACGTGGTGTATCGTCGTGATGACGGCAACATCGGGTGGATCGACCCTTAAAGATTAATCGGCGAGAAACACGCCTAGAATAAAGTGCGAACAGAATGGATTTTGCGAAACTTCTAAGGCCGGAGGCTGTCAGGGTATTGACTGCAGCCTCCAGCAAGAAACGTCTGTTGCATGAAATCGGCGATCTGGTCAGTGGAGTTTATGAACTCGACGCTGGTATGATCGTAGAATCTTTGCTCGCACGTGAAAGCTTGGGCCCGACTGGTGTCGGAAACGGCGTTGCATTGCCTCACGCAAGAGTCGAGGGGCTTGATTCGGTCGTTGGAGCTTTTGTACTCTTGGATCGGCCAGTCGAATTTGATGCCGTCGATCGCCAACCCGTCGACATTGCCTTTAGCCTGTTTGCCCCACTCAATGCGGGTGTAGAACATCTAAAGGCGCTGGCACTGGTTTCCCGCACTCTTCGCGATGCATCAATACGCGCAAAACTACGCGCCAACCCTGATCCGACAACAATCTATGCAATCTTGGCAGAGACCCAAAGAAGCCAAGCAGCTTAGCTTTCGCCGCCTAACGCATAACCTATCCCCAGCTATCAAAGCCAAACATCATGTAGTCGCGTTGGTACGCGCTTTGTGCAGCGGCTTCGATCTCAGCGTCGTAAATTTCGGACAGATCAAATCGGCTATCTGCATTAGGTTTACCCATATCAACTGGTGTGTTGTGTCCAAGCTGAGCCAACAATTGAGGTAGTTCAACTTCAAGATCGGATTCACATATCACCCGATCTGGCAATGCAAACTCACCAAAACCCTGTAACGACTGCGCCTGCGTACACCACGTCGCATCAATACGGATGGCCGTCTGCCCCAACAAATTTCCCTTTAAGAAGACTAGAAAGGCCAGAAATGCGGTCCGGTGCGCGGCAAGATCATATCCTGCGTCTGGCATCTCTTCGGGAATCGGCAAACCATAGC
>DLQI01000083.1 GCA_002478745.1 Rhodobacteraceae bacterium UBA7436 | reverse complement strand
TGAGCCGTATTTAACAGCAATTTAGGATATCAAATCTAACCAAAGGATACATCAATGACGATTTCACGACGCACATTGCTTTCATCAGGCGGCGCATTACTGGCTGCGAGTTCCATTTCTTTTCCTACAACAGCCCTCGCGCTTGAAGGTGGTTCCGGTCTCATAATTGCACTCCTCGCAGCGGCCACCGTTGAGAAAGGTGAAGATGCCCCTAAGCCGGTAGATCTTCGGTTTTCTGATCGCGAGCTGAAAGAGCTAAACGGCTATGACAAACGCGAGCAAGTACATGTTTTTTCAAAGATGCTTATTCAAAAGTTGTCAAAGGCTTGGGGAATTAAGTTCGATGGCATTGATGGCGAGGCGATTGATCGCGCGTATGGCGACAAAGGTTTGACCGAGGGCGAAAACATAGTCCGTCTTCTATCAAAAGGTCCAAAGTTTGAAATCACGATCAAAATTGTGATCAAGTTCTGACAGTTACCTAAACACTGTCCTGCGAGTCTCATAAAAAATCCGCAGGGCAGTGCCAGCAACTAAACCCTTTGTGTGATTGCAGCGATAGCTTGTGCTACGGCATCGGAAATACTTAGCGCTGATGTGTCCAGAACATGCGCATCTTCAGCAGGCTTTAGTGGTGCCTCGACCCGCTCCATGTCACGTGCATCACGGGCGCGCACATCTTCGATCACGTCGTCCAGAGTGACTGAATCCCCCCGCCCAACCAATTCATCATAGCGACGCTTACCGCGCACTTCGGCGCTGGCTGTTACGAACAATTTCACTTCGGCTTGTGGGCAAATAACAGTACCAATATCGCGCCCATCTAGAACCGCGCCCCCTGCCCGACGCGCAAACGCGCGCTGGAAATCAAGGAGGGCTGCGCGGACCTCTGCGATAACTGCAACTTTGCTAGCAGCTTGGGCAACTTCGGCTGTGCGCAAGCCGTCGACTTCTAAGTCTTCGACGCGTAATCCAACAGCGGCTTCAATCGCATCGTTGCCAGTCATGACCTTTACGCCAACAGCGCGGTACAGCAACCCGGTATCAAGATGAGCAAATCCGAAATGCGAAGCAACTGCCTTGGAAATCGTACCTTTTCCTGCTGCGGCAGGTCCATCGATCGCAATTGTAAATGGTTCGGTCATGCCTGTGTTCGTCCTTGTCGCCATAGCCATAGCACCACTGCGAAAGACAGTACTGTGAACAACCATTTTAGTTGTGTCATATCGCTCGCACTAGAAACCGTTTCAGCGTCGAGAGTTGTTGCTTGCAAAATTTGTCCGACCAAAGCGTTCTCACGCAAGTCAGCAATCACATAGATCAGAGGGAAAACGACCGTAGTGCGCCAAAGGGTGCTACCTAGCGTCCAAATGATCGCGGCAAAGGTCGTGGCCAATAGCGGAGGGACGGTGGTGTCCAATACGCGGAAAGAGCCGATGTAAAACTGACGGTTTTCCGAAGACAACAACGCAAGATATTTGTTTACAGCCTCAACGTCATAGCCGTTAAGGCGACCATCCAGCAGTCCAAAGCCAACACTTAGATAAATTTCAGACAAAACGACCAGCGATCCAAATCCAATCGCCGAAGCAATTGCCAAAATCGCAATCGTTTTTGTCGTAATCGCCATTACCCGTCGCGTCTTACGTCAGCACCCAGACCGCCCATCAATCCCTCAAAAATCGGGAATGACGTTGCGATTGGTCCACCGTCGTCAAGTGATACGGGGTTTGATGCTGCCATGCCCATGATCATGAAGGACATCGCAATGCGGTGATCAAGGTGGCTGGCACATGTGGCCCCACCCTTGACGTTGCCATGGCCCAAGCCATTTACGGACCACCAATCTGGTCCTTCCTCGACTTCGACACCGTTGGCGCGCAAGCCCGTTGCCATTGCATCAATACGGTCGCTTTCTTTTACGCGCAGCTCTTTGACACCTGGCATATGTGTTTTACCTGTAGCAAAGGACGCAACGACGGAAAGCACAGGATATTCGTCGATCATGCTAGCAGCGCGTTCCGCTGGAACCTCAATACCGTGCAGATCAGGTGAGAAACGTGCGCGCAGGTCTGCAACAGGTTCGCCACCTTCTTCGCGTTCGTTTTCATAGGTAAGGTCTGCACCCATTTCGCGTAGTGTTGTGAACAACCCTGCGCGTGTTGGGTTCAGGCCGATACCTGGCACCAAAACATCCGAACCCGGAACGATAATCGCGGCACATACTGGAAAGGCAGCGCTGGATGGGTCACGTGGAACTGCAATCGTTTGTGGCTTCAATTCTGGCTGGCCGGTCAGCGTGATAACACGGCCTTCATCCGTTACTTCAGTCGTGATTTCAGCGCCAAAGCCAGCAAGCATACGTTCCGTATGATCGCGTGTCGCTTCTTTCTCAATGACAACTGTTTTTCCGGGCGCGTTAAGACCTGCAAACAGAACCGCTGATTTAACTTGCGCGGATGGCACAGGCACCACGTAGCGCACAGGGACAGGATCTGCGGCACCAACAAGTGTCATTGGCAAACGGCCACCTTTGCGGCCAACGCTTTGGCAACCAAATTCTGCCAAAGGATCAGTAACACGTGCCATTGGGCGGCCATTCAGGCTGGCATCACCCGTAAAGGTCGCTGTGATTGGTGATGTCGCCATAACGCCCATGATCAGACGCACGCCTGTTCCAGAGTTTCCGCAGTCGATGATATTTTCAGGTTCTGCAAAGCCCCCAACGCCGACGCCGTGCACGGACCAATTTCCCTCACCCAGATCAGTAACCTCGGCCCCAAAAGCACGCATAGCTTTGGCGGTATCAAGGACGTCTTGCCCCTCTAACAATCCGCTGATTTTGGTTTCGCCGACACTCAGCGCACCTAAAATCAAAGACCGGTGAGAAATTGATTTATCACCCGGCACTTCCGCGTGCCCATTAAGTGGCCCACAAGCGTAGGATGTCATCGGAATTGGGGTGCCGTGGCTGGACATATGCAGTCTTTCAAATCGTCTAAAGTTAGCGCCAGACCTATCGTCTGCGCAGACTTTGGTCCAGTCGAAAGGCGAAATGCCTATTTACGGATAAAGGTCATGTAATGCGGTGTGCGATCTTCGCGTAGCGCTTTTTGTTCGTAACGCGTGCTGATCCAATCATCCCAAGGCACACGCCAATCTTCTGGTCCCGCAGCAGTCCATTCAAATGGCTGTTTTGGGACTTCCTGCATGGTTTGACGCACATAGTCAGGAATGTCAGTCGCAACGCGAAAAATTGAACCCGGTTTCAGAACGCGTGCAAGGGGCGCAAGATGTTCTTCGGTTACAAAACGACGACGATGGTGGCGCGATTTCGGCCACGGGTCAGGGTAAAGAAGAAACGCGCGGTCAATCGATGCATCAGGCAGCACATCAAACATATCGCGTACGTCACCCGGATAAACCGCAAGATTTTTGACACCCGCTTTTCTGATCTTACCCAGAAGCATAGCGACGCCATTGATGTAGGGTTCGCATCCGATGATGCCAACATCAGGGTTTTGACCACATTGGTGCACCATGTGTTCACCACCACCAAAGCCGATTTCAAGCCACGTGGGCTTGCCTTCAAACAAGGCGTTCAGATCCAGATTATTACGGTCGGGGTTCACACCCCAATCAACTGCCCCCGGGGACAATGCATCAAGGTCTTCGGCCAAATAGCCCTCTTGCGATTGCTTGAGGTGCTTGCCTTTGAGGCGGCCATAAAAATTGCGGTGTGGGCGTACAGGTTGTGTCATGGCCGCGGTTTAGCCAGCGCAGCGCATCAAGGCAAGCGTATGCTAAGGAACAGACCGATTAATACCATCGATTAGTAGATTTTAAAAACGGCAACGGGCAGCGTCAAGAATGATCGCTGCCCGTCTGAAAAATTATGTAACTAAAGTTAAACGGCTTTTTTCAAAGCTTCTACCAAATCCGTTTTCTCCCAGCTGAAACCACCATCAGCTTCAGGCGCACGGCCAAAGTGGCCATAAGCCGCTGTCCGCTGATAGATCGGCTTGTTCAAACCAAGGTGCGAACGGATGCCGCGTGGTGTCAGGTCCATGACGCTATCGATCGCTTTTTCGATCATGGCATCGTCAACTTGGCCCGTGCCGAATGTATCGCAATAGATCGACAACGGCTTGGCTACGCCAATTGCGTAGCTCAATTGAACAGTACATTTTTCAGCCATACCCGATGCGACAATGTTTTTTGCCAAATAACGCGAAGCATATGCAGCAGAACGGTCAACCTTTGTTGGATCTTTACCAGAGAATGCGCCACCGCCGTGCGGTGCTGCACCGCCGTAAGTATCAACGATGATCTTCCGGCCTGTTAGGCCTGCATCGCCATCTGGTCCACCAATTACGAACTTACCAGTTGGGTTAACATGCCATGCAGTATCAGGGGTAATCCAGCCTTCAGGAAGAACCTCAAGGATATATGGTTCAACGATCGCACGGATGTCAGAAGATTCAAGATTTGGATCAAGGTGCTGTGTGGACAATACAATTGAAGAGACACCAACTGGTTTGCCGTCACGGTAGATCACCGACAACTGGCTTTTCGCGTCTGGACCCAAAGCTGGTTCTGTACCGTTCTTGCGCACCTCAGCCAAACGGCGAAGGATCGCATGGGAATATTGGATCGGGGCCGGCATCAGCTCTTCGGTTTCAGTTGTCGCGTAACCAAACATAATGCCTTGGTCGCCTGCGCCTTCATCTTTGTCTGCCGCCGCATCAACACCTTGAGCGATGTGAGCTGACTGTTCGTGCAATAGGTTCGTAACTTCAATCGTGTTCCAGTGGAACTTATCTTGCTCGTAACCGATGTCTTTGACACAATCGCGTGCTATTTGATCAATACGCCCCATGTAGTCTTTAAGTTTCGATTGATCCGACAATCCGACTTCACCACCGATGACAACGCGATTGGTTGTTGCAAAAGTTTCCGCTGCAACGCGTGCTTCAGGTTCTTCACTCAAGAACGCGTCAAGCACCGCATCCGAAATGCGATCACACAGTTTATCTGGGTGGCCTTCGGAAACAGATTCCGATGTGAAGGTATAATTTTTACGGGACATATAGTGCTCCAATGTTTTTATGTGTGCCACTTCAGGAAGCCGTTGTGGGACATTGGGCTCCCGGTAACCGCCCTCGGTCGGGCAGTCAATCAGTCGCGGCTGCGGCCAAACGTCATTTTAGGTAAAAGAACCATGAAAGTCACAAAAATCAACAGAAGTGCAATCGGCAGGTCGCCAAGCTTACTATAAATCGTCGGTGGCAACGGCATCGGCAATGAGGCATCTACATAGCCCGCTTCATTCAACGCGAGGCTTTTCAATACGCGGCCATAAGGATCGATCATAGCGCTGATCCCCGTATTGGCGGCGCGCGCCATTGGCAGGCCTTGTTCAATCGAGCGCATTTTAGCCTGTGCCAAATGCTGCTTTGGCCCTGCAAACGTTCCGAACCATGCGTCATTTGTAAGTTGTATTAGAAAATCTGGTCTTTCCGCAGCCCCGCCAACGTCATGCGCGAAAACGGCCTCGTAGCAGATCAATGGCAGTGCTTTGCCCAGCGGCCCAAAATCAAGTGTCTGCGCGCCGCCCCCATCACCGAAGCCATCACCGAACATGTCGGCGAATACGTGCAGTCCGAGGGCAGACAGAACTGGGCGAAACGGCATGTATTCTCCAAATGGCACCAAATGATGCTTGTCATAGGTTGCCGTGATTTGGCCAACGGGGTCCAAAACCACCATGCTGTTGTATAGTGTCGGCCCATCAGCCCGCAAAATCCCGAGGGCAACGGGCGCACCTCGCCCCGCTTCACCTGCAGCTTGCAAGATTCCAGGTGCATTGTGTGCAAGGTACGGCAGCGCGGTTTCAGGCCAAAGGACCAAGTCAGGCACATCGCCCGCCTGCGTGGATTGTAGCAATCGATTGATAAAGACCCCAAACTTCTCTGGGTTCCACTTGTCGCGTTGTGGGGCATTGGGTTGAACAAGTCGGACGATGTGTTCCGTCAATCGCGCGCTACCAGCTAAAGGTGGGCTGAGGGTAACTGCGAGCGCAACAATACCAACGCCAAACGTCACCACCTTAGACATTTTCGCAGATTGGAAGATCGCAAAAGCCGCAGCGCACATGACCAACATGACACCATGTGGACCGCCCCACGCCAAAGCTTGCCCTGCTAGGACATCCACCAAAGCCTGCGGAGGCGTGCCCCATGGAAAACCCGTGAACACATAGGCGCGTAGCAGTTCAGCCAAGGGCCATGTGAAAATCAATGCCCAAAGCCGTCCTGAAAAACCTGCCAACACAAATGCCAGCCCCCAGAACAACGCCATTCCACCAGCCATCAAGATAAGTGCAAAGGGTGCCATCCATGCCGTTTGCTGTGCATCCACTTGAAACGGTGCTGTTATCCACTGAAGTGTGATCAGAAAGTAACCAAAGCCGATCATCCATCCTAACCATGTCGCATGGCGCAAGTTCGAAGACGCCGATAGTGCTGCAAATCCCAGCATCAACATAACAAGTATCAGCGGTACCAAACCGAATGGTTGCTGGGCCAGCGCACCCACGCCACCAACACAGATCGCGCCCAGACTTTGTACCCAAAGCGGCAACGCTTTGAACCGATCAATCATCCGGCGTGATCAGGCAGGCAAACACGCAAGCGTTTGATCCGGCGAGGATCTGCATCAACAACCTCAAATTCGGTGCCATCTGGATGCATAACAACTTCGCCGCGTGCAGGAACGCGCCCAGCCAACATAAAGACAAGCCCACCAAGCGTTTCGATGTCTTCGCCGTCCACGTCTTCGTGTTTAGTCAAAGACAAGTTCACTTCGGTCTCAAAATCCTCAAGGGGCGTTTTGGCTAGAGCCAAGTAAACACCAGGCTTTTCGAGGTTCCAATGTTGGTCTTCGTCGACATCATGTTCGTCTTCGATCTCGCCAATAACTTGCTCGATCAAATCCTCAATTGTTGCCAACCCATCAACACCGCCATATTCATCAATGACCAAAGCCATGTGACGCCGTTCGGCCTGCATTTTAGTCAGCAAAACGCCAATCGTCATGGATGGTGGAACAAACAGCAAGGGCCGCAACATCTTTGCAAGATCAAATGTTTCACCACCACCATTGAAGCCGTGGGTCAAGGCAAGGTCTTTAAGGTGGGCGAATCCAACAGGGGTATCAAGTGTACCGTCATAGACAGGCAACCGCGTTAGGCCGCTTTCTTTGAACTTAGCAACCAGTTCTTCCAAGGACACAGTTATTGAGACTGCAATAATATCGGCCTTGGGCAAAGCGACGTCTTCTACCCGCATGCGGCGCAGGTTCAACATGCCATGGCTATATTTGAAACGTGCCGGCTGCGGGGTCGTTTGAACTTCTGCGCTTCCATCAGTTGGGCTGAGCGTCGCAATCAAGCGGGTTAGAAACCCAGCTTTTCGCGTCGGTGTCCCATTAGTTTCAGATGGTTCCAAAACAGGAACGGCAATCGTTGTGGTGGTCGCTACATTGTCTGACTGCGCGCGTTGCGCTGCGCCAGACGATCCGTCGTCAGTGTCGCCCATTGGGTTCCGTTCTGTAGAGGCAGGGAATTCTGCCAGTTTTTCGCGGCAGAGTGTTCTACCTATGTTGTGCAATATGGGTCATCTATGCCCATTTTTTCAAGTATTTCTACCTCTAACGCTTCCATCAACGTGGCATCTTGGTCACGCACGTGATCAAAACCTAGCAAATGAAGCGTCCCGTGGATCATCAAGTGCATCACATGGTCTTGCATGGCCTTACCTGCAGCCGCCGCTTCGGATGCACATGTATCATAGCAGATTGCAATGTCGCCCAATTCAACACCACCCATAGGACCGGCGGTTGGGCAGTCGGGAAGCCCCCCCGCGACCTGAGAACTAAGTTCCGCAGCAGGCCAACTTAACACATTGGTGGCAGTTGGCTTTTCGCGAAAATCCGCATTCAGTTCAGTTATCCGTGCATCGCCACAAGCGAGAATAGCGACCTCAACGTCCTCTCCATCAAACTGAAGACGTGCTAAAACGCCAGCAACTGCCTGATCTGCAATGGTTTGTAAGTCAACCGCAAGCCATCGTTTATCTTCCACAACAATATCGACTTCAGCGATTCCTTGGTCTTTGACCATCAACTGGACTGGTTATGAGGCTCGTCCGCCTCATACGCCTCGATAATTGCAGCAACTAAAGGATGACGGACCACATCTTTAGACGTGAAGTAGTTGAAGCTGACTTTAGGAATTTTGCTAAGCAGGCGTTCTGCATCGGCCAACCCTGATGGCACACCACGCGGCAGATCGATTTGTGTGCGGTCACCCGTAATGACCATTCTTGATCCCTTACCGAGACGGGTCAAAAACATCTTCATTTGCATCGTTGTAGCGTTCTGCGCTTCATCCAAAACCACATAAGCACTGGACAGTGTGCGGCCACGCATGAAAGCTAAGGGTGCAATCTCAATGATTTTTTCTTCACGTAGTTTGGCAAGCTGTTTGCCAGGCAAAAAGTCATTGAGCGCATCATAAAGCGGCTGCATGTATGGATCGACTTTTTCTTCCAGCGCTCCGGGCAGGAACCCCAAACGCTCACCCGCTTCAACGGCTGGACGAGATAAAATGATTTTATCGACCTTACCGGAGAGGAACATCGAAACACCGACAGCTACCGCAAGATAGGTTTTACCGGTACCTGCAGGGCCAATGCCGAACGCCAATTCGTTTTCAAACAACGATTGCACATAGTTTTTTTGTGCATCGGTGCGTGGTTCAACCAATTTCTTGCGGGTCTTAATCTCAAAACGTGCGCCAACGGGCATTTCCAATTGGTCACCTTTGACCAAATTGCGCTTGCCCACGTCTTCATCTGGGCCACCCATCCGCAGTTCACGGTCGACATCCGCGGCCTCAACATCACGGCCATTGACGCGGCGTTGGTATAGAGCGTTCAGAATTTCAATCGCACGGTCGCGTGCAACGTCATCACCCATCACAACAATCGAATTGCCACGTCGCACGATCTGCACTTCGAGTGATGTTTCAATCGTTGTAAGATTGCTGTCGAATTCTCCACACACATCCATCAACAAACGGTTGTCAGGGAATTCAACCCGTGCTTCGGGGTTCGAAGGTTTAGACCCAGCAGAGTCTAGAGGTACGTCGATGGGGGACAAAAATGCGCTCCTGATTCACGGTTAACCTGTCTTTTAACAAGGGTGGCGTTTTCATCGACTGGACACAATAGGACAAAAGTGTCTTTTCATCATTCGCAAAAAAATGGGCCGCAGCGATTAACGCTACAGCCCAAATTCTAAGTCTAACGGTCGGCTTAGATTGGATCGCCAAATGTGGAACCAGCTTTGAACGGGCCAGTCACCGTGTTCGGTTGTGCAACACCTGAACATACAGGTTTACCATATTTGTCGAGACGTTGAGACAAATAGCCCTCAACACCGTCGTCGATGATCCAGTGATCACAGCCGTTTGGATCGACCCAAACACCCGCAACCAATTGGCTAAGGTGTTTTTTGTCAAAGCCACGGTCGACTGTTTTGTCTGATTTTTTGCCGCTGCCAGCAATTTCGCACGCACCCAAAGAGGCAACCAACGAACAGGCAGTAATGATTTTTACAAAGGTCATTTCTTGATCCCCTTAACGAATACAGATGATTTCGACACGGCGGTTTTGTTGCATACCGTGTGCCGTTTTGTTTGAAGCTGCTGGCATACGTTCACCGTAGCCACGTACGTCGGCGATACGTGCGCCTGAGCTTTGGGCGATCCGAGCAACAGAAGACGCACGGTTGTATGATAGCTTCATGTTGTATTCATCAGAAGCACGCGCATCGGTGTGGCCCGTGATGATGTAGCTGGTTGCGGCAGTTTGCTGGAAGAACTGGGTCAAACGTTCACGTCCTGCACCAGAAATTTTTGCGCTATTGGTAGCAAAGAACTGGTCGGAGTTCATGACGCCACAAACGTTACCACGACGACAAACCGGAATACCCTGACGGCTTGTGTGAGGCGACATGTAGCCTTCAACACCGTCGTCCATAACCCAGTGCTCACATCCATCCGGATCGATCCAGACAGTTGGGACATATTGATCGTTTTGCGCTTTTTTGCGTCCGAAAAGACCTTGCGCAGATACGCTTGTCCCACCAATTACAAAGCGACTGCAGCTGTCCCTGCCAGAACGTTACGTACGGCATTAGAAAACTTATATCCCACAGCCCTGTTCCTTTTTTTTGTTCCGCCGCAAAAGCCTTGGACGTCAAAAAAACGCTGGCTCGTGCTATTATGACGAATTGATAGGTAATAATTGACGCCGTGTGAAGGTGTATTCACAAGATGTGGTGGTTTTACCCTGATCACTCACAAAAAAGTTGCGCTTTTGAAGCTTTCAAAGCCGGATAATGCTGCGTTTACCCTACGAGAGAATTTCGCCTTTCAGCGAATTTGTACCCGCATCAACGATTCTTACTTTTCCGATATCCCCGACTTGGGCATTTGCATTGGCAACATGCACCGCGTGTAGGTACTCGGATTTGCCAACCATCTGCCCTTCATCGCGTCCAAGCTTTTCAAACAGAACACTGACCTCACGACCAATCATACCATCTTGAATTTCGCGCTGATGCTTTGTGATCAATGCCTGCAAACGCTGCAAGCGATCATCGGCCTCAACGGCATCTACCAAGGCGCGTTCCGCTGCGGGTGTGCCGGGGCGTGTGGAATATTTGAAGGAATATGCGTAGCCGTATTTAACTTGTTCGACCAGATCGAGGGTCTCTTGAAAATGCGTTTCAGTCTCTTCGGGGAAACCCACGATAAAGTCACCTGACAATACAATATCAGGGCGCGCTGCGCGAATGCGTTCGATCACGCGCAAATAGCTTTCTGCGGTGTGGCTGCGGTTCATCCGTTTTAGAATATGGTCACTTCCTGATTGGACAGGAAGATGCAGATACGGCATCAGTTTTGCACAATTTCCGTGCGCCTCAATCAACTCATCTGTCATGTCATTGGGGTGGCTGGTGGTGAAGCGAATACGTTCCAACCCATCAACCTTATCCAGCTCCCAGATGAGCTGTGCTAATGTGTAGTCGGTCCCTTTTGGACCGTCACCGTGGTAAGCATTAACATTCTGGCCCAGCAGGGTAATTTCGCGCACACCACGTTCCACAAGATTGCGTGCTTCATCAAGAATACGTGTTACCGGGCGACTTACTTCAGCGCCGCGCGTGTATGGTACTACACAGAAAGCGCAAAATTTATCGCAACCTTCTTGAACAGTCAGAAATGCCGTCGGGCCACGCGGGGCTTTAGGGCGTGCTTTAAGCTTCTCGAATTTGTCCTCTTCAGGAAAATCAGTATCCAAGGCGCGTTTACCCTGCTGGATCAAAGCCTCCATTTCTGGGAGCCGGTGGTAAGATTGCGGCCCAACAACCAAGTCGACCAACGGCTGACGACGCATAATCTCGCCGCCTTCAGCCTGTGCAACACATCCAGCCACACCAATCTTAAGATCAGGCTTAGCCTCTTTGAACTTTTTCAACCGGCCCAAGTCAGAATACACTTTTTCAACCGCTTTTTCGCGGATATGGCAAGTGTTTAGCAGAATCATATCTGCTTCTTCTTGGCTTTTCGTCTCGACATAACCCTCGCCGCCCAGCGCTTCGGCCATGCGTTCGCTGTCATAGACGTTCATCTGGCAGCCGAAGGTTTTGATGAAGAGCTTCTTTGGGCTAGTCATAGTCATGATCCGGTATGATTTTGGCGGTTGAGCGTCATCTAGCAGGGGCAAGTGCCGCTTGCAATGCGCGCCGATTTGAAGGAATTTAGCAACAACACTCAAAACGAGCATCCGATGCAATACAAAGACCTAGAGACTTTCTTAAAAGACGGGGCCGCGGCCTTGGCCAAAGGGCCTGTCGCGATCATTCTCGTTGAGGATGATGTGGAAATTGCAACGACACTGCGCCATCATCAGCAGGCAGGATTCGCCAGTATCATTGCCTTCATGCCCGACGTTTTTGAATTGCCACGCGATCTTCAAGACGTGGTTCACCGCGTTGGATATAACATGGCACGCGAAGGTGCGATGGAACTTGCGGTCAACAGCGTGATTGCTGCGGCCCCCGGTCTTTGGATGTACTACTGCTTCAACGCAGAGTATTTGTTCCACCCATTTTGCGAAACACGTACTGTTGGTGAAATGCTGTCATTCCATACCGAGGAACGCCGCCATTCGATGCTAACCTATGTTGTCGATTTATATTCTGATGATCTGGACGCTAACCCAGATGCGGTGTCCTTAGATCGCGCCCACCTTGATCGTTCTGGTTATTACGCACTGGCGCGCCCGGACATCAACAACCACAACCACCCTAAAGACCGTCAATTGGATTTCTTCGGTGGATTGCGCTGGCGCTATGAAGAACACGTCCCTCTGAATCGCCGTAAGATTGACCGCATCGCACTCTTCAAATCCAAAGAGGGTCTGAAACTGTGTGAAGATCACACCTTTAATGACGAAGAATATAATACATATGCCTGCCCGTGGCATCACAACCTGACATCTGCCATCTGTTCGTTCAGAACAGCCAAGGCATTAAAACAAAATCCAGGCAGCACCTTCGACATCCCTACCTTCAAATGGCACAACTCTGCAGCCTTTGAATGGCATTCACGTCAGTTACTTGATCTGGGGCTGATGGAACCGGGACAGTGGTTCTAATATAGATCAGAATTAGCGTTCAAATAATGTCGGGAACCAATCAGAGCGAAGCTTTTGTCCTAGGGTCATATCATGTCCCGGGAATGGTGGTGACGTCGGCCCCGGGCGTTCCACATAGCGTGCATCATCCCCAAGCAAGCGCAGCGAAAATGCCCGCCGTCTGGTTGTAGCCTCGTTCCCACGCGCCCCGTGCAGAATATTATAGTTAAACGCCACAGCGTCGCCTGGTTCCAGCTCCCACTCAACGACTTTCATCCCTTCGGCATCAGGATCAGGCACGGCCATATATGTCTCGTCGTCTGGGTAAAAATTTGTTTCGCTTAGCCATCGTGTCGGCAAAACTGGTTTTTCCCACAAATGTGACCCGGCAACGCAGCGCAAGCTGGCATTTGTTACGGCATCTAGAGGCGACCAAAAGCTAACCGTTTGTTGACCCTCAACAAAATAATACGGGCCATCCGTGTGCCAAGGTGTTGGCTTTGAGGTACCGGGCTCTTTGACCAGAACGTGATCATGAAACAATTGCACCGAATTGGACCGCATAAGATCCGCGCCGACTTCGGCAGCAGCAGAGTTGCGAATAACATTTTCAAATTCAGGAATACGACTCCAGTTGCAATAATCATCAAAGAAGCGACCCGCCTCACCCTTATGCAAATTCTCGGCGGCATGTGGCCCAGGATCAGACATGTTGCGGGCGACGCCATTGCGCAACATATCCACTTCATCCGCAAACAATCCTTTGATCATAACAACCCCGTCCTTCTGGAAGGTCTCGATGTGATCTTGCGTGATAAGTGGATGTGTCATGCATGTGCTCCTGAACTCTTAGGCTCACGCTAGTTTGCAATCATGTGTTAGGGCAAGCCCATCACTTGAAATGCCAACTCAAACTTGGGTTAATTTTTGACTTTGCGGCGTAGACGGATGACGACATCCACGGATGCGATCTCCGCACCTTCAGGTGCGTCCGGCAACTGCGCAATCACCAACTGTTCTGATGGTGCATCCGTCAATCTGGCTTCGTCTTCCCAATAAAAATGCGGGTGATCATGTGTATTGGTGTCAAAGTAGCTTTTTGAACCATCAACAGTGACCTCTTGCATCAGTCCTGCATCACAAAACGCACTAAGAGTGTTATAGACAGTCGCGAGCGACACAGCATTGCCCTTAGCATGGGCTGCGTCGAACAGGCTTTCGGCAGTGACGTGACGATGTTGGCCATCTCCAACCAGCAAAGCCGCCAAAGTCACGCGTTGACGCGTAGGGCGAAGCCCAGCGGTTGCCAACCAGTTCGTGCCTATTTGTTCTTGCGACATTACAATTGAGCCTTTGCAAAACATTCTCAAATAACATCTAGTGTGACCAGCGGATGTTTTCAATTCCTTTCCATGAATTGGGCATAAACTGCACATTACCGCGCTGGTTGCCCAATATTACTGTCACCCCCCTCACAATGCACCGCAAAGACCACATCAAGTTTCTAAGCGCACAACAACGACGTCCTACCCTTGCAGGACCACAAATTGCGATGGTAAAGGAGGGGTAATACTAAATATGATACGGAGAGCCGCCAACATGTCCCTTTACCCAACAAGCTTTGACAAGGACGACCTACTAAAATGTTCGCGCGGCGAACTGTTCGGCGAGGGCAATGCGCAATTGCCAGCCCCACCCATGTTGATGATGGATCGTATCACGGACATCTCAGGTGATGGCGGCGAGCATGGCAAGGGGCACGTTGTTGCGGAATTTGACATCACGCCTGACCTTTGGTTTTTTGACTGCCACTTCCCTGGCAACCCGATCATGCCAGGCTGCTTGGGTCTAGACGGATTATGGCAGCTCACCGGTTTTAACCTTGGCTGGCGCGGCTGGCAGGGCCGTGGCTATGCATTGGGTGTGGGCGAAGTTAAATTGACCGGCATGGTGCGCCCTGACCGCAAGAAACTTACCTATAAAATCGACTTTACCAAAGCGATCCAAACCCGCCGCCTCACAATGGGCGTGGCCAACGGGATTGTAGAAGCAGACGGCGAAGTTATTTACATGGTCAAAGACATGAAAGTTGCATTATCTGAAACCTAATCCTACTTCGGTTTAAGTTGTAAAAACATGGTCGGGTCGGTTCTAAGACCCAGCACAGAACAAGGAGAGCGCCATGCGCCGCGTTGTCGTCACAGGTTTGGGGATCGTCTCAAGCATCGGAAATAATGTTGAAGAAGTGCTTGCAAGCTTGCAGGCCGGAACTTCTGGCATCGTCGCGAGCCCAGAAATGGCCGAGCACGGCTTTCGCAGCCAAATCGCTGGTACGCTCAAACTGGATGTCGCTGAGCACGTCGACAAACGCACCCTTCGTTTCATGGGCCCAGCAGCCGCTTACGCGCACATTGCTATGGCCCAAGCCATTGCTGACGCGGGTTTGACTGAAGCGGAAATCGTGAATGAACGCACGGGCCTTGTTGCAGGTTCTGGTGGTCCCTCCACTTCCGCAATGCTGACAGCGCACCAAACGGTTGCAAAGACAGGTGCTACAAAACGCATCGGCCCATTCGCAGTTCCAAAATGCATGTCTTCGACCGTCAGCGCGAACCTCTCAACTGCTTACAAGATAAAAGGGATCAACTATTCGATCACCTCTGCTTGTTCCACATCCCTCCACTGCATCGGCAACGCAGCGGAACAGATCATGATGGGCAAACAAGACGTTATGTTCGCAGGCGGCGGCGAAGAGCTGGATTGGACATTATCCTGCCTGTTTGACGCTATGGGCGCGATGAGCAGCAAATATAACGACACGCCAGAACAAGCGAGCCGTGCCTTTGATGCGGACCGTGATGGTTTTGTAATCTCAGGTGGTGGCGGTATCGTTGTCCTTGAAGATCTGGACCACGCGTTGGCACGTGGCGCGAAAATCTATGCTGAAGTCACAGGCTACGCAGCAACATCAGACGGCCACGACATGGTTGCGCCATCTGGTGAGGGTGGAGAGCGCGCAATGCGCCTCGCACTGTCCACACTGCCAGAAGGCCGTAAAGTTGGCTACATCAACGCACACGGAACATCCACACCAGTCGGTGATGTTGGCGAAATCGAAGCGGTACGCCGCGTCTTTGGCCAAGGCAACACGCCACCTGTTAGTTCGACCAAGTCTATGACAGGTCACGCTCAAGGTGCCGCTGGCGCGTTAGAGGCAATTTTTAGCACGCTAATGCTGGACAATGATTTCATCGCCCGCTCGATCAACGTCAAAAACCTTGATCCTGCGCTCGACGCCTCTGAAATAGCACTTGAGACCAAGCAAAATGCCGGCCTTGATAGCGTTATGACAAACTCGTTTGGGTTTGGCGGCACCAATGGATCAATGATCCTTTCCAAATATCACGGGTAAGAATTTTATTATGACCAATATGTTAGCAGGAAAACGCGGCCTTATTATGGGTGTCGCCAATGAACGTTCCATCGCTTGGGGGATCGCAAAATCGATGGCCGAAGCTGGGGCCGAACTTGCCTTTACCTACCAAGGTGAAGCATTCGGCAAACGTCTTGAACCATTGGCAGCCTCTGTTGGTTCCGACTTCATGGTCGACGTAGATGTAACGGATGATGCAAGCCTAGACGCAGCGTTCGATGCTTTGGGTTCACGCTGGCCCACAATCGACTTTGTCGTCCACGCTATCGCGTTTTCTGACAAGTCAGAACTCACAGGCCGTTTTCTGAACACCTCCCGCGCTAACTTTAAGCATTCAATGGATATCTCAGCATATTCCTTCATCGAGGTTGCCCGCCGTGCGCACCCATTGATGACTGAAAATGGCGGGACCTTGTTGACATTGACCTACCAAGGTTCAAATCGCGTTGTACCAAATTACAACGTAATGGGCGTTGCTAAAGCAGCTCTTGAATCAGCAACACGTTACCTTGCCAACGATCTTGGACCAGAAGGCATTCGCGTTAACGCAATCTCACCCGGCCCAATGAAGACACTGGCAGGCGCCGCGATTGGCGGGGCACGCAAGACATACAAACACACAGATCAAAATGCGCCAATGCGTTCGAACGCAACATTAGAAGCAGTTGGTGGCACAGCTGTTTATCTTGCATCTGACGCTGGGGCTTGTACCACAGGCGAAATCATTCGCGTTGATGGCGGCTACCACGTTTTAGGCATGCCACAGCCAGATCACCTGTAAAAAAAATAGAATTCGGGCGGAGCATGCAGGATAACCCGCATAAATTCGCCCGAATTTCGCCCTAACATGGGCCACAGCTGCAAGTAGCAATGTCACCATGAAAAAACAGACCCCACATTTTGAAAAGATTTTAGCCCGTCGCGAAGCACGTGCGCGGCGCTCTAATAAAATGCGGCGGGTTCTGTTTTACGTCTTCCTTATCGGCGCATCAACAACACTGCGATTATATCCAGAAATGGTGGAAGATGTTGTGCTTTACCTCGAGAAACCACGACAAAACACCCAGCTTGCAGCCGTCCAAGAGACACCTCACGCTCCAGGCATTCATCAAACTATGCCAAAAGACCGGATCAAAGTGCGCAGAGGCATCACCCGCCAATTAGAAAGTGATGCCATTGACAGTCAAGCAATGGCCAAAGAAGTTGAAAAAATGCTTAGCGAAATGCAAGCAGGCCATTAACAGCCCGCTTTAATCAGTTGATTGAAACAACTTCGAAGTCAAATGTCAGCGTCTTGCCAGCAAGTGCGTGGTTTGCATCAAGCGTTACAGTGGCTTCATCCATCGCAACAACAGTCACCGGCAACGGCTGACCGCTTGGCGTTTGCATGTGAAGCGTAAGGCCAATTTCCAATGGAATATCCTCGGGAATACCTTCACGTGGCACGGCTTGTTTCATCTCTTCAACGGCTTCGCCATAAGCCAATTCACACGGGATTTGTACGATCTTCTTTTCGCCAACTTCCATGCCAGGCATCGCTTCATCAAGACCAACAATGATGTGGCCCGAACCCACTTCGAATTCCAGTGGCTCACGGCCTTCTGAGCTATCAAAAACGCTGCCGTCTTCAAGAGTTCCAGTATAGTGGATGCTCACGTTGTCGCCGGTTTTGATCTTGGTCACGATGATGTCCTTTGTGCCGTATTTTAGATTTCGCGCACACTGCCCCGAACCGATCATCGGGTAAACCCATCTTTTAGCCTTTTCGATCGCTATATCGCGTGCCACTGTGTTGAAAAAGAAGGAGACGACACATGCCTATTACCACGTGTATTTTCGACGCCTACGGCACTCTGTTTGATGTGGCTGCTGCAGCACGCCAAGCAGCAAGCGAACCACAATTTTCCAAGATTAAGGACACGTGGCCACAACTGGCAGAACACTGGCGTCTCAAACAATTACAATACACTTGGCTGCGTGCCATCACACAGGCCCACACCGACTTTTGGGAAGTGACCCAAGACGGCCTAGATTGGGCATTGGAGAAATGCGGCGTTGATGGTGATGCAGAGCTACGCGAACGTCTACTTGCGCTATATTGGGAACTACAGGCCTATCCAGAGGTTCCCGAGATGCTGCAAACCTTAAAGGCAGCAGGCATGAACACGGCCATATTGTCCAACGGCTCCCCCGATATGTTGGATGGTGCAGTCCAATCGGCTGGGATCGAAACCTTATTAGATGACAATCTTTCCGTGCAAAGTGTTGGCATCTTCAAACCTGATTCACGTGTGTATGACCTTGTGGGGCAACGGTTCGGATGCGCCAAAGATGAGGTGTTGTTCGTATCCTCAAATGGATGGGACGCCGCGGGTGCTACTGGCTATGGGTTCACAACCGCATGGGTAAACCGTTCTGGCGAACCTATGGACCGTATGCCATGGAAGCCAAAACACGTCTTGAACGACCTGATCGACATTCCCAAAATTGTCGGGCTTTAATCCAAACCCCCAAACCCTATCCGCTCGCGCTTTTGAAGGACCTGACATGAACATCGAAATGATCCGTGCTGCGGCACAACGTATTCAGGGTCACGCACGTTATACGCCCTTGCTGAATTCGCCATTTTTGGATGAAATTGCTGGCCGCCGTGTTTGGGTTAAACCTGAATGTTTGCAACACACGGGTAGTTTCAAGTTTCGAGGTGGCTGGTCTGCCCTATCGGCACTCGACGAACCGACACGTGCAAAGGGTGTGATCGCATTCTCGAGTGGCAATCACGCACAAGGTGTTGCCTTGGCCGCGCGTTCACACGGCGTGCCATCCGTGATCATCATGCCATCTGATGCCCCTGCCCTAAAGATCGCGAACACAAAAGCATTAGGTGCCGAAGTTGTTCTATATGACCGCGACGGCGAAAGCCGTGACGCCATTGGTGCGGCTATGTCTAAAGAACGCGGGCTAACCTTGATCAAACCCTATGATGAGCCCGAAGTGATTGCTGGCCAAGGCACCGTTGGCCTTGAAATCGCAGCCCAAGCGGCCGAACATGGCGTCACCAAAGCTGAGGTTATTGTGTGTTGTGGCGGCGGTGGTCTAACCAGCGGCATCGCCCTTGCCTTGGAAGCGGATGCGCCTGACATGTTGGTGCGCCCTGTTGAGCCTGAGGGCTTTGACGATGTCGCCCGCTCACTCAAAGACGGTGTAATTCGCAGCAATGCAGCGACCTCTGGTAACATCTGTGATGCGGTCATAACGCTACAACCCGGCGACATTACCTTTCCTATCATGAAGCGGTTATGTGGTTCGGGCCTAACCGTTTCTGAAGACGAAGCAATGCAGGCCATGGCGCAGGCCTTTAGCCGCCTGAAACTTGTTGCAGAACCTGGAGGCGCAATCGCTCTTGCCTCTGCATTATACCGGCCCGACCAAATCAAAGGCGATGATGTTATCGTTGTTATTTCCGGCGGTAACGTCGACGCAGCCCTTTTCCAAACAGCCCTTTCGCGCTTCGGAGTTTGATATGACCAATTTTACTATCGCCAGTTTCAACGTCAAAAATTTAATTGGTGAGGACAAAGAATACTACAAATTCCAAAAATACACACCAGAAGAATACGCATGGAAAGCAGATTGGCTGTCTGAACAGCTGCAAACCATGAATGCCGATATCGTTGGTTTTCAGGAGATATTTGAGGAAAGCGCGCTGCGTGATGTGATCGCAGAGGCCGACGCCGAAGGGATCGAAGACAACGCTGCCCATATTCCGGACAAAACCAAACGCTACCGCAAACGCGCAATTTTTCGCAAACTGGCTTACACCCCCTATACGAATGCAGCCCTCGCATATGCACCAAACCTGAATGATGGTGGTGCCGGTGAACGCCGACCGGGCCTTGCGGTCCTTTCGCGCTTTGGTTTTGTCGGTGAACCTAAGGTAATACAAGACTTGGACGAAGACCAAATCAAATGGACCGGTAAAAGTCAGGAAGGCAGCTATGTCCTCAAACGCCTTTCACGCCCGATCCTTAAGGTCCGTGTTCCTGTTGGCGATGCAGTCGTCACAATATTTAACTGCCATCTGAAATCAAAGCTGGGTGAATATGATGTGCCTGAAGGTGCAGAGTTTCCAGCCGAAGCAGTTCTGACTGAATACGATCCAGTTGGCCGCGCGATGGGTGCAATGCGTGCCTCAATGCGCCGCATGGCCGAAGCCTGCGTGTTGCGCCGTTTGATTGTTGAAGAACTGCATGCTGGCAATCCTGTCATGGTTATGGGCGATTTCAATGACGGCGAACACGCAGTCAGCAGCGAAATCATCAGCGGCGAAGCCCCGTTCAAAAACTATTCTTGGATGCTGCGCCATGATGCCAAAGCCTCGAATGATCGCTATTCAAAAGAACAAAACATCCAGATCACCGAAGATATCGAACGCGTGCGCTTGCACTCGGCTGAAAAACAATTCGTGCGCAAATCAGCTCGCGATATGGTGTTCACTGCAGCCTTTGGTGGCAATTTTGAAAGCATCGATCAGATCTATATGTCCCGCCATTTTATGGCTGACACCCCTAACAGCATCGGTGAGATGGAATATTTCAGCGTGTTGAACGATCACCTGACAGACGGCAGCCATCCAGAAGCCCCCTATAACAAACTGGCGTCAGATCACGGCCAGATCATCGCGCATATGCGCTTAAACGATCGCAACAAACGAGGCTAATTCATGAAGTATGCGCATCTTAAAAACACAAAACTGCACTACAGGATTGATGGACCGGAGGACGGCGCACCGGTTGTGTTCGCCAACTCTCTTGGCACTGATTTGCGCCTATGGGATCCAATCCTGCCTTTGCTTCCAAAAGGTCTGCGCATTTTGCGGTTCGACAAGCGTGGCCATGGCCTAAGCGCATGCCCACCTGCCCCATATTCCATGGGATCGTTGATCACCGACACCGAGCAATTGATGGATCATACGGGTTTCAAAGACGCCCTATTTGTAGGTCTGTCCATTGGTGGCATGATCGCACAAGGGTTGGCCGTGAAGCGTCTGGATCTGATCCGTGCAATGGTTTTGTCCAACACAGCGGCAAAAATCGGCAATGCTCCGATGTGGTCGGACCGCATTAATATTGTCCAAACGCAAGGCATCGAAGCACTGGCCGACAGCGTGATGCAACGCTGGTTCAGCAAAACGTTTTGTGCGGGCCCAGAACTTGAACTATGGCGCAACATGTTGGCCCAACAAAGCGTCCAAGGTTACACTGGCTGTTGCGCGGCTATCTCAGGTACTGATTTTTACACGCCGACCTCAGGCCTGCGTTTGCCGACATTGGGCATTGCTGGGTCAGAAGATGGTTCAACCCCACCCGATTTGGTGCGCGAAACCGTTGATCTTATTCCCGGAAGCACCTTCCATCTGATGCGTAAAGCTGGCCACCTGCCTTGCGTCGAGCAACCCATCGAGTATGCACAGGTTTTGACAGACTTCATGCGCAGTACAGGACATATCTAACCCATGGCAGCTTCCGTTTTTGACAGCCCACTTTACGCCAAATTGTTTCCATCAGGGGACACTGGACGCCTATTTACGGACAGTGCAGCCATTCGGGCTATGCTTTTGGTTGAGGGCGCATTGGCAAAAGTCCAAGGCAAATTGGGTGTAATCCCTGACGAAAGCGGCGCTGCAATCCATCGCGCAAGCCTTGAGATCACCGTCGATCCAGGTGCCATCGCTGCATCAACAGGACAAAACGGTGTGTGCGTTCCTGGGTTGGTCGCTGCATTTCGCAAAGAAATGGAAGCACCAGAGCACAGCGCCTTCGCCCACTGGGGTGCAACAAGCCAAGACATCATTGATACCGCGTTGATGTTGCGTATGCGCCAAGCGCTGACGCTAGCAGAAACCGATATCAAAACCGTCCTAAACTCGCTTGCAAAACAAGCGGCGAAATATGCAGACCAACCAATGCCTGCCCGCACCTATAGCCAGCATGCGACACCCACCAGTTGGGGTGCTGTAATCGCAACATGGGGCATGCCATTGCTTGGTGCACTAAAGGAATTAGACGAACTGCGCGCCTCATCTCTTTGGGTTTCCCTGAGCGGCGCGGCAGGCACGTCATCGGCACTTGGCCCCAAAGCTGATCAAACACGCACGGATTTGGCTGCAGCCCTTGGCCTGAATGATCCGAAACGCAGTTGGCATACAGACCGCACCCCGGTGTTACGGATCGCGGATTGGAGCGCACGGGTCACTACAATCTTAGGCGCGATGGGCCAAAGCCTGATTGGGCTTAGCGTTGGTGGGATCGACGAAGTCACACTTGGAACATCCGGTGCATCATCCACAATGCCACAAAAACAAAACCCAGTCGCGCCATCAGCCATTGTCGCGCTGTCAAATCAGGTTTCAGGCCTGCGTAGCTGCCTGCACACAGCTGCGGTTCACCAACACCAACGCGATGGTGTTGCATGGTTCACTGAATGGATGACACTGCCCCAAATCATGTTGTCCGGTGCATCTGCATTGGCCCATGCGAAAATACTAAGCGCCAACATGACGCCCCAAACCGACAATATGAACGATGCCTTGGGTGGGCTTGGGTTAATTCACGCCGAAGCACTGAGCTTTGCACTTGCTGAAACTATGCCGCGCCCCGATGCCCAAGCGGAAACTAAAAAGCTATGCGCACAGGCGATGAAATCGGGTCAAGAACTAGCAACAGTTGCACAGGCCGCGCATCCATCGATTTCCCCTGCGACATTCCAAGCCACAGAACAAATGGGATGTGCGC
The DNA here is from genome assembly GCA_002478745.1 of Rhodobacteraceae bacterium UBA7436. Taxonomy (GTDB): domain Bacteria; phylum Pseudomonadota; class Alphaproteobacteria; order Rhodobacterales; family Rhodobacteraceae; genus Ascidiaceihabitans. Next base: position 17,553 of record DLQI01000083.1, on the reverse strand, counting down.
CCAATGAAGCGCGCGCTTTCGCTGCAGCTGTTAAGGCCCTCTAGAAATGCGCCTACCCGTACTGTTCATCATGTTCACCGTCATGATCGATGCGATGGGCATTGGTCTTATTATGCCCGTAATGCCCGATTTGATGGTCGAAGTGGGTGGCGGTACTTTGGGGGCAGCCGCCTTATGGGGTGGGTTGTTATCCACGTCATTTGCCGCGATGCAGTTCCTGTTTGGACCTGTTGTGGGCGGACTATCTGATAGGTTCGGGCGCCGTCCGATCTTGTTGGTTTCCTTGGTGGCAATGGCCGCTGACTATCTACTGATGGCCGTCGCAGGCACCATTTGGTTACTTCTAATTGGCCGCATAATTGGCGGAATTACCGCCGCGACACACTCAACCGCGAATGCATACATCGCGGATATCTCCAAACCCGAGGATAAGTCCGCCAATTTCGGATTGATCGGTGCGGCCTTCGGGCTCGGCTTTGTCCTTGGGCCATTGATTGGTGGCTTGTTGGCCGAATACGGCACCCGCGCCCCGTTCTATGCCGCCGCAGTTCTGTCTGGACTAAATGCATTGTTCGGATGGGTCGTGTTGAAAGAAACAGTAACTGACGCGATCCGGCGTCCATTTTCACTGAAACGCGCAAATCCGTTTGGCGCGTTTAAAGCCCTCAGCAAGTTGCCAATGATCGGTACGCTACTTGGCGTCTATTTTGTCTATTCGATAGCGCACACTGTATACCCCGCCATCTGGAGCTATTTTGGCAAGGAACGCTTTGATTGGGATCCGGCCACCATCGGATTATCCTTGGGGCTGTTTGGGATCATGATGGCGGTTGTCCAAGGGTTTCTGATCCGACCAGCGATCAAATATTTGGGGGAACGGGGAACAATCATTTACGGATTGTTCTTTGATATACTAGCGTTTGGCTTTCTAAGCCTTGTGACATCTGGAACCGTTGCCTTGTTCTTTATCCCTGTTGCTGCACTAGCAGGGATTGTTTCGCCAGCGCTTCAAGGATTGATGTCACAGGCCGTTGGAGATGATCAACAAGGGGAGTTGCAAGGCGCACTGACATCATTGTCCGCACTGGCCATGATCATATCACCCATGTTGATGACAACTACCTTTGCCGCATTCACCGCTGAAACCGCTCCCTTCTACATGCCAGGTGCACCATTCTTGCTGGCACTTATCCTAACGCTGATCGCAATCGCGCTGTTCATGCGGCACCGCACTTCAGGTGACGCTACGGAATAAGCAGTCCGGCCCCCAACGTTACCTTTTTTCTTGAGCTATGCGCCGACACAGGCCAGCATGATCAAAAGCCTGAGCTAATGGAGCCGTCATGCAAACAATTAAAGCCGCCGTCTGCCACGCATTTGGAGAACCCTTGCGTGTTGAGGAAATTCAACTGCGCTCTCCTGAAATGGGCGAAGTCGAAGTAACATTAGACGCTGTTGCGATCTGCCATTCCGACATCTCATTCGCTGGTGGCGCATGGGGCGGCTCATTGCCAGCAGTCTACGGCCACGAAGCCGCAGGTCGCATTAGTGCTGTCGGTAATGGTGTGAACGGATTGGCGGTAGGAGACAGTGTTGTTGTGACATTGATCCGTTCATGCGGCACATGCCCAAGCTGTGCTGGCGGCAAGCCAACGGTCTGCGAAACCTCTTATGATGGCGACCACGGGCCGATCAAAACAGCTGACGGTGGGAAATTACACCAAGCGATGGCAACCGGTGGATTTGCCGAAAAAGTCGTCGTTGACCAACGCCAATTGGTCAAGATTTCTCCTGACATTCCAAAAGATGCTGCCAGCCTGATTGCATGTGGCGTGATTACTGGCGTTGGGGCGGTGATTAACGCTGCCAATCTACGTGCTGGACAAGACATTGTCGTCATTGGTGCTGGGGGCGTTGGCCTGAACGCCATTCAAGGTGCGCGCATTGCCGGTGCGCGACGCATCGTTGCCGTTGATATGAGTGAAGAAAAACTGGCCATCGCCAAAGAATTTGGCGCAACCCATGGTGTGCTTGCCACTGCCGAAAAACCATGGCGCGCAAGCTATAAGGCATTGGGTGGGCGCGGTGCGGAAGCGGTTATCGTCACCGTGGGCGCGATCCCAGCCTATGAGGATGCCCCTAAGTATCTGGGCCGTGGTGGAAAGGTCATCATGGTGGGCATGCCACATTCAGGCGCAATGGCTGAATTTGAACCCGTCATGTTGGCGGCTGTTGGTCAGGGCATGATTGGATCAAAGATGGGGGACGTTGTTATTCAGCGCGATATTCCATGGATGGTCGATTTGTACACGCAAGGGCGTTTAAAGTTGGATGAATTGATTTCTGGCCGTTGGTCGTTGGATCAAATCAACGAGGCTATTGCGGATACGAAAACGGGTTCTGCGCGACGTAACGTGATCATGTTCGATAGGTAGGGTTGGGGCGCTGCCCCCGCTCGCCTTTGGCGATCTCCCCGGAGTTTATTTGGTAAGATGAAGTTGGGCCCGTTATGAAGCTGCAAGATTTAGAAGTCATTGTTACAGCGCCACCCGCACCTGGATGGGGCGGTCGGTATTGGATCTTGGTTAAGGTCACAACGGACACCGGCATCGTTGGTTGGGGGGAATGCTATGCTTCCTCTGTCGGGCCGATTGCGATGAAAACTGTGATCGAGGACGTTTTTGCCCGCCATATGCAGGGCGAGAACCCTGAGAACATCGAATTGATGTATCGCCGTGTTTACTCCTCTGGATTTACGCAGCGCCCTGACCTTACTGTTATTGGCGCATTTTCTGGACTTGAAATCGCATGCTGGGATGTTTTGGGCAAAGACCGTGATCGGCCTGTTCACGCCCTAATTGGCGGGTGCATGAATGATCGCATCCGCGCCTATACCTACCTTTATCCTTTGCCTCACCACGACATAAATGCCTTTTGGACTTCACCAGAGATGGCTGCCGAGTCTGCACTTGATTGCGTGGCGCGGGGATACACTGCGGTTAAGTTTGACCCTGCTGGCCCCTACACCCTGCGTGGCGGACATATGCCTGCCATGAGTGACATCAGCCAGTCGGTGGCTTTTTGCAAAGCTATTCGCGAGGCCGTTGGTGATAAGGCGGACCTGCTATTTGGAACCCATGGCCAGTTCACCACTGCGGGTGCCATTCGGTTGGCCCAAGCCATCGAACCCTTTAGCCCACTCTGGTATGAAGAACCTGTGCCACCAGACGCGGTGGAGCAAATGGCCCAAGTGGCACGCAGCACCCGCATACCTGTTGCGACAGGTGAGAGATTGACCACAAAGGCCGAGTTCGCCCCCGTCTTGCGCAGCGGGGCCGCCGCGATCTTGCAGCCTGCACTGGGCCGTGCAGGCGGTATCTGGGAGATGAAAAAGGTTGCCGCGATGGCTGAGGTTTACAACGCGCAGATGGCACCGCACTTGTATGCGGGTCCAATCGAGTGGGCCGCCAACATCCAGTACGCCGCATCCATCCCCAACATCCTGATGTGTGAGTGCATTGAAACCCCATTCCACGACCAATTGATCAAAGGCAGCATTCGCGTTGAGGACGGTTTTATCACCCCTCCAACAGCCCCCGGCCTTGGCATTGATGTCGACGAGGCACTGGCGCGCGCCCACCCATACATTGACGATGGTCTGCATTTGGAAATGCAAGAAGCGCCCTGTGACTATGTGAATGGCAATTCCTTTGTAGGTGGGGCCCCGATCAAGACTTAGTGCCTTTCCCTTGCGCGTGCGTTTCGCTATCTGATGTTTTAACTTAAAACACCCACGACCAAAGGATACCGTAGCCATGGCGCTGGAAAAGAAATTCGACGCGACAACCGCAGAACCCCGTCTCTATCAAGCATGGGAAGCGGCAGGTTGTTTTGTGGCAGGCGCAAACGCCAAGCCAGAGGCCAGCAGCTATTGCATCATGATACCACCGCCAAACGTCACGGGCGTTTTGCACATGGGCCACGCGTTCAACAACACACTTCAAGATATCATGATGCGCTGGAAGCGTATGCAGGGGTTTGACACGTTATGGCAGCCGGGCACCGATCACGCGGGCATCGCCACGCAGATGGTTGTGGAACGCAAACTGGCCGAGACACAGCAACCTTCGCGCGCTGAAATGGGGCGCGATGCGTTCCTTGAAAAGGTTTGGGAGTGGAAAGAAGAATCCGGCGGTCAGATCATCAACCAGCTCAAACGCCTTGGTGCGTCTTGCGATTGGGACCGTGAAGCCTTCACCATGTCGGGCAACTTTCCTGACGCCGTAATCAAAGTCTTTGTTGAAATGTATAACAAGGGCCTGATCTATCGCGGCAAACGTCTGGTCAATTGGGACCCGCATTTCGAAACAGCTATTTCCGATCTTGAGGTCGAAAATGTTGAGACACCGGGCCACATGTGGCACTTTAAATATCCACTCGCTGGTGGCGCGACTTATACCTACATCGAAAAAGATGAGGACGGGAATGTCACGTTGGAAGAGACCCGCGATTACATTTCAATCGCAACCACACGTCCAGAAACCATGCTGGGTGATGGCGCGGTTGCTGTGCATCCATCAGACGAACGTTACGCGCCTATCGTTGGCAAGTTGTGCGAAATTCCTGTTGGTCCAAAAGAATTCCGCCGCCTGATCCCGATCATCACGGATGAATATCCTGACAAGGATTTCGGATCTGGTGCGGTGAAGATCACGGGTGCCCACGATTTCAACGACTATCAAGTTGCCAAACGTGGCGGCATTCCGATGTTCAACCTAATGGACACGAAAGCCGCAATGCGCGCCGATGGTAAGCCATATGCTGAAGAAGCTGCCGTGGCCCAAGCGATTGCGAATGGCACCCAAGAATTCGACGAGGCGATGATCGCCGCGATGAACCTTGTGCCCGAAGAATACCGTGGCATGGACCGCTTTGAGGCGCGCAAGAAGGTTGTCCAAGACATCACCGATGAGGGGCTGGCTGTTATGGTGCCTGTCACGACAACGGATGATGAGGGTGAAGAGACAACAACGTTGATCCCTTACGTTGAGAACAAGCCGATCATGCAGCCATACGGCGACCGCTCCAAGGTTGTGATCGAACCGTTGCTGACGGACCAATGGTTTGTGGACACGGACCAGATCGTTCAGCCTGCGCTGGATGCAGTGCGCAATGGTGATGTGAAAATCATGCCAGAGAGCGGAGAGAAGGTTTATTACAACTGGCTGGATAATATCGAGCCATGGTGCATCTCGCGTCAGCTTTGGTGGGGGCACCAGATACCGGTTTGGAGAGGTCCAGCTAAGGAGTTCTATTGCTATGCAACCGAAGAAGAAGCAATGGCAGCAGCTAAGTTAGACTACGAGTCTCGTGGTTTTGAGAACTGCGAAGTTTTCGACGTAGAAAAAGAAGATGGCGTTACTAGATATGCTCGCTCTGGACGGGAAGTTGCATTTCCGTACCTAGACTTTAGAGAAGGCATTAATAGAATTGGTATTCAACGCGACCCCGACGTCCTAGACACATGGTTCTCCTCCGGCCTCTGGCCTATCGGCACCCTCGGCTGGCCCGAAGAAACCGACGCGCTCAAACGCTACTTCCCGACTTCCGACCTGATCACAGGCCAAGACATCCTGTTCTTCTGGGTCGCGCGGATGATGATGATGCAACTGGCTGTTGTCGATGAAATCCCGTTCAAGAACGTGTATTTGCACGGCCTTGTGCGCGATGCGCATGGCAAGAAAATGAGCAAATCAACGGGCAACGTCATCGACCCGCTCGACATCATCGACGAATACGGTGCCGACGCGCTGCGCTTTACCAATGCGGCAATGGCCTCTCTTGGTGGTGCGTTGAAGCTGGATACGAAACGGATTGAGGGCTATCGCAACTTCGTGACGAAGCTTTGGAATGCCGGCACCTACGGCGATTTCAAAGGCACGTTTGATGTACCCCACGCGGACGGTGTGCCAGAAACAAATCTGCCGCTGAACAACTGGATCAAAGGCGAGATTGCCAAAACCCGCGAAGCCGTGGACGCAGCCCTAGAAACCTACCGTTTCAACGATGCGGCCAGCACGCTTTACAGCTTTGTCTGGAACACCTTCTGCTCGCAATACCTTGAGTTCACCAAACCCGTTTTGGACGGTGATGACGCAGCTGCGGCGGCTGAAACCAAGGCGACATATGCATGGGCGTTCGATCAATGCTTGATCCTGTTGCACCCGATTATGCCGTTTGTAACAGAAGAGTTGTGGAGCGCTAAAGAGCGTCCAAAGATGTTGGTTCACACCGACTGGCCAACATACACCGCCGCCGATCTGGTTGACGCGCAAGCGGACGCTGATTTGTCATGGACCGTTGCGATGATCGAGGCGATCCGTTCGGCCCGTGCCCAAATGAACGTACCAGGTGGTGATTTCGTGCCGTTGGTCGTTGTGGGCATGGACGCGGCGGCAACATCTGCGTGGGATCAGAACGAGGCGTTGATTAAACGCTTTGCCCGTATCGAAAGCCTAACAGCGGTTGATACAATGCCAAAAGGCACCGCGGCTTTGGCCGTTAGCGGCGGCGCATTCGGTATTCCGCTGGACGGCATCATCGATGTTGCGGCTGAAAAGGCCCGTCTTGAAAAGACATTGGGCAAATTGGCCAAGGAATTGGGTGGCCTGCGTGGCCGTCTGAACAACCCAAAATTCGCAGACAGTGCACCGGCTGAAGTCATTGAAGAGACCAAAGCCAACCTAGCACTGCGCGAGGATGAAGAATCCAAGTTGAAAGGCGCGTTGGCTCGTATCTCTGAACTTGGCTAATTAATCATACCGTTGCGCCCTATTCGCGGGCGCAACGGTTACTTAAAGACAGCTGGACGTTTTTGTAACGTCGCTGCAACCACTTCCATTTGTTCAGGTGTTCCAACCAACACAGCTTGTTCTTGGCTTTCGGCCAACAAGATTTCTGTGTCTGATGCCGTTTCACTTAAGGTCATCAATCGCTTTGCCGCACGAATGGCTGATGGGCTGCGCCCTCCAATCTCTGTCGCCAATTCCATCGCCGCAGCCAATGGGTCATCCGCCAATTCAGTGACCAATCCCCAAGCCAACGCTTGATCCGCCAAGACAGGCGTTGCGGTGTAGGTTAGTTTGCGCATCACATCAGGTGCCACCAATTTCGGCAGTAGCACCATACCACCCATGTCAGGCACGATGCCCCACTTCAGCTCCATCACCGCAATTTTGGTGTCTGGTCCAGCAATGCGAATATCAGCCCCCAGCGCCAATTGGCACCCTGCCCCAAACACAGGACCGTGCAGCGCCGCGATCACTGGGATAGGAAGGCGCGACCATATCATAGCGACCTCTTGCCACTGATTTGTGGTTCCATTTCCGTGGGTGCGTGGCATCAACTGCCCTGCCGGATCGACACCGATCATCTGTCCAAGGCTGCCAATATCGATGCCCGCGCAAAACGCACGTCCCTCGCCAGACAGCACAACAACACGTGCATCAGATGCCGCAATCTCATCACCTGCCGCAATGATCCCAGTAATCATTTCCTGATCCACAGCATTCATTTTGTCGCTGCGGGTCAGGCGCACATGCGCGATGTGATTTTCATAGGTGACGGATATGCGGCTCATGATGTCTCTCCAAATGCTTGGGGACACAACAGACGATTGGCGCGCCAAATACCAGCAGGACGTTAGGGAACGAAGCGTTCAACCGCACGCATCATGCCAAGCCCTTTATCATATACCAGTTTGGTGATCCAACGCCCCTGCGCAGCTTTTGCCGCAATACCAACACCAGCAGGGACGAATCGCATCGCGCCTATCGCCATTGTTGTTGCCATAAATCCACGACGTGTCATCTTAGCCATTTCGAAACCTCCAATTGCGAATCATTCTCAAGTAAGCACGTGTCGCACCGTTTTCAAGGGTTGCCCGCCCACAGCGCCATAGGCTACGCATTTGAAATGACAGATTTTCGCTTTACCGATCTCGCCCAATCATTGCCATCAACCGTGCCATTTGTGGGCCCCGAAACCCAAGAACGGGCACAAGGGCGTACCTTTGGTGCGCGCCTTGGAGCGAATGAAAATGTGTTCGGCCCATCCCCAAAGGCAGTTCAGGCCATGGCCGAAACCGCCCAATGGATGTACGGCGATCCAGAAAGCTATGACTTGCGCCATGCTCTTGCCAAACACCACGGTTGTACCGCTGACCATATTGCTGTTGGCGAAGGTATTGATGGCTTATTAGGCTACTTGGTCCGCCTTTTTGTTGCAGATGGCGATGCCGTCGTCACATCAGACGGGGCTTATCCGACGTTCAATTATCACGTAGCAGGCTTTGGCGGTACTTTGCACAAAGTCCCCTACCTTGATGATTATGAAGATCCCGCAGCGCTGTTTAGCAAAGCAACCGAAACCGGTGCCAAATTAGCTTACCTTGCCAACCCCGACAATCCAATGGGGACATGGCACAAGGGGGAAACGTTGACAGCGGCTCTAGATACTTTGCCTGCTGACTGCTTGTTGGTTCTCGACGAGGCATATGTTGAGACAGCCCCCGATGGCACCGCAGCACAAGTAAATCCAGATGACCCGCGAGTGATCCGCATGCGCACCTTTTCAAAGGCCTATGGGATGGCTGGGGCGCGCGTTGGATACGCTATCGGGCATCCAAATCTCATTGCCGCATTCAACAAGGTGCGCAATCACTTTGGTATGAATCGCGCGGCCCAAGCAGGTGCGTTAGCAGCATTGCAAGATCGAGCATATTTATCTGAAACCGTTGCACGCATCGGCAACGCACGTGATCAGATCACAAGGATTGCCCGCGAAAATGGACTTAGTGCGATCCCGTCAGCAACCAACTTTGTGACAATAGATTGCGGCCAAGACGCTGCATTTGCACAAAGGGTCCTGGCCGCATTGATCAAAGAAGGGTTGTTCGTTCGCATGCCCTTTGTCGCGCCGCAAAACCGGTGCATCCGCATAAGCTGCGGAACATCAGAAGACTTGGCCCTGTTCACCTTTGCACTTCCCAAAGCGCTAAAAGACGCAGCAGAATAAGGTCTATCCTTTGGCGATCACTGCTGCTGCAGCTTCAAGCGCACCAGTACCGTGTTCGATATTCAGCGCAGTCAAACCTGTCTCCACTCCGCCCAAAAGGCCCATAATCATCTGACCATTCACATGGCCCATATGACCAAAGCGGAAGAAACCATCCGAGCTGCGTTCGCCTTCTCCCCCCATACCAAGGCCGATGCCCAAGGTCAGGCCGATGTTGGTCTCGACCCACTCGCGCAATCTTGTGCCGTCCGGGGATGCAAGACTTAAGGATGTCACTGCATTGCTGCGATTCTGAGCCTCAGCCACGTTCATCTTAAGCGAACCGACCTGCCCCCACGCATCACAAGCCGCCCAAATCGCGCGGGCCAGGACGGCATGACGTGCCCATACTTTTTCAATGCTTTCATCGTGGATAATATCTAATGCGGCCCGCAGCCCAAACAAATGGTGCGTAGGTGCAGTCCCATTGAAATACTGCCAAAATTGTTCAGGAGCACCGCGCGGAACCCAGTCCCAATAACGGCTGACACGTGGCATCGCATTGCGCACTGCCTCTGCCTTTTCGTTGAAGAATACGAATGAAACGCCCGCTGGGACCATCAAACCTTTTTGACAGGCCGCGAGCATAACATCGACGCCCCATTCATCCATTTCAAATTGATCACAGCCTAATGAGGCGATGCAATCAGCCATCAACAACGCGGGATGCCCTGCATCATCGATCGCACGGCGCAGCGCAGTAAAATCATTGCGGATTGAACTGGATGTATCCACATGAACGGCTAAAACGGCTTTAATCTGATGGTCTGTGTCTTCTTTTAGCGCGTGAGTGATCAGCGCCATATCCATCGGGCTTTGCTTGCCGAAATCAAGCACATCAACTTCAACGCCCAAACCACGCGCCATATCCGCCCAGCCATGCCCAAATAGTCCTGTAATCGGGGCCAAAACACGATCACCCTCGGACAATACATTGGAAAGGGAGGCTTCCCACGCCGCATGACCATTGCCAATATAAATCGCACATTTGCCTTTTGTCCGTGCAACCCGCTTTAAATCAGGGATCAGGGTCGCTGTCATTTCCAACAGCTCGCCATCATAAATATTGGGGGATGGGCGATGCATCGCTTGTAAAACAGCGTCCGGCATAACCGATGGCCCAGGAATTGCGAGGTATCCGCGCCCGTTTGCGGCAATGGGATGCTGTGTCATGAAGGGACCCTTTTTGCTTGCGTCTTAAGGGCAACCTAAGCGGCTTTACGGTGGCGTCAATTGCGCATTCGCTTGCCGCAGCACTTGCATCGCTCTAAACACCCATTAAACCGATTGATAAAAACGATACAGGCGCACCCCGTGACCGCATCAAATACTCCCATCCAAGATCAGGCAGAAAACCAACCATCCGGGCAATTGATTGCGTGGCTGTGGCGCGGATATCTGAAAAAACACATTCCAATGATGGGCTTGGCCGTCTTCTTCATGTTCCTTGAGGGATCAACGCTGGGCGCGCTTAGTTACATGATGCAACCTATGTTTGACGATGCATTTGTGGCTGGCAACAGCACAACGCTGTACTGGGTCGGCGCGATGCTGATAACGATCTTTGTCGTCCGTGCAATTTCTTCCATCTCTCAAAAACTGCTTTTGACCACCATCGCTCAGCGAACTGCAGCTGCGTTACGCATTGATTTGTTAGCACAAATGATGAAGCAAGATGGCGCATTCCATCAATCACACCCACCCGGATTCTTGATACAGCGAGTTCAGGCAGATGTTAACGCTGTTGGCGATGTCTGGCGCGCAATCATCACGGGTGCAGGGCGCGACTTGATCGGCCTGTTCATTCTTCTAGGGATCGCAATAAGCGTTGACCCAATCTGGGCGCTGTTGGCTTGTGTTGGCATCCCTGCCCTCGTTCTTCCCGCTGCCATGGCACAGCGCTATGTGCGTCGCCAAGCCGGCATTGCCCGCGATTTGGGTGCACACCTAAGCACACGCTTGGACGAAGTGTTCCACGGCATCGTTCAAATCAAATTGAACGCCTTAGAACAGTACCAATCCCGCCAATACAAGACGCTGACAAAGCGGTTTGTGCGCACTGAAATCAAATCTGCCTTTGGTGCCTCTGCGATTCCAGCGATGGTCGATATCATGTCAGGCATCGGGTTCATGTCCGTGATCCTTTACGGTGGCTCAGAAATCATCGCCGGTGAAAAATCGATCGGCCAGTTCATGACCTTTTTCACGGCTATGGGTTTTGCCTTTGAACCCTTGCGCCGTTTGGGCGGAGTGAGTGGACTTTGGCAAGTCGCGGCTGCTGCAATTGAACGGGTTAAAGAACTATTGGAGGCACCAATCACGCTCACAACAACAAAGAACCCAGTCGCAATTCCAGACGGCACACCAAAAGTTACATTGAAAAATGTAACTTTGGCCTACGGAGACAATACGGTTCTACACGACCTATCGTTGGTCGCAGAGCCTGGCAAAACGACCGCTCTTGTTGGCGCTTCAGGTGCTGGAAAATCGACAATCTTTAATCTGCTGACCCGTCTTGTGGACCCACTGACAGGGTCCATCGAGATCAGTGGCGTTCCCACGCCTGATATAGCTTTGAACGATTTGCGTGGTCTTTTCTCTGTCGTGACACAGGAAGCGTTGCTGTTTGACGAAACCCTGCGCGAAAATATCCTGCTGGGTCGTACGGATGTAACCGACGAGCAGCTTAAAGGCGTTCTAGATGCAGCGCACGTATCAGACTTCCTTGAAAACCTTCCCGAAGGCTTGGATACTAAAGTTGGGCCGCGTGGTTCCGCCCTTTCAGGTGGCCAGCGCCAACGCGTTGTCATCGCGCGTGCCCTACTGAGAGATACGCCAATCCTATTGCTGGACGAGGCAACTTCAGCACTGGATGCCCAATCTGAAAACGTGGTCCAAGAGGCATTGGACAAACTGTCGGCTGGTCGCACTACGATCGTGATTGCGCACCGCTTGTCCACTATTCGTGGTGCCGACAAAATCGTGGTCATGGATCGCGGTCGCGTCATGGATCAGGGCACGCATGATGAATTGCTGAAACGCGGCGGCATCTACGCCGACTTGTATCGCCTGCAATTCCGTGACGGAAAACAGGTTAGCGATGTCCCCAAGCTGTCAAAGTTTGGGCGTTCAACCGATACTGTTCCTGTTGTCCGCCAAGGCATCTTGGAGCGGATGAAATTTAAGTTCTTCGGTTAACGACGATAGCGCTCAGCCAAGACTTCAGGATCAGCACCTGAAAAATACTGCAGCAATGTGATTAGGTTACGGCCACCGCGTTTCAGCCAACCTTGTTTCTGGTATTTCACCGCGCTTGTTATTGCGGTGGCATCAATACGGCGCAACTTGCCTTTCAGCGCTCGCGACAACGCGACATCTTCCATTAGGGGGATGTCACGGTAACCACCGACAACATCATATAGTGTGCGTGATACAAGCAACCCTTGATCACCGTATGGAAGCCCCAAGTGGCTGCGCAAATTAGCCCAGAACGCAACAAACTTCCCTTTAACGCCGCCACCATCAAACTGTAGGCTGAACCAACCAGCATCGCCAGTTTGTAGGTGCTGGACCGCAGCATTGCCCCAACCCTCACTCAAAACAGTGTCCGCATGTAATACCAGTAACCATTCGCCTTTGGCCGCGCCACATCCCCGCTGTAGTTGCCCACCACGCGAAGGCGCGCCGCTCACCACTTCGGCTCCCCAATCTTTGGCAATCTCAAGGGTCTGATCCGTTGATCCCGCGTCAGACACAATCACCTCACGGATCAATCCAGCGTCCAAGGCTTTCATCAAACAAGACAGGGTATGATGTAGCCCAATGCCTGCATTCAGTGTTGGCACTATAACAGAAATCGGTGCACGCATGTCTCAGCCCTTTTGAAGTCACAACAAGGTGCTATATGACACTAAGAACCTCAAGAGGAAGCAACGAATGACCCCCACTGCACCTACACGCCGCATTTTACGCCTAAGCGGAAAAGACACGCGCGATTTCTTGCAAGGGTTGGTCACAAATGATGTTGGCAAAGTGGACAATGGTTTGGTCTATGCCGCCATTCTGACGCCTCAAGGCAAGTATCTGGCAGACTTCTTTCTGCTGGCTGATGGCCACGATATCCTGATGGACACGGACGCGGCCCAGACGGATGCATTGGTGCAGCGACTGACAATGTACAAGCTGCGCGCCGACGTACAAATTGCCCTAACAGATCTCCACGTACACCGTGGTTTATCTGACCTTCCTAAGGACGGCTACATCGACCCGCGCACGTCTGATCTGGGATGGCGCGCCTATCGAAGTGATGAGCCAACCGGCACAGATGTCGACTGGAGCGCCCTTCGGGTCCAACATACCATTCCGGCCAGTGGGATAGACCTCACTCCTGATACTTTCATCCTTGAAGCAGGCTTTGAGCGTCTCAACGGCGTTGATTTTCGCAAAGGCTGTTATGTAGGCCAAGAAGTGACCGCGCGGATGAAACACAAAACGGAACTGCGCAAAGGATTGGCGCAGGTCAAAATAACGGGCCCTGCTGAAAGTGGCACGCCCATTAGCGCGAATGACAAGGCTGCGGGCACATTACTAAGCCGCGCGGGCGATGTCGCCATTGCTTACCTGCGTTTTGATCGCGCCACAGGGCCAATGCAGGCTGGTGAAGCCAAAATAACGTGGGACGGCCAAAAGTAGGCCATTCTCCTTCCCTCCAAACGAAAAAGACCCTCCTAAAAAGAAGGGTCTTTTGAATTTAAAGAATATCGTTCAGGCCAATTAGGCGCGTTCGGAATATTCCATCGTGTCTGTGTTCACGACGATGTCTTCGTCTGGGCCAACAAACGGTGGCACCATAACTTTTACGCCATTTTCAAGAATAGCTGGTTTGAACGAATTCGCGGCTGTCTGGCCTTTAACAACTGGCTCAGTTTCCGCGATTTTGCAGATTACCTTTTGCGGCAAACGTGCGTTCAAAGCTTCGGTATCGTGGAACTCAACAACGATGGTCATACCATCTTGAAGGAACGGACGGGTTTCACCCAGCAATTCGGCTGGCAATTGAACTTGCTCGTAGGTTTCCATGTCCATCACTGTCAAAAGACCATCGTCTTCAAACAAGAACTGTTGGTCCTTTTGCTCAAGGCGCACCTTTTCTACTTTGTCGGCGCTGCGAAAGCGCTCGTTCAACTTAGAACCGTTGCGAAGATTGCGCAGCTCAACCTGTGCAAATGCGCCACCTTTTCCGGGTTTTACGTGGTCCACTTTGACCGCAGCCCAAAGGCTGTCGTTGTGTTCCAGTACATTTCCTGGGCGAATTTCGTTTCCGTTAATTTTAGGCATATGAGTCAAAACCACGTCAAAAGGTTGATGGAAAGTTGTTCGTCCCTATATCTAGTTGGCTTGTCCACTGCAAGACAACGATATTTCAGAGGGCCCATCACTAGGTATGCACAATTTGCATAGAAGCTATGCAAAATCAGCCTATCCGAATCGAGTCAATTAGGTCATAAGAGGCCTTACGCCAAGAAGACAAGAGCAAGAATAATTGAAAGGACGACGGATGAAAGACTTCGTTGACGGCACTGCCTTTAATAACGAACAAGGTAATCGTGCACGCAAACTATTCGCAGCTGTCGTACTGGCTGCACTGGATGACGCAATTGCTGACGACAAGAAGTATGGCAATGGTCCAGAACAAATCGCTCGTTGGGCACGCTCTCGCGATGGTCGCGAAGTGCTTAGCTGCGCAGGTATTGACCCGAACGAACGGGTTGTAACTGGTCTTATGGACTTTGTTGGCAAAGGTGTACGGACGTCTGTAGCCCTGTCACGCGAAGAAAGCGAACGTCGTAACGCAGCCCAACAGGCTGAAGCGGCATAATAATTTGATTTAACTGCCATGATCGATTTTGAAAAACGCGCCCTCTGTTCGGGCGCGTTTTTCATTTGTAGAACCAGAATTTTGCCGATTGTTCATTGCTGGAAGATGAACAGCCACTGACGCACGATCCACAATTCGGCCAGCACCATCGGAATGCACAAGCCCATCACCCACCAAGGTGCTTTGCGCAACCACAGCATCACAAATGCAATAAGGGCCAGAACCCCCTCAATTGGGGCAACCCAGCGTGCCCCATGGTTTATGTCCCAATAACTCAGGGGACTTTCGAACACCCACCACGAAGCTGGCCAAAAATGGGCACGTCCATCATCGTGATGTAGTGGAAAATCCAACGCCAAATGCAGAAGCGCGGCACACGTAAGTGCAATTGCCCATTGGCTGCGCCACCAAATAGCCAGCGCCAAAAGCCCTAGCCAAATAAAGAACGAGTTGTCGATCGCGAAAACCATCTGCCAGCCATCTGAAAAATACAGCTCACCGAAAACGGTCTCTGGTGGGATTTTCAACAAAATCAATGAAACACCGGCCATCAGATACAACGATAGATCGGGCAGCATCGCGCCGATCAAAGCCGAGCCTAGAATGCGCGAGGTAGCGGGCCGTCCAAAAACAGCTGCGCCAATCAATAAATGAGCTGGTGTATTCATGACTTTCCCCAATGATTGCCTAGCTTAGGCAGTCAAAATCGGCAAAGTCCATCTGATTTTCACAAGTTTATTCGAGTTCTTGCGCTGCAAGGGCACGGTGGATTTCACGGCGTACCAATTTGCGAACATTGCGTGTGATGCGTTCGCCCAAAGCGCCCTGCAATTCTTCGCGTACGATTTCGCTCACGATATCGCGCAAAGCGTCCTCATCCAAAAGCTCATCTGCAGATTGAGAAAATGCAGCTTGCTGCGGTTCAACATCAACCTCAACAGTTTCCGCGTTGTCCCCCTCAGCGTTATCCGCATCATTATCAGATCCAACGTCTTCCCATTTCATGGATGGTGCCTCTGTTCCCGAGTAATCGCTGCTGCCGGTGTCGTCTGGTTCCCATTGGTCGTCGGTCTTGCCAATAACTGCCTCAAGAGCGGCAATTTTTGACGTCAAAGATTCGGATTGGTCTGCGAAAAACGCAGCTTCGGCCTCATGATCAGGTATGTCTGCCTCGGCTATCTCTTCAAAAGGGGCGTCCATTTCTGGTTCAGCATGATTAACAACAGATTCTAGTACAAACGGCTCTGCTGCGGGCGCCTCTGACACATCATGCGTTTCTTCTTGCGGTTGCTCATCATGATCTTGAACGGCCTCCGCCTGCTCTGGTTCATACACATCGGATGTAGCGTCACTATTATTTTCAGATCTGTCGGCTAAATTCGCATCCTGATCCTCAGGACCCGCGCCAAATTCAGACCATGCTTGGATTGTAGGTTCTACCACAGCTTCATCTTCGTCTTGATCGTCTTCAACACGCAAAGCAGGCGTTAAAACCAGGCGATCCGGAGATAACTTTACTGGTGTCGCCGTTTTCATAGACGGACGGTTATCGTCCGAAACCAACCGGCGGATAGAAGACAATACGTCTTCGACTTCTACATTCGTTACTGGGTCTGACATTTTTTATACCACTCTTGCCTAACGCGACGATACATCGGGTCAGAGATTCGGACAACAGCCCACTAAAGTAGGAACTAGATTAAATTCAGCCGTAAAAACGCAGACTTACAGGTTGAAGCCATTTGCCTTCGCAAAGCCATCCAATACTGGGGCACCAGCATTAAAAGACATGCGCCAGTTCATCTTGCCATCAATCTTGTGACCAAGGCGAACCTCACCAAGAGCTCCAGACATGAAGATACCGGCTATGCGGCCACCTTCTTTCAATTGGCCCAACACGGTCGCGGGAATTTCTTCAACGCCGCCTTGGATTAAGATAACATCATACGGGCCATGCTGTGTCGCGCCTGCCGAAAGCGAATCTGTGTGAAGAATCACATTGTCCATGCCAGCCGCGCTTAGCGCTTCTTGGGCCTCTGCAACCATCACTTCATCTTCTTCGACAGCGACAACCGCTTCCGCCATATGTGCCACAACAGCCGATGAATACCCGAATCCAGTACCGATATCCAAAACCAACTCGTTGTTTTGGATATTCAAAGCGTCCAACATTTTGGCCAGCGTACGTGGCTCCAAAACCACACGGGCAGCGCCCAATGGCAGGTTTTCACCCATATATGCGGCTTCTCTTTGTGCTGCAGGCACAAAGTCCTCGCGCGCAACTGATAACATCGCATCGATGATTGGGAATTTAGTCACATCTGAAGGGCGAACCTGTGTGTCGACCATCATTGTGCGGCGCATCGCAAAGTCTGTCATCTGCTGAACTCGTTCGTAAATTTCTATTTGAGTCCTGATGTGCCACATCTAATGAGGCGCGGCAATGTTAGCTTGATGCAAATTGAACAGAGGAGGCCTTGCAGGCGCAAATCAATTGAGCTAATCCCTCTCACACTACCTTGGCGGCGAGTTGGTAGAGTGGTTATGCAGCGGATTGCAAA
>DLQI01000086.1 GCA_002478745.1 Rhodobacteraceae bacterium UBA7436 | reverse complement strand
CGAATGGCAAGGTTGGAATGAAGTGGGGGCATCCGCTCTCAGCGCCTCAGGTGGACTGTTTCTTATCGTTATCATCTTAGGTGGCATCTATGGCGGCGTATTTACACCAACAGAAGCGGCCGCGGTGGCCTCTGTCTATGCATTCTTAATCTCATGTTTTGTATACCGCGATATGGGACCTTTGCATGTCAAAGGAGATGAGACAAAAAATCACAGCTTGTTTCAGCGCCCTTGGACCTTGATCTCTGTGTTCTTCCATCGGGACACGCGGGACGCTTTGCTTCAAGCGGGTAAGTTGACCGTAACATTGATGTTTATCATCGCCAACGCGCTAATCCTAAAGCACGTCCTGACGGACGAGCAGATCCCGCAACAGATTGCGTCTGCTATGTTGTCTGCTGGCTTCGGTCCAATCGTTTTCCTAATCATCGTAAATGTGATTTTGTTGATTGGTGGTCAATTCATGGAACCTTCAGGCCTGTTGATCATTGTGGCACCATTGGTGTTCCCAATTGCGATTGAATTGGGCATTGATCCAATTCACCTCGGGATAATCATGGTTGTGAACATGGAAATTGGTATGATCACGCCACCCGTTGGCTTGAACCTGTTCGTGACTTCTGGAGTTGCTGGAATGCCGATGATGAGCGTTGTGCGCGCAGCACTGCCGTTCTTGGGCGTTATGTTCATCTTCTTGATTATGGTGACATATATTCCTGCAATTTCGACATGGTTGCCGACCTTGATGATGGGGCCTGAAATCATAACGAAGTAGGGTGCTGTCGTGTGTGGACGGTGTTGTCAGACAAACTTGACGGTGTCGCGGTCGATCCCCATTTTGTCACGGAATGACAAAGTGGTCCTGCGGCTAGGTTCTGCAGGCACCAAGTCAATTTTTATATAATAAATACAATTACTTAAATGTTATTTGTGATGCCCAGAAGAGGACGTCGAACTTTTCATTTTTGCATTTAGTTACAGTTACTTATTTCTATTTAAAAATATAAAAGCGGTCCCAAAAGCGGTCCTCTTGTTGCGTAGCTGCGCATCTCTATTCACGCACTAGTTTCAAGCTAAACCGTGCTGCTGCTCTCGCTGAGTGGCGTCGATTATTGAGCGCATAGATTTAGGTTGTGAGCGAAATTTGATGGGTGCTCTCATTATTTTGACAGCACCCTTTGAAATATTACTTGGCTAAATGTCTCGCGATTACGAAGTCCCCGGATCGTAACCCTTTAGGTGAATAATACTAGCCACTTTATTATGCTCGAACGGCTACAGCTGATCGCCAACCGGGTTGAAGACGATTGGCTTAGCGCCTGTGTTTAAAATAAATGTTGACCTATTCCAACACAAGTCTTAATAAAATGAAATGACGTTTTATCTGACGAAATCTATGGGAGTGAGGTAGTTATAGACCTCAATAATTAAAAAAAATAAGGAAGAAACTGAAATGAAAAAAGAAAAGAGAAGATTGCTGCTTACGGTCAGCCTCATTGCCAGCAGTTTGGCAGTTGCTACGCCTGCGTTCTCCGAAGGAGAGGTGGTGTTTTCATCTTGGGGCGGATCATTCCAGGATGCGCTACGTTCAGCCATGCTAGACCCTGCCGCAGCAGCGCTGAATGTGACGGTTAAAGAAGATACTACCAACGGTATTCAGGACGTGCGTGCGCAGATTACAGCGGGTGCCGTCGCATGGGATGTGACCGAGCAGGATTTGCCCTCATGCGAAACGCTGAGCCGCGAAGGTAGCCTTGAGCCGATTGATTATTCAATTGTCGACACAACGGGCATCCCCGAAGAGCTGATCCACGAAAACTATATCGGCTTCATCAACTTCACTAAAGTGATCGCGTATCGTAAGGATGCCTTTGGCGACAATGGCCCTTCCAACTGGGCAGAGTTCTGGGATCTGGAAAACTTCCCCGGCAAGCGTGGCATGCACGGCAAGGTGAACTACAACCTTGAAGCCGCGTTGATGGCCGACGGTGTTGCCCAAGATGACGTTTATGACGTGTTGGCGACGGATGACGGCAAAGCAAGGGCTTGGGCCAAATTGGCAGAGATCGCACCGGAAGTCACCGTTTGGTATCGTGGTGGATCACAATCTGCACAGTTGCTGCGTGATGGTGAAGTGGATGTGATCCACATGGGCCATAACCGAGTGGAAAGTGTAAGCGCATCAGGTGTTGAAGTTGCTTATGCATTCGATGGTGGCACAATGGACGTTGATTGCTTGCTGGTACCAAAGGGCGCACCAAACGCCGAAAATGCGATGCGTCTGATCAACGAATTGCTAAGTGCCGAAGCGCAAGCGCGACTGGCGATTACGATGCCGCTTGGCCCTGTGAATGCAGGTGCGTTTGATACCGGTATTATCTCGGACGAGCAAGCCTTGCTGGTTAACACGCACCCCAGCAACTACGACAAACAGCTTTTGGTTGATCCAAACTTCTACATCGGCCAATTGGGTGAGTTGACTGAAAAGTTTGATACGCTGATCCAGCAGTAATCGAATTGGGCGTAGCGCATTTTGCATTGCGCCCATTATTGTTAAGTTAGGAGCCTACATGTCATCTGCTGCCCAATCCCTCCCCATCGACATATCCAACCTGTGCAAAGCCTACGGATCAATCAAAGCGCTTGATGATGTGTCGCTGAATATTGCTGCAGGCGAATTCCTGACGCTGCTTGGGCCGTCAGGCTCAGGCAAAACAACGCTTCTGATGGCACTCGCTGGTTTTGTTCGTCCTGACGGTGGCTCGATCCGGTTCGGCGATCGCGAAATGATTGCGACACCGCCGCACAAACGTGGCCTTGGTATGGTTTTTCAAAGCTACGCATTGTTTCCATTCATGACGGTTGCTGAAAACGTGGCCTATCCGCTGAAAATCCGTGGGGTTTCCAAAAGCGATCAAAAGACACGCGCCGAACGCGCGTTGGATACGTGTCAGCTTGGCGGCTATGGGGATCGGCGCATCACCCAATTGTCCGGCGGCCAAAGACAGCGAGTAGCCCTTGCTCGAGCGATGGTGTTCGAACCGCAGATTATCCTGATGGATGAGCCCCTGTCCGCGCTCGACAAAAAGCTCCGCGAACAAATGCAGATTGAATTGAAGGCGCTCCATCAAAAATTGGATGCAACCGTTGTATATGTAACTCATGACCAGCGCGAAGCCCTGACGATGTCAGACAGGATTGCGGTGGTCAATCATGGGCGGATCGAGCAGGTCGAGACTCCTGAGCGGCTCTATCGTCAGCCGCACAGTTTCTTTGTTGCGGATTTTATTGGTGAATCAGTTTCCTTGCCGGTTAAAGTGGTCAACGGTACAGCGCAACTCAATGGGCGCGTGATTAAATCTGATTTGCCCATTGCCCAAGGTAGCGGGGGCCATCGCTTGGTGATCCGGCC
Source organism: Rhodobacteraceae bacterium UBA7436 (assembly GCA_002478745.1). Classification (GTDB taxonomy): domain Bacteria; phylum Pseudomonadota; class Alphaproteobacteria; order Rhodobacterales; family Rhodobacteraceae; genus Ascidiaceihabitans. The sequence continues at coordinate 283 of DLQI01000086.1, read as the reverse complement.
TGAGTTGCTGGAAGTCACCGCGGGTGCTGTGCCTGAAACAGCAAATGATCTGTCCGGAAATGTCCATGACATCATTTATCAAGGCGATAGCGTATTGGTTATCGTCCAGCACGACGGCGAAGGTCAAATAAATGTGCGCGTCCCTGCCAATCGCGCTGGCCAGGCCGGTCTGCCTTCCAAGGGGGAGCGTATTGGCCTTGCCCTGCATCCCGAAGATACAATCATCGTGCCGGAACATGTGGCATGAGTATCGCCGAGTCCAATGCAGCTAGCCCGATGCTTC
>DLQI01000002.1 GCA_002478745.1 Rhodobacteraceae bacterium UBA7436 | reverse complement strand
TGTTATGTCGAAGTTTCCAATCAATGCAGCTAAGGTTCAAAATTTCTCAGCTTTGCTCTGGCGCGTTGTTCCATATCCATCCCTACCAGTCCTCAACGGCAAACCTTTCCTACCAGCCGAGGTGCTGGGCACCCAACGTCTGCCCAACACGGGCCATTGGATCGTGCCCATAGACGGCCCCAACGGGCCATTCCACCTGATGACTTTCCACGCAACGCCACCCGTATTTGACGGCCCCGAAGACCGAAACGGTAACCGCAATCACGACGAAATCAGGCTGTGGCAGCAATACTTAGACGGCCACGTTGGCGAACCTATCGCCACCCCCTTTGTCATCACGGGTGATGAAAACCTAGACCCTAACACAGGTGAAGGGCGACGCAGGGCGATCATCAACCTATTGGCTGATAAACGGGTCCAAGACGCCAAACCGCGCGGAGATAGCCCCACACAAGATACTGACACCGTCGATTGGTCAGAACCCCGACCGGGGAACATGCGCGTTGATTATGTGCTGCCTTCAGTCGAGTGGACGATCACCGACAGTGGTGTTCTCTGGCCCCAACCAAACGACCCATTGGCCGACGTAGCCAAGACCGCCAGCCGCCATCACCTTGTCTGGGTCGACATCACTCGATAGCCTCACGTCAGTTTTACCGATGTCCCCTTGTGCCTGACGGTCGACACCATAAGTTAGACGGTAACTTCAAACAAAAAGGCCAATGCCATGAGCGATCCAACATATACACCACCAGCCGTCTGGACATGGGAGCAAAGCAGCGGTGGCAAATTCGCCAACATCAACCGCCCTATTGCTGGCGCGACCCACGACAAAGAACTACCAGTAGGCAAGCACCCTTTGCAGCTTCATTCCCTAGCGACACCAAACGGCGTCAAAGTCACCATCTTGCTGGAAGAGCTTTTGGCGATGGGCTTTGAGGGTGCAGAATATGACGCCTATCTTGTGAACATTGGCGAAGGCGATCAGTTCGGTTCTGGTTTTGTCGATATCAATCCAAACTCAAAGATTCCTGCGATGATGGACCATTCGGGTGACAAACCTGTGCGCCTGTTCGAAAGCGCATCAATCATGCTGTATCTTGCTGATAAATTCGGCGCATTGGTCCCCAGCGACCCTGTCAAACGCGCTGAGACAATGAACTGGTTGTTCTGGCAAATGGGCAGCGCACCATACTTGGGCGGCGGTTTTGGCCACTTCTATGCCTATGCTCCGGAAAAATACGAATACCCAATCAACCGTTTCACCATGGAAGCCAAGCGTCAGCTTGATGTTCTGGACCGCCAATTGGCAGAGACCCCGTGGATTGCTGGCGACGAATACACCATCGCCGATATCGCGATCTGGTCATGGTATGGTCAGCTTGTCTTGGGCAACCTGTATTCAGCCGCTGAATTCTTGGATGTTGCGTCTTACACAAACGTTATGGCGTGGGCTGAAAAGATCAACGCGCGTCCAGCCGTTCAACGGGGTCGCATGGTAAACCGTCCGTTTGGTGAACCATCAGAGCAACTGCATGAACGTCACGATGCGTCAGATTTTGACACTCAGACTCAAGACAAAATTGGCGACAATTCCTAAAATCAAATAGGGGGTTCACGCCCCCTATTTCCCCCGCCCGACCTGACGACAGATTAAGATCACGGGCAACAACCCCATTGCAACAATGACCAAGCTGGGCACCGCTGCGCCCTCAAGCCGCTCATCAGATGCAAGGCGATACGCTTGTACCGCCAAAGTGTCATAGTTGAACGGTCGCATGATCAGGGTCGCAGGCAGTTCTTTCATCACATCCACGAACACGATCAACAACGCGGTCAGTAGGCTTGGTGTGAGGATCGGCAAATGCACACGGCGCAATGTGCCCCAAGGAGTCTGACCCAAGGAACGGCTGGCCGCGTCCATGTTGGCGTGAACCAACGCTTGCCCCCCCTCATACGCCCCAAGGGCCGCAGCAGAGAACCGGACAAGATAGGCAATGATCAGCAACCAGATGGAACCCGTCACCAGTAGTCCGGTTGAGATGTCAAACGTACTGCGCATCCATGCATCCAACGCGTTGTCAAAGGCCGCAAAGGGCACCAACAGACCGACGGCAACAACGCCGCCTGGCACTGCGTAACCAAGACGCGCAATGTAAGCTGTGGAGCTGGAAAACCGCCCAGGTTGCATCCGTTGGAAAAAGCCAACTGTGACAGCCGCGCAAACGGTTACAACCGCAGCAATGCCCGCAAGGGTGAGCGAGTTTTGAATGAACGCTAGGTAGCGACTGCTTAGCAAATCTTGTTCTGATCCCAGCCCCATGTTGAATAGAACAACAACAGGCAACACACACCCCAACAGCACCGGAATAGAACACAACGCAAAGGCAGCGAAGGCGTGAACGCCGTGCAACTGAAGCTGCGTCTTTTCCTGACCACCGCGTGCGGCATCTGAATATTTCGCCCGTCCCCTTTGGATGCGTTCCAACATCGCAAGCAGCAGTGCAAAACTGAGCAAACAAAGCGCAAGTTGTGCTGCGCCACCACGATCAGCCAAGGTGAACCAGCTTGTGTAAATACCTGTCGCGAATGTCTGAACGCCAAAGTACGCAACCGTTCCAAAGTCAGCGATCGTTTCCATAACGGCCAACAGAACACCGCCCGCAATAGCAGGGCGTGCCAAAGGCAAACTCACACGGAAAAATGCAGACCACGCACTGCTGCCAAGGGCACGAGCAGCAAGGAATGTTGTTCCGCTTTGCTGCAGGAACGAAGCGCGCGCGAGCAAGTAGACATAAGGATATAAAACCAGCACCAGCATGAAGGCAGCACCGCCAAGGGAACGCACCTCTGGGAACCAATAATCACGCGGTCCCCACCCCATCACATCGCGCAGGGTCGATTGTACAATCCCCGGATGATCCAAAATGTAAGTATAAGCATAAGCCAAAACATAGGACGGAAATGCGAGTGGCAGAACCAGCGCGATTTCAAACAATCGCACGCCGGGAAAGCGGGTCATCGTCACCAACCATGCAGCGCCCACGCCAAGGCAAAGCGTCCCAATTGAAACCAGCACAACCAGCAATGCAGTGTTGCCAACGTAGCGCGGCAAAACAGAGCCTAACAGCTGTGATACCGTGCCCGTACCACCACTGAACGCCGCGATGGCCACCGCCATCATTGGCAACAGGCAGATCGCCGCAACCAGTACGGCAACAGCGGATAGCCCAAGGGGCGCATGGCGCGCGCGCTTTTTCAATGCGTGGGTATATTCGGCGTGATCAGTCATTAAGGTCTATTACGACTAATTCACTCAGGAAATCCAGTGCGACATATCACTCGTAGGTGCGCTGGTCCTCAATCACCAATCCATCACGCGGCAAAGTACCAAGATCGCAGACCACAACCTTGCCCTTCATCTTCATCGTATCGACGACGCTGGCGGCATATGCATCCGCGTCACCGCCATCGCATTCCACCTGAACCGTCAGGATATCTTGTTCGCCTTCACGTGATGCAATTACGCGCGCGCGGTCCACTTCCTCGTGACGTGAAACAAAGGCAGCAACCTGTTCGGGGCGTACAAACATACCCTTAATCTTGGTCGTTTGATCAGCGCGGCCCATCCAACCTTTGATACGAGTGTTCGTGCGGCCGCATGGTGATTGTCCTGCCATAACTGCGCTCATGTCACCCGTGGCAAAACGGATCAGTGGATAATCTGGGTTCAATGAGGTCACAAGAACCTCACCAATTTCACCGGGAAACACAGGTGTGCCGGTACCAGGAATGACAATCTCAACGATGATTTGTTCGTCTAAAATCATACCTTCCATCGCGGCACTTTCATACGCGATATTTCCAACATCGGCTGTTGCATACGACTGCAAACATGCAATGCCACGGTCCGCATATTCCTGACGCAAGGACGGGAACAACGCACCACCACCAACAGCCGCTTTGGTAAAACCAAGGTTCACACCCATTTGATCGGCTTTGTCCAAAATGACCTTCAGATAATCAGGTGTCCCAGCATAAGCCGTTGTGCCAATATCACGGGCCGCTGTCACTTGAAGTTCGGTTTGCCCGGTGCCCGCTGGCAGAACAGTCGCCCCAATAGCCCGTGCGCCGGATTCGAAAATCATACCCGCAGGCGTTAGGTGATACCCAAAACAGTTCTGCACAATATCGTCTTTGCCAAATCCCGCAGCATGCAGAAAACGACCCATGCGCCACCAATCGTGGGTGATGCCACCCGGTTCATAGATCGGACCAGGAGATTGAAAAATATGCGCCACGTTAGAGACGGGCATGCCACCAAAGGGCGGCTTTTCAGACTGCCACTTTGCCAGATCAGATTTGCGCAAAACTGGCAGCGCAGCCAATCCTGACAGATCCAGCAGTTTGTCAGCATCTGACACCGATGTGCCACCATGACCTGCGATACGCGCCAGTTGACCGTTCAGCGCGGCCAACTGATCGGCCTCGCGCTGGTCGGCGCTGCGTGTTTCTAGATCGTCGTAAAATGTGGTCATCAAAGTCGTATCCAACTGGGGGTTCAAAGGGCGCGGCGTATCAGCTCAACCAACGCTTACGACGGCGATACGACCGCACATCACGGAACGATTTGCGTCCATCATCAGACATGCCCAAATAGAATTCCTTCACATCTGGGTTCTCGCGCAATTCAGCAGCAGGACCATCCATTACAACACGACCAGATTCCAAAATGTAGCCATAGTGGGCAAAGCGTAAAGCGACGTTGGTGTTCTGCTCAGCCAATAAGAACGACACGCCTTCGCTTTCGTTGATGGACTTCACGATACCGAAAATTTGTTCCACCAACTGTGGGGCAAGACCCATGGATGGTTCGTCCAAAAGGATCGTTTCAGGGCGAGACATCAAAGCGCGGCCAATTGCACACATTTGTTGCTCACCACCCGAAGTATAGCCCGCTTGGGATTTGCGCCGTTCGCGCAGACGCGGGAAATAGTTGTACACCATCTCAAGGTCAGCCGCGATGGCACCCTTACCGTCTGTGCGGGTGTATGCACCTGTCAGTAAGTTTTCCTCAACTGTGAGGTGCTCAAAACAGTGACGACCTTCCATCACCTGAACCACGCCACGTTTCACCATGTCGGCGGGATCAGTTTCATGAACATCCTCACCACGATATTTGACGGAGCCTTTGGTCACTTCACCACGCTCTGACGCCAAGAGGTTTGAAATGGCCTTAAGCGTGGTCGTCTTACCCGCACCATTGCCACCCAACAATGCCGTAATACCACCCTTTGGAACCGACAGGCTAACGCCCTTCAGCACAAGGATCACGTGGTTGTAGATCACTTCGATGTTGTTGACCTCTAGTAGGGTCTCAGTGTCTTGTCCGCTGTCCAACATAGGGTTCACTTCATTGTTGCAAAAATCTGGGGAAACTGGCGGCACCCAAAAGCGCCGCCAGAGTAGTGAGCTTAGTTACAGCTCGATGCGATGTTGTTTTCCGAGGCATAGGCTGCAGAATCTTCGTCGATCAATGGCTGAATGACATCCATGTCAGATGCTGCGAAGTCGTTGATCAAAGACCACGTTTTCGCAGATGCGTCCCACTGTGTCATGCCGATCAGGCCTGGACCACCGTGGTTTTCGCAGGACACGTTGAACTCTGGACCAAAGCCCGGAAGGCCTAGGGCCGTCATCTTAGCTTCAGTGATTTCCAACGCTTCCATCCCGTCACGCATCATCGCCGGAGTGATGTCGCCTGTACCGTGGATTTCTTGTGCTGTTTTCGCAGCTTCTGCTGCCAACATAGCCGCATACAAACCGCGGTTATAAAGAACCGTACCGATTTGATCGCCAGCACCAGCCGCATTACCTGCGTCTACAACGTACTTCTGAATGTCTGCAAAGACAGGGAAGTCATTGCCTACACCGTGGAACGTCAAAGCTTTGTAGCCGTCAGCTGCATCACCTGCGGGAAGAACGTCGTTTTCAGAGCCCGACCACCAGATACCGATGAAATCTTCCATTGGGTAACGGATGTTTGCAGCTTCTTGAACCGCAACTTGGTTCATAACGCCCCAACCATACATGATGACATTGTCAGGCTTTTCACGGCGAATTTGTAGCCACTGTGATTTCTGCTCTTGGCCCGGGTGGTCAACTGGCAACAATGTCAGTTCAAAACCGTGCTTTTTAGCCAGCTCTTCCAACGTGCGGATAGGCTCTTTGCCGTATGCAGAGTTGTGGTACACAAGCGCGATTTTCTTACCTGCGATATCACCTTGAGACATCAGATAGTTGATCGCACCAGACGCACCGTTCCAGTAGTTTGCTGGGTAGTTGAAGACGTTTGAGAAAACATCGCCATTCGCAGCAGACGTACGGCCATAACCCATTGAGTGGATTGGAATACCATCAGCCGTTGCTTTTGGGATCAACTGGTAGGTGATACCTGTGGAAAGCGGTTGATACACAAGCGCGCCTTGGCCCTTAGTAGACTCATAGCACTCAACGCCTTTTTCGGTGTTATAGCCTGTTTCACACTCAAGCACGTTGGTCATAACGCCGCCAATACCGCCATCACGGGCGTTCAACAGATTCATATAGTCTGCATAGCCGTCAGCAAACGGAATACCGCCCGCAGCATATGGACCCGTACGATAGCTTAGTGATGGGAACACAAGGTCCGCCATAACTGGGCTTGCTGCCATTACGGCGGCGACTGCCATTGTTCCTAGTTTCATTTTCATCGATTTTTCCTCCCTGGATTTTTCGATATGTGCTGGCGTTAACCAGCGTTCGTTGAGCAGGGTTTTTCCCGCCATTATTGGTAGCCACCCCACTAGTGTGGGAAGGGCCACAATCTCAATTTCTCTTTGGCAACACGCCAAAGCTGCGCCAGACCATGCGGTTCTGCGATCAAGAAGATCACGATCAACGCACCGACGATTACCAACTGCAAGTGGGCAACGATGTCTGTTGGCCAACCCAACCAATCCACGCCAACCAATTTCAGAACAACCGGCAAGACCACCAAGAACGCAGCACCCGCAAAGGATCCAAATATCGATCCAAGACCGCCAATAATGATCATGAACAAAACGGTGAATGATTTGGTGATGCCAAAGGCCTCGCCCACTTCAACCGCGCCCAAATACACCGCAAAGAACAACGCACCTGAAATACCGATAAAGAACGAGCTGACAGCAAACGCGCTTAGCTTTGCCATCAAAGGGTTCACCCCGATGATTTCCGCCGCAATATCCATATCGCGAATGGCCATCCATTTGCGACCAAAAGCACCGCGCGTAAGATTACGAGCAATAACTGCACTGAAGATAACAAAGGCCAGACAGAACAAATAGGTCGCCCATGCTTCTGTATTCGGACCTGTAATTTCAATCCCAAAAACCGTGCGTTCAGGAGCTGAGATTTGGCCAGACGCCGAGTAGTTATAAAACCACGGTACACGGTTGAACAACCAAACAAGGAAGAACTGTGCCGCCAAGGTGGCCACCGCCAAATAGAACCCTTTGATCCGCAAACTCGGCAGACCAAACAAGACGCCAACACCGGCGGTGATAAGGCCCGCGATTAAGACATGGATTAACATGCTAACTTCTGGAAAGGCCGTCATCAGCTTGTAACAGGCATATGCCCCCACAGCCATGAAACCACCTGTGCCCAAAGAAACCTGCCCACAATAGCCAACCAGAATGTTCAAACCGATTGCAGCGATCGCGTAGATCAAGAACGGTAGGAAAATTGAATTCACCCAGTAGTCATTGATTGTGAATGGGATCACGAAGATCGCAACAAACAGGACCAAATAGTAACGATAGCGATCAAACCGGATCGGAAAGGTTTGGCTGTCTTCGGGATAAGATGTGCTGAAATCGCCAGCTTCACGATAAAACATTAGTGTGCTCCCCAAACCGCGACACGCGATCCGTTTTCATTAATTTTCAACGCGGCGTTAACCAGCAATTCACTTTTCAGCGCTTTGCCACATTCTGCCCTATTTCCGATGCGACACATTCCGTGAGAAAACGGAGTGGGATCCATGTCGACAATATTCAACGATTTGCGGCGGCTTGAGGCCAAACGCGTTAGTGGCGCGTTGTCCCAAGCTGAGTTCGCCAAACAGAAGTCCGCGATCTTGGACAGTGTTCCAGACGCACTGGAAACTGATTTCACAGTGGTTGAACGATCCGCACCAAGGTCAAATACCTTGTGGGATACGTTGCTGCTGTGGTTGGTCGCTGCCGTGTTGTGCGCGGCGGCAACCTGGGCCATCACAGGCAACATCGCCATTGCATCAACACTAGGCGTAACCGTGCTTGCCGCATTCACGATCAAGCTGTTTACAGCGCTGGATTGATCACACACGTTCAATGATTTTCTCCCCAAACAGACCTTGGGGACGGAACACCAAGAAAACCAACGCAAGCACATATGCAAACCAGTTTTCTGTCGCGCCGCCCAACATCGGACCAAACGAGAACTCAAACAATTTCTCGCCCACACCGATGATTAAGCCGCCAACAATCGCACCAGGGATCGACGTAAAACCACCCAGCATCAAAACCGGCAATGCCTTCAACGCGATCAAAGATAGGGAAAACTGAACACCAGACTTAGCACCCCACATGATACCCGCAACCAAGGCGACAAAGCCCGCCAGTGACCACACTAAGATCCAGATGAAATTCAGCGACACACCAACCGAAAGGGCTGCTTGGTGATCATCGGCCACCGCACGCATCGCGCGGCCTTGTTTGGTGTACTGGCTGAAGGCAACCAATGCCAAAACCAGAACCACTGCAATCACAGTCGCAACCATGTCTAGCTTGTCGATAAAGAAACCATAGAAATCCTCGTTGCCAAAGCCCAGCCACTGGGTGTTCTCTTCAACCCAAAGGCTACCACCTTGCGGCAGGCCGACAGCCATCTTCTTGATCTCGGACCCCCACATCAAATCGCCAACACCCTCAAGGAAGTAGGCCAATCCAATGGTTGCCATGAACAGGATGATTGGTTCTTGGCCAACCAAATGACGGAACACAAAGCGCTGAACAAGGTAGGCAAACCCGACCATCACTGCCAGCGTCAGTAGGATCGCCGCAAAGGCAGGAACATGCCAGCCAAAGTGGTGAATATCAGTGCCAAAGGCTGCGTTAATAAGATGCGAAAACGGCACCTGACCTTCCATGATCCCGACAAGGGTCAGCGCGGCAAACAGCGCCATGACGCCTTGGGCATAGTTGAAAATACCGGAGGCTTTGTAGATCAAAACAAATCCCAACGCGACGAGCGCATAAAGAACACCAGCCATCAAACCGTTCAGGACAACTTCGGCACCGTATAAAAGATCAGTAGGCATATCGCGCCCCTCTCATTTTGACATTTAGGGACGCGCCATTGGCGCACCGACGCAATACCGACACGATACCGACGTTATACCTACCTGGTTTTTGGATCGAATTATTCATCATGAGCCACACCCAAATACGCATCAATCACAGCTTGGTTGTTGCGCACCTCATCTGGTGTCCCATCCCCAATTTTCTTGCCATAATCCATAACAACAACGCGATCTGACAGGTCCATGACCACGCCCATATCGTGTTCGATCAGGGCAATCGTGGTGCCGAACTCGTCGTTCATTGATAGGATAAAGCGGCTCATGTCCTCTTTTTCCTCAACGTTCATCCCCGCCATCGGTTCATCCAAAAGCAGTAATGACGGTTCAGCAGCCAGGGCGCGGGCCAACTCAACACGCTTCTTCAAACCATAAGGCAAACGCGCTACCGGCGTTTTGCGGATTGCTTGGATTTCAAGAAAATCAATAATTCTTTCAGCAACTTCACGGTTCGCCGTCTCTTCCTTTTCCGCGCGACCCTTCCACAAAGCTTGGGAAAACATACCCGTTTTCATATGGGTCAATCGACCGGTCATCACGTTGTCCAAAACGCTCATACCTTCAAACAAGGCGATGTTTTGAAACGTCCGCGCGATCCCTTGTTGGGCGACTTGATAGGGACGCATCTGTGGGCGCTGTACCCCCTTGTACAAAACCTGACCATCTTGAGGGACGTAAAACCCGGAAATGACATTCAGCATCGAAGATTTGCCAGCACCATTGGGACCAATGATGGCACGCACTTCGCCTTCACGAATATCAAATGAGATATTCTTGATCGCCTCGACCCCCCCAAACCTCAGGGTAATATTCTTCATCTCCATAACAACCGGACCGATCTGGCGACCGTCGGCTGTCATGTATCCATCAGCTTGATCAAGCATTGAAACGTCCCATCTTCATCTTACCAAATAAACTCGCGCCGCAGGCTCCCACATTCACAAAACTCATTGCGCTGCAATCTGTGAATTGACGGTTTGAACTGCCGCATCACGAATATCCAACGTCGCGGAAATCGCGCCTTTGCGGCCATCCTCATAGGTCACTTCTGTGGTGGTCGAGATCGTGTCCGACCCATCGTACATCGCGTCAATAATATCTGAGAACTTTTCCTCGATAATGCGACGACGTACTTTTTGCGTGCGTGTTAATTCGCCGTCATCGGCATCTAGTTGTTTGTGTAAGACCACAAAACGATGCACCTGACAGTCCGACAACATCACGTCCTGCGCGACAGAGGCGTTAACCTCTTCAACATGTGACTGGATGGTCGCAAGCACCTCTGGGTGGCCTGCCAACTCTTGGTAGGATGCATAGGCAATGTTGTTGCGTTCAGCCCAGTTGCCAACAGCTGTCAGATCGATATTCACAAAAGCTGTGCAATTGGGTTTGCCATTTCCGAAAACGACCGCTTCCAGAATGTTTGGAAAGAACTTCAGTTTATTCTCAACATACTTAGGCGCAAACATGTTGCCGTTTCCGGTCTGTCCAACGTCCTTGGCACGGTCAATAATCCGCAAGTGCCCGCTGCTTTCTTCAATGAATCCAGCGTCACCCGTAGCAACCCAACCTTCAGCATCCTTAGTGTCTGCTGTGCTTTCCGCATTTTTATAATACTCAACAAAAACACCAGGGCTTCGATAAAAGACTTCGCCATTTTCAGCGATCTTCAACTCGACGCCAGGGCACGTTACGCCAACCGTATCAGAACGCACCTCACCATCAGGTTGCGCGGTGATAAACACCGTCGCTTCGGTTTGACCATATAGCTGCTTAAGGTTGATCCCAAGGGAGCGATAGAAATCAAAAATCTCCGGGCCAATCGCTTCGCCCGCAGTGTAACCCACCCGTACACGGCTAAAACCAAGTGTATTTTTCAACGGGCCGTAGATTGCAAGTTCACCCAACTGGTATCTAATCCGGTCGATCAAGCTCACAGGATTTCCATCCAGTATGGACGGTCCAACCTTGCGCGCAACGCCCATGAAATAATCGAACAACCGCTTCTTCATCGGGCTCGCGTCTTCCATGCGGATCATCACGTTGGTCAGCTGGTTTTCGAAAACACGGGGCGGGGCAAAATAGTAAGTTGGCCCAATTTCACGCAAATCCGTGTGCATTGTATCCGCACTTTCTGGACAGTTCGTACAGAAACCACACCACAGTGCTTGACCCACAGAAAAGATAAAATCGCCAACCCATGCCATCGGTAGGTATGCCAAAATGTCATCGGTTTGGCGCAAGTCATCAAATTCGGATGAGGACTTGGCCGTCTCAATCACGTTACGATTGGACAGAACAACGCCCTTTGGTTTTCCCGTGGTGCCAGAGGTATAAAGCATCACGCAGGTGCTATCGTAATCTAGCTTTGCAATACGTGCCTTCATCTCTGGCTGCAATGCCGCGCGCTTTGAGCGCCCCGCTTCTTGTACTGCACTATATTGCGTTAGTTTTGCGCTATCGTATTTGCGAAGACCCCGAGGATCGAGGTAAATCATCGCTTCAAATTCTGTAAGCTCGCTCTGGATCTCCATAACCTTGTCGACTTGTTCCTGGTCACCAGCGATCACAAAACGCGCCCCACAATGGCTCATTGTATAGGCCATCTCTTCGGCAGATGCGTCTTGGTACAAAGGCACCGGAACGGCCCCGACCATTTGTGCAGCCATCATCGACCAATACAAATACGGACGGTTGCGCCCGATGACTGCGATGAAATCCCCTTCAGCCACACCAAGATCGAGCAGACCTAAGGCAAGTGCCTCAATCTCTTCATTGGTCTGTGACCATGTCCAACTCTGCCAAATTCCAAACTCTTTTTCACGGTACGCAGGAGCGGACCCGAACTGAGTTGCGTTGCGGTGCAAAAGTGCTGGAACGGATATTAATCCACCAGCGCCATCAAGCGTCTTCGACAATGTATTCTCCTCCCAAACCGGCAACAAAGGTTCCCGGCCACGATCACTTCAGCGATTCTATGTCACTCAAGGATGCTGGCTTTATCCTTGAGGTCAACTTTTTCCTGAAGGTTTCTCAATCCTAACGAATTGTAACAATGCGCGATCAGTGCTTGAATTCCCCTCTGACACCGCCCCACACTGGGCGAGCAATCACGAACATTAAGGGGCCACACGTGACGCTCAATCGCGCTGCCACACATGCTATGACCGCTGCTGGCCTCAATTTGATCGGGCAGGCTTTGACCATCTTTGACAGCGATCTTAGGCTTGCAGTAAGCAACGCCCCTTTCAAAGAAATGTTTGACCTACCAGATGATTTGGTCGCACCAGGTGCGCCCTTTGCAGATACGATCCGTCATCTCGCTTTGCGCGGTGAGTATGGTAACATTGATGATCTTGAAGCTTTTGTGGCAGAGCGGATTGAAGTCGCCCGTGCGTTCGAACCGCACTATGTTGAGCGCCATCGCTCCAACGGCACGGTCATATCCGTGGAAGGATCCCCCCTGCCCCAAGGCGGGTGGATCACAGTCTACACCGATATCACAAGCACCAAAAAACAAGACACGCTGCTACGGGCCCGCTCTGAGGAACTGACGGATCAGGTCTTGGCCCACGCCGAAGAACTGGCCAGTACAAACCGTGCACTGGCCGCGACAGTGTCAGCGCTTGGTGAAACGAAACGGCACCTTACAGAAGTGGAGGCACGGACACGTCTAACGACCGAAATGATGCCCGCGCACATCGCCCACATCGATGAGACGGGGCATTACACTTACTCCAATCGGCAACTCAGCACGATCATCCCAGGGCGCCCGAACAACATCATCGGCATGCATATTTCGGATGCACTTGGGTTGGGCGTATACGAGAAAATCAAACCCATGCTTCACGGCGCATTCGCTGGCGAGAACACTCTGACTGAGTTCACAGATGCCGCCAGCGCCCATCGCATCCGCGCGGCCTTTACACCTGACACCCGTGGTGGTGCCTACGTTTTGTCCACCGATGTAACTTTGGAAACTCAAACACGCGTAGCACTACAGCAAACCAGCAAACGTGAACTGGCCGCCCAAGTGACATCAGGACTGGCGCATGACTTCTCGAACCTACTGACCATCATTCTTGGAATGCAGTCCAAGTTGGCACGCCTTGATGAACTGCCCTCGGCTGCCAAACCCTTGATCGACGGGACCTTGAATGCAGCAAAACGCGGCGGCGATCTATTGGGCAGCATTGCTGAGATCACCAGTCAACGTGTCCAACGCCCGCGTGTCACAAACTTGCACGCCTTACTGCGTGAGATGGAAACACTCGCGGCCCCAACTCTACCAGAGAACGTCGTTTTCACTGTGATCGATCAACTACCAAACAAAGCGGTTCTGCTGGATCAAGGTGCGATTAAAGACGCGTTGCTTAATCTAATCTTAAACGCCCGTGACGCCTGTGGGTCGAACGGAACTATTAAACTTAGTGCATCAACGGTTCACAACACGTGGATTGAATTTACGGTATCGGACACAGGCACGGGGTTTTCCGAAGATGCTTTGAAGCACGCGTGCGACCCATTCTACACAACCAAAGGTAGCGAAGGAACAGGCTTAGGTCTGCCCATGGTCTACGACATTACCAAACTCGCTGGCGGTGATCTTAGGCTACAAAATACGCCAGAGGGCGGCGCATCCATTCGTCTGCGCCTGCCGCTGCGCTTTAGCCCTGAGGTCACCGGCGGCTTGGCTTTGCTGGTTGAGGACAACGATGATCTACGTGCACTTTATCGCGATATGCTGACTGACATGGGGCACAGCGTTATTGAGGCAACTTCAGCAGATGAGGCCACCGCACTCATCGCCAGCCTGCCTGACATCGCCCTAATCCTATCTGATATCCGTCTAAGCGGTGAAGGTACGGGGCTGGATTTACTTAAGCGGATCGAAAAGGGAAAGACGCCGGTCGTCCTTATGACCTCTTTGTCCCCAAATGACCCATTGCACCATGAGGCCCAAGCCGCGACAACTGTCCTTGCGAAACCATTCACAGCCTACGATCTGGCCAATGTCCTCAAACCGAAGGTGCAACAATGACAGCGCCGTTAGTAACCATCCTTGATGACGAGCCAGCCATTCGCACAATGTTGGCTGATGCGCTGGAAGATGCTGGTTTCCGGACAATGTGTTTTGGACGTGCCCGCGAATTTGAGGCCGCGTTGCAAAAGCACACGCCTGATGTTTGCTTGGTCGACTTGTCCTTGCCTGATACCGATGGGCTAACGGTTGTTCACCGTCTTGCATTAGAACAAGGGGCGTCTGTCATTATCATTTCTGGCCGTGCGCAGGTGCAGGATCGGGTTACTGGTCTGGAGCTGGGTGCCGATGACTACATTATCAAACCGTTTGATCCCTTGGAAGTAGTTGCGCGCGTTCGTGCCCGATTGCGCGGTGGTAAGGCTGTGACCCAAACCAGCAATACCGCCAAATTCAATGGTTGGACCGCTCATTTTGATGCTTACACTTTGATAGAAGATGCAGGTGATGCCACTCCTTTTTCACATGCTGAAGGCGAAGTGCTTCGTCTATTCCTTGATAGCCCAAAGCGTCTAATCACCCGCACTCAGATGCAAGAGTCATTGGGCGGGGCCGCAAGCGAAAGTTTTGACCGCGCGATGGATGTGCGTATTTCACGCCTGCGTACTAAATTGCGTGAAGATCCCAAGAACCCGCAGCTGATCAAAACGATCTATGGTGCCGGGTATATTTTTCTTGGGGATGTCAGCTGGAGCTAACCAGAAATTGGGCACACATCAAAAACCTGCCCAAACAACAATTGGCTCTTCACCTCACTGAAAACACTGATAGAATCACTCGCAATGCTAGACGTCGTTTTATATCGCCCCAGCCACAAAGCGAGACCACGGTTTTACCGTGTCGAAATCGCTATGGATCTATTTTCCGAAGTGTCGGTGTTGCGCGAATGGGGTGTCAAAGGTGGCGCACCCTGTGAAACGATCACCAGCTTTGGCAATTTACGTGACGCATCCCATGCCGCCGATGCTTACCGCATCCGTGCTCAAAAACGCGGTTATAAACGCGCTTAAACTTTGGGTAAAAGGCGGGCCGCAGCCCACCTTTTGATTTCTTATTCAGCCGCCATAACATCAGCAGCAGCTTCAACTTTCACCGCAGAAAACTTAAATTCTGGAATTTTTCCAAACGGATCAACCGCTGGATTCGTCAGAATGTTTGCCGCCGCTTCGACAAAAGCAAATGGTAAGAACACCATGTCAGGTGCCACAGCACGATCCATACGTGCCATGATCACAATCGAACCACGCTTCGTGGTCAGACGTACATGCCCACCCGGCTCAACGCCTAGCTTGCGCAAAGTGGATGGGTGCAGCGAACAGTTCGCCTCAGGCTCTAACCCATCCAACACAGTCGCACGACGGGTCATAGAACCTGTGTGCCAGTGTTCTAGCTGACGGCCCGTTGTCAGGATCATTGGGTATTCCGCATCAGGCACATCATCTGGTGCAATCACACTAGCGGGCGTAAATTTAGCGCGCCCATCGGTACGCGGGAAACCATCGCCAAACACGACCGCCTGACCAGGATCAGTCGGGCTAAGTGACGGATAGGTCACCGCTTCAGTTGTCAGGCGATCCCACGTGATATTGTCGAGACTGCGCATATTCACTGTCATCTCAGCAAACACTTCGCTTGGATGCGTATAAGTCCAATCCAAGCCACAGCGTTTGGCCAACTCAACTTCGATCCACCAATCTTCTTTCGCCTCACCCGGAGGTACAACCGCTTGGCGCACCATTTGCACCTGACGGTTCGTGTTGGAAACGGTGCCCGATTTTTCATACAGCGCAGAGGCTGGCAAAATTACGTCGGCATAGTTCGCAGTTTCAGTGATAAAGATGTCTTGAACAACCAAGTGGTCAAGTTTGGCCAAAGCATCACGCGCATGTTCAACATCTGGATCAGACATCGCTGGGTTCTCACCCAAAATGTACATCGCCTTGATCTTGTCCTCATGGACCGCGTCCATGATTTCGGTCACGGTTAGGCCCTTCTCATTCGAGAAATCACCTGACCCCCAAACTTCGGTAAATGCAGAGCGCACACCATCGTCCGTCACCGACTGGTAGTCAGGTAAGAACATCGGAACCAAGCCGGCGTCAGACGCACCTTGTACGTTGTTCTGACCACGCAGTGGGTGAAGACCAGAGCCTGGCCGACCAACTTGGCCCGTCATTAACGCCAAAGAAATCAAGCAACGCGCATTGTCTGTACCATGGATGTGTTGACTGACGCCCATGCCCCAGAAAATCATCCCTGCTTTAGCACCTGCAAATGTGCGGGCCACTGCGCGTAAAGTTTCAGCGTCGATACCACAAATTTCAGACATCTTCTCTGGAGTGAAATCCTTAAGGTGGGCTTTTTCAGCTTCCCAGTTTTCAGTGTACGCCTCTATGTATTGTTGGTCGTATAACCCCTCTTCAACGATCACATGCATGATCGCGTTCAACATTGAGACGTCCGCACCCGGGCGAAACTGAAGCATGTGAGTGGCAAAGCGCTTAAGCGCCTGACCGCGCGGATCCATCACAATCAACTTGCCGCCGCGTTTGGTGAACTGTTTGAAATAGGTCGCCGCCACTGGGTGGTTTTCGATCGGATTGGCACCAATTACGATGGCCACATCCGCATTTTCAATCTCGTTGAATGTCGCAGTTACTGCACCCGAGCCAACGTTTTCAATCAACGCAGAAACGGATGAGGCGTGGCACAAACGCGTACAGTGGTCGACGTTATTGTGCTTGAACCCTTCACGAATGAATTTTTGGAACAGATAGGCTTCTTCATTGGTGCACTTGGCAGACCCAAAACCTGCCACTTCGCGCCCGCGCCCCTTCAGACCATTGGCAGCAAAATCCAGCGCCTCATCCCAAGTTGCCTCGCGGAAAACACTGCCCCAATTTCCGGGATCAACATTCAAACCCTTGGCAGGTGCATCCTCGCGACGGATCAACGGTTTGGTCAGGCGGTGATTGTGGTGGATATAGTCGTAGCCAAAGCGGCCTTTGACGCACAAACGGCCCTCGTTTGCAGGACCATTGATGCCCTCAACATACTTCACCTTGCCATCTTTGACCTTAATCGAAATCTGGCAACCCACACCACAAAACGCACAAACGCTTTCTGTTTCGCTATCAAAATCTTTGCTGTCCCCAACGGAGTCACCCTCAGTCACAGCGGCAGGCATCAAAGCACCTGTTGGGCAGGCTTGAACGCATTCGCCACACGCCACACAAGATGAATCACCCATTGGGTCAGCCATATCAAAAGTAGGATAGCTGTCATGGCCACGGCCCGACATACCAATCACATCGTTGACCTGAACCTCACGACATGCGCGCACGCACAAACCGCAAGAAATACAAGCATCCAAGTTAACAGACATCGCAACGTGACTGTCATCCAACAACGGAATGCGACCCTCTTCCAATTTTGGAAAACGGCTCTCTGACACACCATTCAACTCGGCCATATCCCACAGGTGCGCTGACTTATCATGTGCATCTTCACGGGCAGGCTGGTCTGCAACCAACATCTCAACCACCATCTTGCGCGCATTCTCAGCGCGGGCAGAATTGGTGGTTACCACCATGCCATCCAACGGCTCCCGAATACACGAAGCGGCCAACGTACGCTCACCGTCGATCTCAACCATACAGGCGCGGCAATTGCCATCAGGGCGATAGCCGGGTGCTGGCTTGTGGCACAGGTGAGGGATAACAAGTCCACGACCATTGGCCACTTCCCAGATTGTCAGGCCAGCTTCGGCCTCGACTTCTGTGCCATCTAGCGTGAATTTCACTGTATCAGACATGTGATGCCTCCCTCTATTGTAGACCTCTCTAACAAACTATGGGGTAAATTCGGGCATCCAATCGCGACATTCATACTCGAATTTACGCCAAGACATGCGACAACTCCAACTTCATCTTACCAAATAAACTCCCCGCGGAGCGTCCCACCCCTTCCAACCCGCGCAGACCTCACTTATCCATTTGGAAACAGTACAAGGAACCTACATGTCCCACATCACCCTCATTCGTCACGGACAAGCAAACTCCACCGCGACAGACGAAGCCAGTTATGACCGCCTCAGCGCCCTTGGGCACCAACAGGCAAAGTGGTTGGGTGAACACCTCATCGACACAAACCAAGTGCACCAAAACCTTTATACAGGCACTTTGCGCCGTCACGCAGAAACCGCTGATGGTATGGCCACAGGCCTCGAACCGATCCGTGATGAACGTCTAAATGAGCTTGAATACTTCACACTCGCCACCGCACTTGAGGCGGAACACGGGCTCGCGATGCCAACTCAACAATCAGAATTTGTTCATCACTTACCTCGCGTTTTTGAGGCGTGGCAAGCGAACAAAATCGAAGGGGCGCCAGAACGCTTTAGTGAATTTGAGACACGTGTAAACGATGTGATCAAAGACATTGCTGCACGCCCTGGCCCCTCATTGGTTGTCACATCAGGCGGCCTCATTTCTATGGTCATGCGACAGCACCTTGATTTGGATATCATCAAAATGGCCAATCTAGCTCTTGCCATAATGAACAGCTCGATCCATCGTTTGCACCCAATCGGTGGCACAATGTCACCTGTGGTATTCAATGCAGTTCCGCACCTCGAAGCACCCGAACGTCACCTCGCACAAACACACGTTTAAAGGATCAAATCATGCAATTGTTTTATGCTCCAAACACCATCTCGATGTCAGTTGCCATCGCGTTGCGAGAGGCAGGCCTTGAGCATGAGTTGACCCGCGTGGACTTTACCAAAGCTGAGCAAACCAGCAATGCTTATCTCGCAAAAAACCCAAAAGGTCGCGTGCCAACTTTGATCGTTGGGGACAAGGCACTCACCGAAACAGGTGCCTTGCTTGAATATATCGCAGCATTGGTTCCCGAAAAAAAGCTTGTGCCAACTGATCCATTGCAAGCCTTCAAAATGCGCAGCGTGATGTTCTACCTTGCCTCCACAATGCACGTGAACCACGCGCATAAAATGCGCGGCTCACGCTGGGCAGATCAACAGACAAGTTGTGACGACATGACATCAAAAGTGCCCCAGACGATGGGCACATCAGCCAGCTACATTGAAGACGAATGTTTGCAGGGTCCTTTCATTCTGGGCGATACGTTCTGTGTCGCCGACATCTATTTATTTAATGTGTGCACTTGGCTTCCAGGCGATGGCGTTGAGGTCAAAAATTACCCGAAACTCGCCGCGCATATGGCAGCCATGGAAACCCGTGCGTCTGTCCAGAAAATCCGTAAACTCGGCATCCTGACATGACACATCTTTGGGTCCGCGCTGAACAACGCGATAACGAAGAACGCGTTGGGCTGAGCCCAGAAGGCGCTGCAGCTTTGATCGCAGCAGGAATTGTGGTGACCATTGAGGAATGCCCAACCCGGTGCACACCAATCCAAGGTTATAAAGAGGCCGGATGCCACATTGCGCCCTCCAACACGTGGCCGACTGCCCCACTTGATGCGATTATCTTTGGTCTGAAAGAACTGCCCGAAGACGGGACGCCGTTAAGGCACAAACATATTATGTTTGGTCACGCCTACAAAAGGCAACCCTCTGGTCAACGGTTGCTACGCAGATTTTCGGCGGGTGGCGGTACACTTTATGATCTTGAATATCTTGTCGATGGAACAGGACGTCGTGTCGCGGCGTTCGGTTATTGGGCCGGCTACGCTGGCGCGGCTGTTGCGCTAAAATGCTGGGCTGCACAACAATCTGGTAAGCGTGTAGATGCCGCTGGCACCTACTCAAATTCCGCGGCTTTGGTTGCCGACTTACGACGCGATCTGGTAAATGTGACGTCAATGCCAAGTGCCTTAGTGATCGGCGCATTGGGTCGTGTGGGCACAGGTGCATCCGACCTATGCGCCCAGCTTGGTGTGACCACAACAAAATGGGATATGCCAGAAACCGCAAGCGGCGGGCCATTCCCTGAGGTCCTCCAGCACGACATCTTCTTTAACTGTATACTTGCAGCGCCCGGCACCCCCGTCTTCGTCCCCAAGACAGCCAAAACCACACCCCGTCAACTCACAGTCATCGGTGATATTGCCTGCGATCCTGACAGCGCCTTTTCTCCCGTAAAGGTATATGATCGAACGACAACATGGGCTCAGCCTGCTCTACGCGTCCATGACAACCCTCCATTGGATGTGACAGCAATCGACAACCTGCCATCCATGCTTCCAAACGAAAGCTCTCAGGATTATGCCGCGCAATTACTACCTTCATTGATGGAGCTACTTGATTTGGAGACTGGCGTTTGGGGTCGTGCAAAAAAGATCTATTTGGAACATGCCAAGGTGCCCTGAAATCTAATCAGCTGAAAATTCGGTAATATAACCAGTCTGGTAAAAACTGGCTGCCCCTGAACATCAGCGAGAAGAAATGCGGGAAGCTTTTCTTGAATGCGGTGTCGTTCATATGCTCAAACATCACTCGTGCTGCAGTCTCAGGTTCCATGATGAACGGCATCTTGAAATCGTTCTTGGCCGTCAATTGCGTTTTGATAAAGCCCGGGTTCGCGATCTGAACTTTTACGCCTGTCTTGCGTAGATCTGCATACATGCATTCGGCCAGCGACATCGTTGCCGCCTTAGATGCTGTGTAACCAATTGATCGCGGTAATCCGCGAAAGCCTGTTAGGCTAGATGTGATAACCACGTGCCCATCGTCCTTTGCAACTAACTTTGGCACGACTTGACCCAGAACACGCACGTAGCCGGTGAAGTTGATGTCCACCATCGCAGTTGCCTGATCCGCATTCCATGCTTGAGCACCGAAAGGCCAATAGACACCAGCCAAAAGAACAAGCCCATCAATATCACCGACCGCAGCTGCAGCCGCCTTCACGCTTACGTCGTCGGCGATGTCCATCACCTGATAGCTAGCTTTACTGGGCAGAGCCGCGACGACTTCGGCCAACTTATCTTCGGAACGCGCGGACAAAATCACCTCTGCACCGGAGCGGCTCATGATTTGTGCCAGTGCCGCACCTAACCCATCACTTGCACCAACCAACCAATACCGCTTTCCCTGCCATTCGCGCATTATGCCGCATCCTTCAATTCAACATGGGCTGGTCGCATAGTTGCAACAAGCTCAGCAACTTGAATACCAAATTTGCGGAATTGGGACCGATTTACGATTGAACCGTTGGGTGCAAGATACATCCAATCAACAGTGTTCAAGACGTGACCACCAGCACTTTCAGGCAGTCTAAGGCGGTATTTCAATTGAACCGATGAACCGACCTGATGGCCTTCGCCTTCGCCAACAACGTCTGGTGCCGTTGCCTTTATCGCGCCGTGCTCATCAATTTTTAAAGTCCAGCGCCTATTCTGAACCGATCCATCATCATAGCGAAACTCTTCACTCATGACGCCTTGATTACCCACCCAAGAACATTCGAAGGCTCCTACAAAACGGCTACTTACGCGCCCGAATGGGCCGTAGATCACACCCTCGCAGGCAATTGGCCCGTTCATGTGTTGACGCAAATCAAACATCTCTGTCCCATTCACATAGTCGCTTGGCCTCTGCGCAACGAAGCTAGCGTATCGTCCGCGCAGTACATTCAAGGCAAGCACAAGGGCCGCACCAAGAAGGACATAGAGTAAACTATTCATAAATCACTCCTCACTAACGGCAGTAAATGCCAACAGGATCAAAGCAAAAATCTTCAACACACACGGCACAGCCGCGTACAACAAAGTTAAAACAAACAAAGAGTGGCTTGAGTTACTGTCTGAACCGCTTTCAAAGCCAGCCAACTGCAATGCTGGAAGCAGCAGGACGGCAGCGAATGCGAGCGTAAATTTCGAGACAAATGACCAAAGGCCAAAGCCCTCAGTTGCTGCAGGTGAAATCTCTCCCATCCGCTTGGCGAACATTGCAGGCAACAGCGTCAGGTCCGCACCTAAAGCAGCGCCAGAAGCGACGCATACAACCGCAAAAGCAAGCCAATCGCCCGCGCCAAAAAATATCGAAAAACCAAAGGCGACAATCGCAAGTGTCATCGAAATCATCAAAGTGCTCTTGGTACCCAGTTTTTCCGCTATGCCCCCCCATAAAGGAACCGAAAATGCTGCAGAAAGGAAAAACAATAGCAGCAGTGGCCCCTCCATTCCGGGAGACATCAAACGTGCTTCGACATAAAACAGAAAAAGCGTGGAACTTACCGCAACAGGCGCCGCATTCACAAAAGCGATAATCAACAGACGTCGTGCAATCGGGTCTTGAAGCACGGTCTGAAAACTGGCCGATTTCAAATCCCTGCCTTCCGCCCATTCAGCCCGCATCATTGTGCCAGCAACCAAAGCCAAAACAGCAAACCCAATCGCAAATCCAACGAAAGGTGCATTCATGAAATACGAAAACACCAATGGCGCGATCGCAGCAATGCAGACGCCAAACAGCGCCCCACTTTCCCGCCAGCGCGCCAAGCGTAAGTGGCCGAATTGCCCAAATGATGATGCGGTGACGACACCTTGTGCGTAAAAGTTTATGGTCAAGAATGAAAACGCCGAGAAAACCAACGTCAGCATCAAGCCAAACCAAACCAACGGGGACACCAACGGCTCGACAGCAAAAAGTCCTAGCATTCCCAGTGCCATAACAACGCAGGCGATTGAAATCGCAAGTCCCCTGCGACGACCCAAGCGCGCGGATAGACGCCCAAACAACGGGTCTTGAACAACGTCCAGCAATCGCAAAACAAACAATACTGAACCAAGTGCGACCAAAGACACCCCGTGTTCATCAACAAAATACTTAGGCGCATGGATGTAAATTGGCAGGCCAGCTGCCGATAACATCGCGGCAAAAACAGCATATGCTGGGAGGTTATTGTTGCGCACCTCAATAAGTGATGATGACATACTCATCCGCGCGAAATCTCTTTGGATGGCGCTTCTGGACAGGAGCGAAAACGCGCCTTTTTCAACCACAACTTCAACGCCTGCCAGTGGATCAAACTTAGAACGCGACGAGACCCAAAAGGACGGCGCAATAACATGTAAAGGATCGCGCCATTGGTAAGCGGTGCGCGGGTTCCAGTCAGCGTTGCAATCACCCCACCATCGCCTTGGGTGTAGTCAATCCAGACACCAATTCTGTCATCGCGGATATCAAAGCGAAATTCGTATCCACCCTCCACCGGTTGGAAAGGTGATACATGCATTAGTTTGGTGGATTTTAACCGATCTGTCGCAAGAATTGGGCGTAGATCTGGATGGTGTAACAAGTATGAGTGGCGATCCCCAAAGGTGTTAGACACCTCCGCAATGACAGCAATCATGTCATCGGTGGCATTGCGACAAAGCCAAAAACTAACCGGGTTAAATACGTGACCTAAAACTTTGGGTTGCGCTAGAATTTCAATTCTTGCGACGCCAGTCACTTTGTGCGCTTCAAGCACTTCGCGAACCCATGTGCTGCCGCGGCCGTCCGTTGGAACACCGCCATGATCCAAATCGTTTAACGCTACGACCCCACGACCATTGCGCGCGAACAATCCAGGGGTACGAGTTGGCGCATCAGCATCAAGAAGAACGTAGTCAATGGAATATCGAAAGGCGTTTTTGAGCTCGCCTTTACGACTGTGGAACGTCACACCGTTGATATGATCAACACCATTTCTCACGAGATTAGTTCACATTCCGTACATTTCTTCATGATCGCATCCGCAACAGTGACGGCACTTTCAAGACCGTCCTCATGGAACCCGTGACGCAACCAAGCTCCCGTAAACCATGTGCTGTTTGCACCATTCATCGCGCGCACTTTTTCTTGCGCCGCAAGGGCCGCGAGATCATAAACTGGATGGCGAAGCGTCACCTGATCATAGATCAGCTCTTCGCGGATAGTGCGCTTTGTATTCAACGTCACGAAGTGTGGATCGTCCATTGGGATCGGCTGAAGTGAATTCATCCAATAGGTCAGATCAATTTGATCACCAGTCCCTTTTTCATCTTCAGTATAAACCCAAGACGACCATGTTTGGCGCCGCTTTGGCATGATGCTTTCGTCAGCGTGCAGCGTAACCTCATTTGGTTGATATTTGATCGCACCCAATGCCGCCTGTTCTTCATCCGTTGGGTCAGCCAACAAGGCCAGTGTATCATCCGAGTGCGTCCCAAAGATCACTTGATCAAAGGCCTCCCATTCACCGCCCACAGCTTTAACCTGAACACCGCCTCCATCACGGCGTACCGATTGGACCGGTGAATTCACTCTAATATCCACTCCGCGACTTAAAAGTGCTGCTTCAAGACGGCGGACATATTCAATTGAACCACCATCAACAGTGTACCATTGGTGCTGTCCAGTTGTGTTCAAAAGAGCATGGTTCTCGAAAAACTGGATCATCGCGTGCGCTGGGAAATCCATAATTTTTTGCGTTGGCGTCGACCAAATCGCGCCCGATAGTGGCAACAGATAATAATCACGAAACCAAGCACCAGTGCCCAATTTGTCCAAAAACTGCGAGACCGTGATTGTGCGGTCTTTGGCCACCTCAAGCGCGTTTTTATTAAATCGTAAAATATCGCGCACCATGCCCAAAAATTTTGGATTCACAGCATTCATACGTTGCGCAAACAGTGCATCTAGGCTGGCCAATCCATATTCGAGGCGACCTCCTCCGATTGAGGCACCAAAACTCATGTTTGACTTCACTACTGGTACGTTCAAGTCAGCGAACAGCCCCGCCATGTGTGGATAATTTGCGTAGTTAAATACAATGAAACCTGTATCGACAGGCTGATCTCCACGTTTGCCCGCCATTCTGGTGCGTGCGTGCCCGCCAAGCTGCGGTTCGGCTTCGAATAATGTGACCCGATTGCGTTCCATCAGTTTGTAGGCAGAACCCATGCCTGAAATTCCCCCACCAATGATGGCGATTTTTTGCGGCGTCGGGTTTGGTCGGTCGAATGGCATAAAAAATAGTCCTGATGAATGTGTTTGATAGGTATACGCGCCATGTTCGAAATCGGATGTCAAAACGCAAAAAAAGAAATTTGATCCAATTCAGCGCTACAACCGTATATTAGGTATGTCCGCCCGTTCACATAATGTGTTACCGAGAGAAAGATCGGTTAACTTTCAGACGGCTGCAACCCGTTTGGTTGCAGTGGGTTCGAAACGCGTGGCAGACGAAAACAAACGTAATTTATGGATTTCTCATGTCCGCCGTATCCGTGATGACGCGGACAAGGCAGCTTTTGCAGACCTTTACGCTCACTTTGCCCCGCGGGTGAAGGGATTTCTAATCAATTCTGGTGCCGATGGTTCCATGGCCGAGGAATGCGCACAAGAGGTGATGGCGACCCTTTGGCACAAAGCCCATTTGTTCGACCCTTCCCGCGCATCAGTAACGACTTGGATTTTCACAATCGCACGAAACCGCAAAATTGATATACTGCGCAAACAACGCCGTCCAGAACCTGAGGACCTCACATGGGGCCCAGAAGAAGAACCCGATCAGACTGACGTACTAGCGCTGCAGCAAGAAACTGAGATCCTTAGCAAGGCGTTAACGACACTCCCTGCAGCACAACGAGAACTTATAGAACAGGCGTACTTCGGGGATTTGTCCCACAGCGAGATTGCCAAAAAAACAGGTCTGCCCCTTGGCACGATCAAATCGCGAATTAGATTAGCCCTCGAGCGGTTACGCAAAACGATGAGATGAACGAAATAATGAGCACAGATATTAATCATCACCTGACGGATGAAATCCTGATGGGCTACTCAGCCGGCACTTTGCCTGAGGCTTTTAATCTTATGGTCGCAACGCACGTCTCGTTGTGCGATGCCTGCCGGGCTCAATTGGCGGCATGCGATGCCGTTGGCGGTGTTTTGTTGGACGAGCATGATATTCCCAACACCCAGATGCAGCCTGACAGCTTTGCTGCGACAATGGCGATGATTGAGCAAAGCGCACCGATCACCAAGACACCGGCTGCCAAAAAACCATGCGTTCTGCCAACACCACTACAGGACTACATTGGTGGTGACCTAAGTGAGGTTAAGTGGCGTCCTATCGGCATGGGTGTAAAGCAAGCTATTCTGCCAACATCCAAACAAGCCAGCGCACGCCTTTTGATGATCCCTGCCGGCGCAGCCATGCCTGATCACGGCCACCACGGTCTTGAAATGACGATGGTGTTGCAGGGTGCCTTCCAAGATGACGATGGGTATTTTGCTCGTGGTGATGTCGACATCGCTGACAGCGATCTTGAGCACACGCCGATGGCGGACATCCATGAAGATTGTATTTGTCTTGCGGTAAGCGACGCGCCACTGCGCTTTAAGGGTATCCTCCCCCGCATCATGCAGAGCTTTATTCGCATCTAAACGACGCACTCGACTTTATTTTGAATAAATGCCCGATTTCAGTCGGTACGTATCTTATTTCAGGGTTAAGTTGTCATCATGTTTTTTACCCTTCCAGACAATGACAGCCTATATATCGCCCTTTTAGGCCGCGACCCCAACTATGATGGTCGCGTATTTGTAGGTGTGCGTTCAACGGGTGTCTTTTGTCGCTTGACCTGCCCTGCTCGCAAACCAAAGCGAGAGAATTGTACCTTTTACGAAAGTCCATCCGAGTGCATCGACGCTGGTTTTCGTCCCTGCAAACGGTGCCATCCAATGCACGCGATGGTACTTGACGATCCTGCTGTTCGTGACCTCCTCACCCGACTGGACAACGACCCAACGTATCGATGGTCCGAGGACAAGGTCAGTGCGTTGGGTTATGATCTGTCGACAATAAGGCGTACCTTTAAACGTACGTTTGGCATCACCTTTCTAGATCTCGCTCGGGCACGACGATTGCAAGCGGGCTTCACCGTTCTTTCAAACGGAGACCGTGTGATCGACGCCCAGCTTGAAGCAGGATTTGAAAGTGGTGCAGCCTTTCGCACAGCGTTTGCAAAGATGGTTGGGGTCAAACCCAGTGCGTTCTCAGACACCGCGTTGTTGCGTGCCGATTGGTTTCAAACGGAACTTGGCCCAATGGTAGCGGTGGCAGATAATACCCATTTACACTTGTTAGAATTCGCAGATCGAAAAGCTCTACCAGCCGAGCTTAGTCGCTTGCAGAAAGCAGCCGGTGGGATTGGGTTTGGAACAACCGAACCACTCGACCGAACCAAAGCTGAACTAACTGATTACTTTGACGGTCAAAGGGCGACTTTCACCGTCCCTCTTGCACTCCATGGAACTACCTTCACTAAATCAGTTTGGCAGGCGCTGATGGCAGTTCGAGCGGGGCAAATTCAAACCTACGCTGGACTGGCACAAAAAATCGGACGCCCTACAGCTACTCGTGCAGTTGCGCGCGCCAATGGCGCAAACCAAATTTCGATACTCATTCCCTGTCACAGGGTAATTGGTGCCGATGGCAACTTAACCGGATACGGTGGTGGGCTTTGGCGTAAACGTAAATTGATTGATCTTGAACTGCAGTACAAATGAGACTCTATTCATTTGCCTATTGAGGCTCAGGCTTGGCCAAAGGCACCACGTTGTTTTGTTCCTCTGGCGTCAATTCTTCAAAGTCAAAATTATCCAAACGCGCCGCACGTTTTCCTGCACGTTCGGCAGCTGTGCTAATTCCGTCCAAATCTTTGCGTGCTTGACTAAAGTGGGTATTCAGTTTGTCGACACGTTCAACAACCAACTCAACATCGCGGTGCAAGCTTTTGAGCGTTGTGCGAATAGCACCCGCCTGTTCACGCATGCGAGCATCCTTAAGAATTGCACGCATGGTATTCAACGTGGCCATACAGGTCGTTGGTGAAACGATCCAAACGCGATGATCAAAACCATCACGTACAAGTTCAGGAAAATTCGCGTGGAGCTCTGCATATACCGCTTCGGATGGTAGGAACATCAACGCGCCATCTGCAGTTTCGCCTTCGATGATATATTTCTCACTGATATCACGGATGTGCTTTTTCACGGAAACACGCATCGCTTTGCCAGCCTCGTTGACCTCCCAATCAGTCTTGGCCCGACGCAAGGCCTCATAGGCTTCAAGGGGGAATTTACTGTCGATCACAATCGGGCCAGGCGGGTTCGGCAACGCAATCAAACAGTCAGCACGCTTACCGTTGCTAAGGGTCGCTTGCAGCTGGAAACTGTCCTTTGGCAATGCTTTACCGACAATGTCGTTCAGTTGAATTTCGCCAAAAGCACCGCGCGTTTGTTTGTTGCTTAGGATGTCCTGTAACGACAAAACATCCCCAGACAGCTTCGCTATATTGTCCTGCGCTTTGTCAATAGAAGCGAGACGTTCTTGCAGCTGCGTTAAACTAACCGTGGTTTGCTTAGATGAGCCGTTCAACGTCTCTTTCATCCGCTCCTGCATCTCTGCCATCGAATGTTGGGCACGCATAGCATTCTCTGCCAAACGGTCCTGCATTTGCTGTTGAACAGCCGCCAATCGCACTTCCATCGTGTTGGTAATCTGGGTCTGCGCATTTACCTGCGTATCAGACACAGTTTGCAAACCACCTTGTAACGCGGCCTGCCCCATATTCAGCTGCTGAACATGTTGGCCAAGGATGCCCAATTGATGTGCCAACGGTGCCGCAGCAGCCGCGGAACGCCCTGCCGACCGCACCACAACCATCAACATCACCACGATCAAAATGACCACAGCGACAGCCACCAATCCCACAATGATCAATGGATCGCTAAAGGCATACTCTTGTCCTGAAATCTTAATCATGTGCGTCCAAACAACCGTTCAATATCTGCCAGTTTCAGCTCTACATAGGTAGGGCGTCCGTGGTTGCATTGCCCCGAATGCGGGGTTGCTTCCATTTCGCGCAACAGCGCGTTCATTTCCTCAGCCCGCATCCAACGACCCGAGCGAATAGACCCGTGGCAGGCCACGCGACTAAGGATCGCTTCGACCTTAGCTTGAACCATATTTGAGCTGCCCTGATCCGCAAGCTCGTCCAGAATATCAAGGATCATAGCACGCGCATTCACCTCACCCAAAATCGCAGGCGTTTCGCGAATAGCAATTGCACCACCGCCAAAGGGCTCAATACCCAAACCAAAGCGTGCCAATTCATCCGCCACTTCAAGCAAACGAGCGCAATCTTCATCCGATAGTTCAACAATCTCAGGGATCAACAAGGCTTGAGCCGCGACCCCATTCGCTGCCATTTGGTTTTTTAATTTCTCGTACACCAATCGCTCATGCGCTGCATGCTGATCAACGATAACCATGCCGGTTGCCGTCTGCGCGATAATGTAATTCTCATGAACCTGGCCCCGGGCTGTCCCCAGTGGTAGATCTTCCGGTGGTGTTTCATTCGCCTGCTCTTGCTCAACAACTTGCCCGCTATAGGCGTGGATCATTTCCGCGAAACCCGGCGCTCGGGATTGGTAGGACGCTGAACGTGACCCCATTGAGGGACGGTCCATCTGATAGACGCGTGGTCCACCAATAGGTTCAGCTGTCATCGCCCCCAAAGTCGCACCCGCAACTGTTGTCGACGCACGATGCCCTGCCTCTGCCAACGCTTGACGCAATGCAGATACAATTAACCCTCGCGCCAAACCGGGGTCGCGAAAACGTACTTCTGATTTTGCAGGGTGAACATTGACGTCCACAAGCGTCGGGTCGCAGTCAAGGAACAGGGCAGCCGCTGGATGACGGTCACGACTTAGAAAATCAAAGTAGGCTCCGCGCAATGCACCGACCAATAGTTTATCCCGTACAGGACGACCGTTCACGAACAGATACTGCTGGACAGCAGAACCACGCGAATAGGTTGGCAGCGCCGCATACCCAGTCAGATGCAATCCTTCGCGCAGTGCGTCAATTTTCAGAGAGTTATCTGCAAACTCGCGGCCCAAAACAGTCGACAACCGTCCACGTAACGCATCGAACATATCGCCATTTTCGGCTTCTGCCCTGAAGGTTGTGCGTGGGCTATCGCCACTGACATCTCGTAACTCAAACCGGACAAAAGGTTCCGCCATCGCAAGGCGTTTGACTATATCATTAATGGCCGTAGTTTCTGCGCGGTCGGTGCGCAAAAACTTCAGTCGTGCTGGCGTTGCATAAAACAAGTCACGCAAAGTTATGACTGTGCCGCCGTTCAAAGCAGCTGGGCGCACTGGCCCTAAGTCACCACCTTCAACATTGATCTCAAACGCTTCAGACCCCTGAACGCGTGAGGTAATGTTAAGACGGCCAACGGCGCCCAGTGACGGCAATGCCTCTCCACGAAAACCAAAGGTGTGAATGTTCAGCAGGTCAGAGCCATCGATCTTTGACGTAGCATGGCGTGATAAGGCCAACGGCAAATCATGACCTGCAATACCGCAGCCGTCGTCCGTCACGCGGATCAACGTTTTGCCACCATCTGCAATATCAATGGAAATACGCCGTGCGCCCGCATCGATCGCGTTCTCAACCAGTTCTTTGACGGCTGACGCTGGTCGTTCAACAACTTCACCCGCAGCAATGCGATTGATTGCTGCGTCATCAAGTTGGCGAATAACCGGTAGGTTTTCGTGGATATTGGGTCTGCTTGTTTCCATACCCCAATACCTAGCACCAAACATGCCGATTCTGCCAGCAGCCAAGTCACAGCATAAGCGGATCTGACCCATCGACTTTAAGAATAGTTAATGGGCCAATATGCCGATTAAATCGCGCTCAGGCCTGCATTTAACGCAACAAGCACGCGGTCAACTTCATCTTTCGTGATCACCAAAGGCGGAGACATCAAAATGTTATTCCCACCCAACCGCACCATGACACCTGCGTCATAAGTAGCTTGATGAATCTTCTTCATCGTTGGCATATCCATCGGTGTCTTGGCCGTCGCATCAGACACGATCTCAACTCCAGTCATCAATCCGTGTCCACCACGCACATCACCAACGATGTCATATTTCTCCATCAAAGCAACGCATCCATCAAACAATTGGGCACCACGAGCTCCCGCGTTTGTCTTTGTATCCAGACGTATGGTTTCACTGAGACACGCCGTAACCGCAGCTGCACCAACAGGGTGTGCTGAATAAGTGTAACCATGGAATATCGCAGCCTCTTCGCCACCATTTTCAAAGACTTCAGCCACAGCATCGCTCATCAATGCGGCACCCACCGGGAAATACCCAGATGTGATCCCTTTTGCGCAACACATCATGTCTGGTTTCACGCCCCAATGACGGCTGCCTGACCACGCACCTGTCCGGCCAAACCCTGTGATCACCTCATCCGCAATCATCAGGATGCCGTGACGGTCGCAAATTTCGCGCATCAGCGGCATGAAGGTCTCATTTGGCACGATGACACCACCGGCCCCTTGAATCGGTTCCATGATGAACGCTGCAATGCTGCCCGCACCTTGGAACATGATCTCGTCTTCCATCGCAGCGGCAATGTTCTGCGCCAAAACTGCGGGATCCGTTTCATTGAAAGGATTGCGATAAGTGTATGGGCTAGGCATGTGGAAACAGCCCGGCATTAAGGGCTCGTAATTGATGCGGAATCGGTTGTTGCCGTTGACTGAAGCACCACCAAAGTGGGTCCCGTGATAGCCCTTTTTCAGGCTGAGAAATTTTGTGCGGTTCGGCTCTCCTTTGATACGGTGATACTGGCGCGCAAGGCGCAAGCACGTCTCAACCGAGTCTGATCCACCAGACGTAAAGAACACGCGTGCCATGCCATCTTCGGCAAAAAACTCACGTACCGCATATGACGCCTCAATAGCAGAAGGATTAGACGTACCAGCAAACGCTGAATAGTACGGCAAATCATAAAGCTGTTTGGCGATTGCGTCTTTAACAACGTCGTTGGAATAGCCAAGGTTAACGCACCATAAACCACCGACGGCGTCGATAGCTTCGTGCCCATCGATGTCTTTGATGATTGAACCTACAGCAGTCTCAATGATTGTCGGAGCATGCTCAATCGCTTCGCCGGGGTGACCCATCGGGTGCCACATGTGCTTTGCATTATTCGCGCGAAGGAAGTTGTCGTCTTTCATAATGAACCCTCTGTTGGTTTTCCCAACAAGATGGACACGAAAATAGAAAAAGGGGCAAGCGTTTCAACACGTCTGCCCCCATCAATTTAGTCTTTGTTCGTATCAAACGTCGTCTGGCAAGATCAGGTTCATGGCAATTGCCAAGATCGCTGTCGGTGCCACTGCGCTCGTTAGCAGCGTGCCCCAAACGCCTGGTACGTACTGCACTGCGGATGGAACAAGGTTTAGACCAAGACCCACAGCTAGTGAAACAGCAATAATAACCATGTTGCGACGGTTCATCTCGATTTCGCTAAGCACGTTCAAACCCGCTGCAGCAACCATGCCGAACATTACGATCACACCACCACCTAAAACTGGAAGAGGCATAGATGCGATGACTGCGCCAACTTTAGGCAAAAGACCACAGACGATCAAAACGATACCACCAATTGTCACAACATGACGGCTCATAACGCCAGTCATACCAACGATACCTACGTTTTGGCTGAAAGACGTATTTGGCAAACCGCCAAATACCGCTGCAGCGGCTGTACCCAAACCATCAGCGTATGTAGCGCCAGAGATTTCTTCGTCAGTTGCTTCACGATTTGCGCCAGCTTTAGTTGTTGCTGAAACATCGCCTACAGTTTCAATTGCTGAAACGATAGAAACCAATGTTACTGCGAAAACAGCACCAAGGCTGAATTCAAAACCGTATGGAAGTGGTTTGATTGATGTTATCCAGCTTGCTTTTGCAACGGCACCAAAGTTCACCATGCCCATTGCGAATGCGATTGCATAACCAACCAAAAGGCCGATCAAGATTGCTGAATTGCTCAATGCACCTTTGGTGAAGAATTTCAGACCCAAAGCAACAACAACAACGCTAAGCGCAACTGACCAGTGCTTCAAAGAACCAAAGCTATCAGCTGCCATTTGGAAATCTGCGGCGCCACCGGCTGCATATTTAATCGCAACTGGGATCAGATAAAGGCCGATTGCCAAGATCACCAAACCAGTGATCAACGGCGGGAACATCCAGCGCAAGTTCTTGATTACTGAACCAAGAGCGAAGTGGATGAGGCCACCAATTAGGCAGGCAGTCAGCGCCACGCTCAAACCTTGTGTTGCGGCAATGCCAGCCAAAACACCAACGAACGCAAAGCTGGTGCCCTGCATGATTGGAAGACGGGCACCAACTGGGCCAAAGCCAACAGTTTGGAACAATGTCGCGATACCAGCGAACAACATTGCCATTTGAATTAGATAAATTTGTTCGGCGCTGCCGAATGCAAGACCCGCTGCACCAGCAACGATAATAGAAGGCGTCACGTTACTCGCGAACATTGCCAATACGTGCTGCAGACCTAGTGGCACGGCTTGTGCCAAAGGTGGTGTTTGATTTGGGTCTGAGTAGGACCCTGTTGAATCAGTCATTTTCGTACCATCCCTGAGTAAACGCCGTCTTGAGTGCGGCTAAGCGGAAGTATGGTGCCACATTAGGACTTCGGGCAAGAAAAAACTATGCTCTCCAAATACTCGAAAAAGCTAACGCTCAGAAATTAAACAAATATTCTTAACCTTCAATTTTTATGCGATTGTCTTTCGCCTCCGGCGAGAAATTATCACACGTTCTAAACACCCGTGCTTGCCTTTGTCGTGGTCCCATGTAACTTTTGAATGCTGCAACTGCGCAATGAGGTGCCCAATGCACAATCTACTAGCCGAACAAACATCCAACGACACCGCGAACCAAAGCGTCGCACAATTGCCTCAGGTCACTGAGCCACGAAATCCAGGCATGGAGCTCGACCTAGATTGGGTTGCCCGCGTTCAGGCGAACACATCAGCCATTGAGCGTCGATGCGCTACATTGCCAGCCCGCCGCTCTGTCAAAAAAGAACATCAAGCTGCTTGGTTGCTGAAAGCGGTCAGCTGCATTGACCTGACAACTTTATCTGGCGATGACACCGAAATGCGTGTTGGTCGTTTGTGTGCTAAAGCTCGTCAGCCTGTGAACGCTAGCGTCCTCGCGCAGCTTGAA
This sequence comes from Rhodobacteraceae bacterium UBA7436, assembly GCA_002478745.1. Lineage (GTDB taxonomy): Bacteria > Pseudomonadota > Alphaproteobacteria > Rhodobacterales > Rhodobacteraceae > Ascidiaceihabitans. The sequence goes on along the minus strand of DLQI01000002.1, from coordinate 16,711 downwards.
ATGACCGGACTAACGACTGGAGCTGTATGTGTGTATCACGAGATGATACCAGCCGCTGTTCGCGCACTTGTCGGAACGAACATTCCAGTCGCAGCTGTTTCAACTGGCTTTCCCGCAGGGCTATCCCCACTTCACCTACGCATCCAAGAAATCAAGGAAAGCGTTGCAGCGGGCGCTAGGGAAATCGACATCGTCATCTCCCGTCGTCACGTGCTGACAGGCGACTGGCAGAAGCTTTACGACGAAATGAAGGCCATGCGCGACGCCTGTGGTGAGGCACACGTTAAAGCAATCCTAGCAACCGGAGAATTGGGTTCCTTGCGCAATGTAGCACGCGCCTCACTGGTGTGTATGATGGCTGGTGCCGACTTCATCAAAACATCGACCGGCAAAGAAAACGTCAATGCGACCCTGCCTGTGACACTGGTTATGATACGAGCCATTCGCGATTATTTCGAGCGCATTGGTTATCGTATTGGCTACAAACCAGCCGGCGGGATTTCAAAAGCGATAGATGCTATTACCTATCTCGCTTTGATGAAGGAAGAGTTGGGGGACCGCTGGCTTCAGCCAGACCTATTCCGTTTTGGCGCGTCTTCCTTGTTAGGGGATATTGAGCGCCAATTGGACCATCATCTGACTGGCGCATATTCCGCCGGCCATAGAAATCCAATGGGCTAACCCATCCATACTTTGCCATCCACGACATCTGACAGAAAGACCCTAACCATGACAGTCAAAGATATCTTCCAAACCATGGACTTCGGCACAGCACCTGAAAATACAGCCGAGGCTTTGGCTTGGATTGTCGACCAAGGTGGCAAGTTTGGCCATTTTATCGACGGGTCATTCACCAAAGCAGGCGATGGCTTTGACACCAAAAACCCTGCAACTGGAAACGTATTGGCGACCATCAGCCAAGCGACCCAAGCAGATGTAAATCTGGCTGTTTCAGCGGCACGCAAGGCACAGCCGAAATGGGCAGCGCTAGATGGACATGGCCGCGCACGCATCTTGTACGCTATCGCCCGTCTGTTGCAAAAGCACAGCCGTTTGTTTGCCGTGCTCGAAACATTGGACAACGGCAAACCTATCCGCGAAAGTCGCGACATCGATATTCCTTTGGCACAGCGTCATTTCTATTATCACGCTGGTATGGCCCAATTGATGGATAGTGAATTGCCTGACCGCGAAGCCTTGGGTGTGTGCGGTCAAATCGTTCCATGGAACTTCCCACTGCTCATGTTGTCATGGAAAATCGCACCTGCATTAGCGATGGGGAATACGGTTGTTTTGAAACCCGCAGAATACACATCACTTACAGCTTTGTTGTTTGCGGACATCTGCAAACAAGCTGGTGTGCCCGATGGGGTCGTAAACATCGTGACAGGCGATGGCGCTGTGGGTGGAATGATTGTCGCCGCGGATGTGGACAAGATTGCTTTCACTGGTTCGACAGCAGTTGGGAAACAGATCCGTAAAGCCACTGCAGGATCCGGCAAAGCGCTGACGCTAGAGCTGGGCGGCAAGTCGCCCTACATCGTATTTGACGACGCAGATTTGGATTCAGCCGTTGAGGGTTTAGTTGACGCCATTTGGTTCAACCAAGGGCAGGTGTGCTGCGCAGGTTCACGTCTATTGGTTCAAGAACCAATTGCAGAAACCTTCTATGCCAAGCTCAAAGTCCGAATGGACAAATTGCGCATAGGGAGCCCATTGGATAAGTCCATCGATGTCGGTGCGATCGTCGATCAATCGCAGCTTGATACAATAACCCGCATGGTTGCTGAAAACACCGTTGGAACTATGCACCAATCAAGTGCTGCATTGCCTGAGCATGGCCTGTTCTATCCACCGACGTTGATCACTGATCTTCATCCAGCTGACACGCTGATGCAGGAAGAAATCTTTGGTCCTGTCTTATGCGCCACAACGTTCCGCACGCCTGCGGAAGCTGTCGAAGTCGCCAACAACACACGCTACGGATTGGCCGCAACGGTTTGGAGTGAGAACATTAATCTTGCGCTCGACATTGCACCAAAGCTTGCCGCTGGCGTTGTGTGGATCAACGGCACCAACATGTTTGACGCTGCCGCCGGCTTTGGCGGTGTGCGCGAAAGCGGTGTTGGACGCGAAGGTGGCTGGGAAGGTCTAAGCGCCTACACCAAAGCCAAGGGCCAAACGAAGCCATTAAACCCGATCACAGCCTTTGAAGGTAACAAGGGGACTACCGAGGATTTGGATCGCACAGCCAAGCTGTACATCGGCGGCAAACAAGCGCGTCCTGACAACGGCTATTCTACCGCGGTCTTCGCCAAATCAGGAAAACTTGTTGGCCATGTTTCAAACGCATCCCGCAAAGATGTTCGAAACGCTGCAGAGGCTGCGAACGGTGCCAAGGGATGGTCAAAAACCACAGGCCATTTGCGTGCTCAAATTCTGTATTTCATCGCAGAGAACTTGAGCGCACGAGCAGAAGAATTCGCTGATCGCCTAAGCATCCTACAAGGTGGAAACAGTGGCCAAAAAGAGGTCAAGGCGTCCATCAGCCGTCTATTCACCTATGCAGCATGGGCGGACAAATACGACGGCCAAGTGCACGGCGTACCGATGCGCGGCACGGCACTGGCCATGAAGGAACCCGTAGGCGTCATTGCGGCGCTATGCCCGGACACGGCACCTTTGCTCGGCCTTATATCGCTCATGGCACCCGCCATCGCGATGGGCAACCGTGTGATCCTGAGTGCATCAGAGGCGTTTCCATTAATTGCTACAGACTTCTTCCAAGTACTCGACACCTCAGACGTACCAGGTGGTGTCGTTAATATCCTCACCGGCGCGCATATTGATGTCGCAAAAACGATGGCAGAACACATGGACATCAGCGCTTGTTGGTCCTTCTCAGGATCTGATCTGAGCAAAGAGATTGAAGCCGGCAGCGCGACAAATATAAAACGCACATGGGTGAACAACGAGCAAGCCCGCGATTGGTTCTCATCCGCTGGCGAAGGAAAAGAATTCCTTGCTGCCGCGACAGAGATCAAAAATATCTGGATCCCATACGGTGAATAATTTTTGCGCCCAGCAGAAATGCTGGGCGCAGTCTTTTATTCAGGCAATGGACCTGTCGCTAAGCCAACTGGCTTACCAACAACTACGAAATGCAATCCATCCGCATCTAACAGCTCAGCTGCAACACGATTGACGTCTTCCAATGTCACTGCCTCGACTTTGTCGTTGCGGGTCCCAATGTAATCAATTGGAAAACCGATCATCTGCATCCCGACCATGATCCGCGCGATGGGTGCATTCCCATCAAACCGCAGTGGATAGGCACCGGTAATATAGGTCTTGGCATTGCGCAGCTCTTCAGCGGTCACACCCTTTTCAGCGGCCTTCGACCACTCGTCGCGGATCACTGAAATGGCTTCTGCAATACGATCATTGGCTGATGCAACTTGCCCCTGATAAGTTGCCGCGTGATCACGTGGCACAAGGAACGTACTGACCCCATAGGTTAGGCCACGTTTTTCACGCACTTCGTTCATAAGACGGCTCTCAAAGGAGCCGCCGCCCAAGACATGATTGAGAATTGTCGCTGCGAAGTAGTCAGGGTCTTCTAGGCCAATCCCTTTGTGTCCAAACAAAGCGACAGATTGCGGCGTCTCAAAATCCACGACTGTTACGCCACCCTCTATTGCTATCACAGCGGCATGCGGTTGGCGTGCACCGGTTTCAGGTAAATCACCCAACAGCTCGTCCACCAGAATGCCCAGTTCAGCAGGTGTAATATCTCCAACCGCACCGACATACAGACGATCTTTTGCAAAGATATCGCCATGCGCGTTTACCAGATCCTCTCGCGTCAATGCAGCTACACTTTCGTTGGTTCCGGACAAATCAGTTGCGTAGGGGTGGTCTCCAAACGTCATTCGATCGAACGCAGCGCCCACGATTGCATCAGGATCAGTAGTGGCCGACAACAAACCTGCAAAAACCTGCCCACGCACCCGTTCGATATCAGGTTCGTTAAAGTTTGGATCAACAATAGATGAACGTAAAAGTGCAATTGCATCGTCTCGGTTTTCAGACAAGAATCTTGCTGAAACAGACAAGGAATCCGAATTTAGATTATAAGAAAAACTAGCTGCCAAATCTTCAACAGCACGGGCAAACCCACGCGAATCTAAGTCCCCAGCGCCCTCTTCCAATAACCCAGTCATTAGATTTAATGCGCCACGTTTCCCCGGTCGATCTAGTGACCCACCTCCACGAAACCGCAACTCAAGTGCCATGAAGGGGATCGACGGTTCTTCAACCAACCAAGCGGTAACTCCACCCGGTGAAATGACCTCTTGAATTTTTACTTCTGCCTGTGCTGGTAATACAGTCAGAAAGCTAATGACCAGAGCGCTAAAAATTCTCATTGGCCTTGCTCCTGTTCTTTCATCAACCATCCCGTAACTGAGGTCTCTGGAATAATCACCTTTTTAGCGGCCGCCATGATTTCTTCAGGCGTGATCGCTTGCAAAATTTCAGGCCATGCTTGAACGTCTTCAACGGTCAATCCAGTGGTCAAAGCAGAACCATAACGCTGTGCTATCCCGTCAACGTTGTCGCGTGCGTAAATCTGCTGTGCGCGAAGCTGCTTCTTCAAACGTTCTAGCTGTGAAGGATCGACCCCCTCTTTCATGAAGCTAGTAACTGCGACGTCCATCGCATCCTCGGCCTCCTGCAAGGTTACACCTGGCGCAGGTACTACAATCATATTGAAAGTCGTGTTATCCAAAGATGTCCCACGATAATAGACTGACGAATACACCGCCACCTGCGTATCGAACTGTAGCTTCTCCGTCAGATATGATGTCGTGCCACCACCCAGGATTTCAGCCAGCAAAGTCAAAGCTGCTGCTTCTTTTTGTGCACCTTGATCCCGTTCTGGAGCCAAATATGAACGGCTTACATAAGGTTGCGCCACACGTGCATCGCGAAATATCACGCGGCGCTCGGCGGTTTGGGGTGGTTCCTCGGTGCGCAACCGTTCAGGCAGGGCAGGATTGGAAGGAATAACGCCATAATATTTTTCAGCTAATTCACGCACCCCTTCTGGGGTCACGTCACCAGAAACAACTAGGATAGCGTTGTTTGGGGAATAGTAGATTTCATAGAATGACAGCGCGTCATCCAAATCCAGCGTTTCCATTTCGTGCATCCAACCAATGACGGGCACACCGTAACGATGATTGTGATATTGCACCGCACGCATCTGTTCCGAGAACAAAGCACTGGCGCTATTCTCAGTCCGCTGGTTGCGTTCTTCGATAATCACATCGCGCTCCGTCTCGATATTTGCTGGAGTTAGGCGAATGTTGCGCATCCGGTCACTTTCCATACCCATCATCAGTTCAAGACGATCAGCTGCAATGCGCTGATAATAAGCAGTGTAATCATAGCTAGTGAACGCGTTGTCATTGCCACCGTTTGCGGAAACGATGGCCGAGAACTCGCCCGCTTCTAACTTGTCAGTCGCCTTGAACAAAAGATGTTCCAGAAAGTGCGCAACACCTGATGCTCCTTTGGGTTCATCCGCTGACCCTGCGCGATACCATACCATGTGCTGGACAACTGGCGCACGGTGGTCCTCAACAACAATAACCTGCATTCCGTTATCTAGAACAAATGTCGTAACAGGATCTTCGGCCGCCATCACTGAAAGTGGCGTCGACAGCATAAGCGTGGCCAAAAAGGCGCGCATTCGGGTCATAAGTGATCCTTCAGTTGGGTCAGTTCTTGTCCCAAAAAGATATGCCCGACGCACCCGTTTTCAATAGAGGTCGCAGGAACGTGAGGCGTTGGGATCAGTTGGACGGTGGAGCCGTTGGTGTTGCGATGCCGCTATTGCGATACAAGCGTGCGATCTCGTTTGGATCAAGTGTTTGGCGCTTGTATGCTTCGTTGTAAATATCTTCTCTTACAATCTTAACTTTTGTGAAGCGTCGCTTTGACTTACGGAAAGCTACGTCTTTGGCCGCCAGCTCTGCACGCACATTAGGGGTCACACCAAAGCGACTGGCGTGCGCAACTATTGCCCCATCACGCGATGGGATACCCGCGTTTGGATCACCACGGCGACCGCCCAAAGCGGCGGCGGCGTCGGCCAATGGTGTCGCATCAACAAGATTGGTTTGACCGGGTGTTGGAGCAGGCAAAGCAGTATAGCTGGTTGGCTCTTGTAGAGGTTTGCTGGGGCTTACCAAGAAATCATCTGGACCATTCCCTGGTGCTGTAAACTTACGCAGTCCCGTATTGGCACAGGCTGTCAAAGACACCAGCAAAACGGAAATCACAAAGGGACGCAATAGGCGCATCTGGCTTCTCCAAAACTCAATCAATGACCACCCAAAGATGTATCTTAGGTAGCAATATCGCAGGCAGTACCCTGATGTCACGCACCGTTTTTATCTGGTCGGTTATCTTTGGCAAAGAAAACGAGGCCCAAGGCACCCGCGAAAATAAAAATGTCCGCGACATTATAAACGGTAGGGTTGGTCCAACCACAGCAAGACGTGTTTAGAAAATCCAGAACATACCCATAGTAAACACGATCAAACACGTTTCCCAAGGCACCACCCACAAGAAGACCCGCCGCGATTTGGACGACTTTGGGTTGCGCGTTACGTGCTACCCAGATCAACACCGTGAGGCAAATAACGAGCGCCACGACGATAAGCGTCCACCTTGTCGTTTCTGAATCATTTCCAAACAGACCGAAATTCACGCCACGGTTTTCACCGTAGCGCAAGTTTAATACGGGCGGGAGAACATCCATGCCTTTGCTGGGTGAGATTCCCATCAGGTGAATCACAACATACTTGCTGACCTGATCGGCCAAGAACGCAAGAAATCCAGCAAAAAACATCAATCGCATCGTAGGCTCCTTAGTGACGGAAGTGGCGCATGCCGGTGAATACCATCGCAAGTCCAGCTTCATCAGCGGCGGCAATGACTTCGTCATCGCGCATTGATCCACCCGGTTGAATAAGAGCAGTTGCACCAGCTTCAGCCGCGGTGATCAGTCCATCAGCGAAAGGGAAGAACGCATCAGAGGCCACAACGGACCCTTTGGTCAATGGCGCTGGTAGGCCCATTGCTTCGGCCATATCGATGGCTTTGCGCGCGGCAATTCGTGTGCTGTCAACGCGGCTCATTTGCCCAGCACCAACACCAACAGTCGCACCGTCTTTTACGTAGATGATCGCGTTGGACTTAACGTGCTTGGCAACAGTCCATGCAAACATCAGATCTGACAGTTCCTGCTCAGTTGGCGCACGTTTAGTCACAACTTTCAAATCGCCCAGCGTGATGAATCCGTTGTCTTTGTCTTGGAACAGGTAACCACCAGCCACTTGGCGGATTGTTTGACCAGCGGCCTTCGCATCAGCTAAACCATCTGTGGTCAGCAAACGCAGGTTCTTTTTCTTTGCGAACACTGCACGTGCCGCGTCATCAGCACCGGGGGCAATCACTACCTCAGTGAAAATCGCGCTGATCTCTTCTGCAGTTGGGCCGTCAAGCGGTTGGTTAACCGCAATAATCCCGCCAAACGCGCTGGTGCGATCGCAATCGAATGCGCGTGAATATGCTTGAGCCAATGTATCACCGCGCGCAACGCCGCACGGGTTCGCGTGTTTGATGATTGCGACAGCTGGACCTTCGCTTGGATCGAATTCGCTGACCAGTTCAAACGCCGCATCTGTGTCATTGATGTTATTGTAGGACAGCTCTTTGCCTTGGTGCTGCTGCGCAGTCGCAACGCCAGGGCGCGAAGAGCCATCTGTATAAAAGGCTGCCGCTTGGTGCGGGTTTTCACCATAACGCAATGTTTGCGCCAATGTTCCACCAACGGTGCGGCGACGCGGTGTCTCACCAATTTGCGATGCCATCCATGTACTCACGACCGTGTCATAGGCAGCCGTACGGGCATACGCGGTCTGCGCCAAACGCTGACGCAATTCATATGAAGTTTGACCGTCGTTGGCTGCGAGCTCTGCAAGTACAACGTCATAGTCTTCGACATCCACAATCACATTCACAAAGCCGTGGTTCTTAGCACCTGAACGGATCATCGCAGGGCCGCCGATATCGATATTCTCGATCATTTCAGCATATTCCGCGCCGCGTTTGAGAGTCTCTTCGAATGGGTAAAGATTCACAACGACCAAGTCGATTGCACCGATACCGTGTGTGTCCATCGCAGCAACGTGTTCATCATTGTCGCGCAGCGCCAACAAGCCACCATGCACAACAGGGTGAAGCGTCTTAACGCGACCATCCATCATTTCCGGAAAACCTGTAACCTCAGAAACATCTTTAACGGTCAAACCTGCATCACGCAGCGTTTTTGCGGTGCCGCCTGTGCTGAGCAATTCAACTCCTCGCGTGGCTAATGCCGTACCAAAGGCAACCAATCCGGTTTTATCAGAAACAGAAAGCAGAGCACGGCGAACAGGGTAGAGATCAGTCATTTGGAATTGGTCCTTTGAAGTCAGTCAGCTAGGTCAGGTTCATCACGGTTCAAGTCTCTGACCCCAATCGCAGTTTCCTGCGCCTTGGACAAAGACCACCGAATGCGCGTGGCATACTCTACTGCGCGGCCAGATAGAACGACCTGTTGCGATGCACGTGGCTTTAATCTGCCAGTTTCCAGGTAAACGCTTGGCTCTAGGGCTAAATTAAATTTTCCGTCGTGACGGAAAACCCAGATTTCACCACTTTTAAGTGCCATTGAGACGGCAGCACCACCCAAATCTAAAGTTGCGTCGACTTCTGGGTGGAGGTGAAATCGCACATCAAACGGCACTCCACCAAGGCGTACATCGTCCATGGAGCGATCGAACTGACGTTTCTGGGCGTCTTCCATCGCTAGTAACATGTCTTCACCGGCAAGACCGCGGCCATCAAAGGTTAGCTCAAGTGTGCGCGCATGCGTTAGGCCATGGATATCACAAAATCCATCATGACCGCCCTGAAACCGAAGGCCATCCGGGGCTTGGCTTACCTCAATTGGCACATGTTTTGGTGCATCTATCAAAGTTTCCAAACTGCTAGCACGATCTGCATCACCAAGGCGCGCGCTTGAATACCCATCCAAAATCACGGTCGAATGCGATGGTGTTGCACGCCCAGCGCGCCGCCATTCAGCACCGAAAGACGCGCCAGATCCACAGTTCACGACCAGAGGGCGGCGCCCCGATGTCAATTCGAATGCCAGAGTTGAAGCATGTCCACTGCGCGAAGCGCTTCCGCGCGGCGGAACCGCTGCGTCGACAATCACGCTGGTCCGCCCAGCAGACAACCGCCCAAAGCCCATGGATAACCCATCCGGTTGGCTAGTCTTGATACCGGCCGCTGCAAGTGCATGATCCAACCAACCTTCTTGCCCACGACCACCACCGTGGAAACGGGCCAATCCACCATCAGAATGGCGCAAAGTTCGCAACGTTGGGGTGATGCGCTCAATTGCACCCAGATGCTCAGCTGGCACCTCAAGGCCAGCATCTTCCAGTGCTGCGGCCGCCCATGTCAGCAACGCATAGACCGCAAGTAACTCTTCAGGATTGCGTGTTGGCAACCCACCCTCACTATCGACTTGAACAGAGCATTCTTTTGCCAACGCTTTAATTGCAGGTCTGGCCAAGCTCTCCATGCCTTGCAAGGAAAGGCCCGCATAAATCAGTCCTGTCAGCGCCTCAAAGCGCGGCAAACCAGGGCTCGCGCTGTGCCAGCGCTTGGACAAAAAGGTCGTCTGCTGGGCCAGCGATAAATAGAATGCGTCTGAGCGATCATTCTCTTGGCCGCGCAAGACGAATAAGGCATGGTTGATCCAACGAATAAGGCGGCGACCCGTCAGATCAGGCGTCCAACCCGCACCTGAGCCACGTCCAAATTGGTCGATCCACTCCCATAACCAAGATTGCATGCTTGCTCGTGAAGGCGTGTCACCAACGGCGGCCAAATCGTCCATCCACGCAAAGCCATGCAAATCCCCCTCGAAAGCTGCATTCGGGGCTTTGAGGGCCCAAATTGATGCAGCAGGGGCTTCGATCAAATATCCAGCAAACAGAAAATTCCCAGCAACCAATTGGCGGCCTTTTGCAAAACTACCAATCGTTCGGGGCTCTGGCGAGGACACAAATCCTGTTGCGGCCCGTGTTCGGGTCGCAAGTCTTGCATAAACACGGTTTAGGAAACGCGCTTTGCGCGCAGTGTAACCATTTGAATTTGACATAGTGCTCTGCCTTCTTACGCTCTAGGGGCGTTTGGAGGATTGATACCCTGTGAAGGTCAGAAAGTCACCAATTTTGCCAAAATTAAGACGCTTTGGTCAGCACTGCGATATAGAAACCATCCATACCACCCAAATCTGGCCAATAGTCTGGACGCAAACGCAAACCGCCCTCGCTCGTTGTCCAAGACGGATCGACGCCTTCAATGCCCAACGCATCACGATTCAAACTCATATCTGGATGACGTTTTAGCGCTTCTTCAACTTGAACTTCGCCTTCATCAGGCAAAAGCGAACAGGTGCAAAACACCAACCTTCCACCCGGCTTCAGCAACGTCCACGCGTGATCAAGAATACGCGCCTGAAGATCTATCAGCTCACCAAACTCTGAGCCATCTTTTGCATGTGGAAGATCAGGATGCCGGCGGATCGTACCTGTTGCAGAGCACGGGGCATCCAGCAAGATCGCATCAAATTCTCCCTCGAGGGTAAGGGCATCGGCAACTTGAACATCTGCTTTCAATCCGACGCGCGATAGGTTTTCTTGAACACGCGCCATGCGGGATTTAGAAACATCCACGGCCGTAACATTCGCACCCATTGCAGACAATTGCATCGTTTTCCCACCTGGGGCCGCGCAAATATCCAGAACGTTTTCACCATCAACTGGCGCAAGAATTCGCGCAGGAATTGCCGCCGCTGCATCCTGAACCCACCAAGCGCCCTCGCTATAACCATCCATGGTCGTTACCTGACCAGCATCCGCCAAACGAACAGACCCTGTCGGCAAAACTGATCCACCAACGCGCTGCGCCAACGCCGCAGCGTCCCCATCACGTGGCGTCAAATCCAAAGGTGCACCTGCAAAATGCGCGATTTCCATAATCGCCATCGCCTCGTTGCCCCATGCTTGGGACAGTGGACTGCGCAACCATTTCGGCATACGTGGCGGGCGCAACGCGTGCCAAGCTTCTGGCCCAGTGGCCGCAACCTTGCGCAAAACTGCGTTGGTTAGACCTTTTAGTTTACCGTATCGCTTATGCCCAGAAATCAATTGCACCATCGCATTGACCACCCCGTGTGCGGCTGCGCCTTGGCACAACTCAACGGTTCCAACCCGCAACACATTGCGTACCATCAGTGGAGGGGTTTTCTGCAGATATTTATGAAGCAAGCGATCAGCGCGCTCCAAACCACGCAACGTTTCAGTCGCAAGGCGCTGAGCCCGCGCCCGGTCTGCAGGCTCCAATTTATCAAGCGCCCCAGCGGCTAGGACTTCGGACATCAATTTGCCCTCTCCCAAAACCTGATCCAACATATAAACTGCGCTTCTCCGCGCTTGGACGCCAGTATCGGTACGCTTGTCTGCCATTGAATTGATCCTTCGCCATTCGCGTCGCAATTTCGGTACAGGGCTTGTCCCTGACAAGGCACGGCGTATATCAACGTCATGGCCGCAAAGGAACCCAATCGATGACCGATATCTCAAAGGATTTACCCGAAGCCGCAAAACGAGCGCTGGCAGAAGCCGAAACGCGCCGCAAAGAACAAGGTGAATTCACCTTGCCAACTGAATTGGGCGGTCGAAAAGGACCTGAACCAGTGCGTTTTGGCGATTGGGAAAGAAAAGGGATCGCGGTCGATTTTTAAGCGATCACAAACACTAGTTGAGCTTAAATTCGGCTGAGTCACCTTCACCACGATCTGATGTAAACCGAACGCGCCCTTCGTTGGCGCGAACCTCTTGGCAGTTGTAACCCAACTCCGATCCACCCCAGTATAGGCTCCGACAAAAGAACCTGTCGCGCCATATCCAGTCACCGGTGACAGCCCAGCGTGCACCTTTGCCTGAAATGCTACCCCCCTCTGAAACTTCAATTTTGATCAGAGGGCGAGAAAGAGTTTTACCGGTAATCAAACGTATGAAATCAGATTGGCTGCTGACCACAGCCAAATCAGCCGAAGCAGACCCAGCCATTAAAGCCGCGGCACACCCGAGGGAAAGTAATAGTTTCCGCACCCCGTTTTTCCTCATGCACATGTCACCAACATTACGTGGTTTAGCCGGCATCGGATCACTTTGTAGGGCAAGACTGTGGCCGAACTTAAGCTATTCAGGCGAATTAGCGCCTAATTGAAACTTAATCAGTCGTTAAGTCCTAGCACATCCAGCATGTCATATTCACCGGGTGTTTGCTTCACCCCCCACAAAGCCGCCTTCAACGCACCGCGTGCGAACACGGCGCGATCTGTCGCCATGTGACGCAAAACGATACGTTCACCCGCAGCCGCAAACATAACGTCATGTTCACCCACAATATCGCCACCACGGATCGCGCTAAAACCAATATCGCCACGCTTGCGGGCACCAGTGATCCCGTGACGGCCACTGTCCATTGCATCGGTTAACGCAACGCCACGGCCCTCAGCAGCCGCTTCACCCAACATCAATGCCGTGCCTGACGGCGCATCCACTTTGTGGTGGTGGTGCGCTTCGATCACTTCGATATCAAAATCTTCATCCAGAGCAGCCGCGACTTTCTTAGTAAGTTGGGTCAGCAAAGTCACACCCAAGCTCATGTTACCTGCACGCACGATGACAGCTCGGTCAGCGAAGGGCGCTAGCAGTGCGATCTCATCCGCAGTCATGCCTGTGGTACCAATCACATGGACAACGCCAGTATTCGCAGCGATTTCGGCAAACGCGACTGTTGCAGACGGCGCTGTGAAATCGATGACGACCTGTGCGTTGGCAATAGCCTTTTGCGCATCATCGGTCACGACAACGCCTTGCGCGGAACCACCCATCACCTCGCCTACGTCACGACCAACCCAGCCATGCCCAGAACGTTCGATTGCACCAACAAGCGTTGCGCGATCGCTATCGTTGATCACTTTAATCAGCATTTGGCCCATCCGGCCGGAAGCTCCTGTCACAACAATTCCTGGCAATGTGGTCATTTCGCTTATCCTTATCCGCGCATATTCGCTTAAACACCTATCCTGCCACGTGACGCTTGGCAAAGGGCACGAGTCGCCTTACATGCACTTTTATGGCTAAGAACAAATCATCCGAAGGGCGCGGACCATCCCAGCGCCAGTTGCGCGTCGGCGAATTAATTCGTCGCGCATTATCTGAAATCCTCTCACGCGGCGATGTTCATGACATCGAACTCAGCCGCATGTCGATTACTGTGGGCGAGGTACGGGTATCTGCCGATCTAAAGATCGCGACCTGTTACATCCTACCCTTAGGCGGCGAAGGCAAAGATGGCATTCTGAAGCTGTTGGCCAAAAACATGTATGACATCCGCAGAACGATCACCAAAAAGCTAGCGCTCAAACACTCACCAGAGTTGCGCTTTCAGCTGGATGACACCTACGACCAGATGGATGCGACACGTAAAATGTTGGCTCAAGAACATGTCGCACGCGACATCGCAAAAGTTGACGTTGAAGAGGTGGATACACCTGAATGATTTTGCGGGCCGCGTTGGCATGGATGGTTATGTTTGGAGTGGCACAAGCAGCCACTTGTGAGGATGTGACCTACGCCGACAACGCATACTCAATCTGCACTGTCGATATGAACAATGAAACCCTACGCCTGTTTTTGAACGATGACGCGGGTGTACCCTATGGTCACTTTGGGATTCTAAACAATGCGCTCCAAGGCACTGGCAAAAAGCTAGGCTTTGCGATGAACGCTGGAATGTATCACGAAAACCGTTCCCCAGTTGGTCACCATATTGAAGATGGTGTGGAAATCATGCGTGTTATCCCAAATGCAGGACCTGGCAATTTTGGCCTACTGCCAAACGGTGTTTTGTGTTTGCAAGACAAGCAAGCCAACGTGATCGAAACATTACGCTACCTTGATGAAAAACCAGCCTGCACATATGCGACCCAATCCGGTCCGATGCTTGTTATAGACGGCGAATTGCACCCGCGATTTTTAGCTACTGGCACATCGCGCTACATCCGTAATGCTGTAGGAACAACGGCTGACGGGGCCATGGCCGTTTTCGCTATTTCAAACGACACCGTCACGTTCCACGAGTTTGGCAGCTTCTTTCGCGACCATCTGAAATTGCCTCAAGCTTTGTTCATGGATGGCAACGTCAGCCGCCTGTATGCACCACAGTTAGGGCGTAACGACATTGGCCGCCGTCTTGGACCAATTATTGGCACAGTCGTTCCTGCGAATTGACAGCACTCCACACGCGCGATACTCGGCCACTCTGCATTGATGACATTCTCGATAGGACACACACATGGGCCGTACACGTAAGGGACGCGATATTTCTGGATGGTTGGTTGTAGACAAACCAGCAGGCCTAACGTCGACTGCTGTAGTGAACAAAGTGAAGTGGGCATTTGATGCGAAAAAGGCGGGCCACGCGGGCACCCTTGATCCTGATGCCACTGGTGTTCTGGCTGTTGCTTTGGGTGAGGCCACAAAGACCGTACCCTACATCACAGACGCCCTGAAGGCATACACCTTCACAGTCCGTCTTGGTCAGTCGACCAACACTGATGATGCAGAAGGCGAGATTCTGAAAACATCTGACGCACGTCCAGAAGACGCACAAATCAAAGACGCACTGGGGCAATTCATTGGCGACATCATGCAAGTTCCGCCACAGTTTTCAGCGGTAAAGATCGACGGCCAACGCGCTTATAAACTGGCACGTGACGGTGAAGACCTTGAATTGGCAGCACGCCCTCTATGGGTCGACGAATTGATTTTGACGGACCGCCCAGACGCCGATCACGTCACACTTGAAATGACATGTGGCAAAGGCGGTTATGTTCGCTCAATCGCACGTGATTTGGGCGAAGCATTGGGTTGTTTCGGACACGTGCGCGAGTTGCGTCGCATCTGGTCTGGCCCTTTCGATGCTACTGATGGCATCTCTCTTGAGCAAATCAACGAACTAGCAAAGCAGCCAGAGTTAGACACGTATTTACGCCCCCTTGAAGAGGGATTGCAGGATCTACCGCAGGTCAGCGCCACACCCGAAGGAGCCGTGCGTATGCGCAATGGCAACCCCGGCATGGTGATGGCATCTGATGTCGAATACGGCGATGAATGTTGGGCCTCTTTGGATGGCAAAGCCGTTGCGGTTGGTCGCTATAAGGCTGGCGAACTTCACCCCAGCCGCGTGTTCAACACCTAAGCGGTCATGATCACGCGCACCCACACCAAGGGCGATGCGCCCTCAACAGCTGTCTACTCGGACTGCGAACGCTACCGCTATAGCTTAACGCGTGTGTGGAATGATCAGGCTGGCAAAGTGCTGTTTGTGATGCTCAACCCATCAACCGCCACTGAGGTGCAAAACGACCCAACAGTTGAGCGCTGTGAACGGCGCGCCCGCACCCTTGGGTTTGGTGGTTTTCGGGTTACCAACATCTTTGCGTGGCGCGATACTGACCCACGCAATATGAAGGCTGCCACTGATCCCATTGGCCCCCACAATGATGCAACTTTGGTTGAAGGCGCAGCATGGGCCGACACCATCGTTGCAGCTTGGGGGACGCACGGCGTTCATATGAACCGCGGTTCGCAAGTGGCGGTCTTGCTTAAAGCAACGCAGCGCCCATTATTCCACTTGGGCCTCTCAAAGCAAGGGCATCCCAAGCATCCGCTTTATCTACCATACACCCAACAACCGGAACGCTGGCAAAGCGGTTCATAAACCCGCGCCACGTTAACCAAGTAGTTCTGATCCCTTTGTAAGGGTCGAAAGAACGTGGTTCTATGAAACTGTTCAAATGGCTTTTTTAGGATTCGATATGCTTTGGTTGGCTGGTTTAATGGGAATGATGGCCGTAAGAGCAGTGACGTTTTTCGAAACAGAGAGTCGCGACGATGCCGCCGGCATGAGTCCCGAAACTGTCGGGACACCCCAAGACGACATTCTTTCCGGCACCAATGGAAACGACAATTTATTGGGCGGCCAAGGTGACGACCAAATAGGTGGCTATGATGGTGAGGATGACCTTCACGGTGCCGGTGGGAACGATCAATTGCTGGGTGCAGATGGTTCAGATACCTTGCACGGTGAAGCCGGAAATGATGCACTCTATGGCGGCGATGACGACGACACATTGTATGGCAACAATTTCAATGACACGATGCATGGCGGCGCTGGAAATGACGCACTTCAGGGATCTGCTGGAAACGACAACCTATCGGGTGATATCGGGTCCGATGATCTGCAAGGTGGCTTGGACGATGACACACTGTCAGGTGGCCTGGGGAACGACAGTCTGTTTGGTGGCTGGGGCAAGGATCTGTTGAATGGGGTCGAGGACAATACTGCGACGGCTGGCATCCAAGACATTGACCAAGCTGATTTTTTGAACGGCGGTGGTGGTGATGACACCATCCTAGCGGGCCAAGATGATATCATCACAGCC
>DLQI01000092.1:898-2622 GCA_002478745.1 Rhodobacteraceae bacterium UBA7436 | reverse complement strand
AAAAAGTTGGCGCAACGCGAGGGGATTTTGACCGGTATTTCAGGCGGTGCAACTGTCGCCGTGGCGATGGGGGTTGCCGAACGTGCAAAGCCGGGGTCGGTGATCCTCGCAATGCTAGCTGATACCGGCGAAAGATACCTGACGACCCCGCTTTTTGCCGACATTCCCGAAGACATGGATGCGGATGAGGCTGCGCTGTCGCAATCGACCCCCGGATATCAGATGGGCTGACCCCAGAAAACAAACAGCAATAGGGAGAACAAGATGAGCAATCAGGGTATCCCTGGCGTAGAAAAAAAGCTCGACCTGGCCGATTGGGACGAGACCCGCGTTCTGGCGCATCGGATGGTCGATGACGCGTTCGATCACAACAAAACCTAAATCAACCTGAATTGGAGAAATAATGCAAAAACTATCTATTATTAGGTTCAAACCTAAGCCTGAATGTTTTGATGAATTTGTCGCTAGTATCACCGCATTTAATGGAAGTAAGCACCGCATTTTCCATCTTATGCGATCAGGAGATGAGCTTCATGCAATTGTGATAAGAAATTCGGAAATACTTACTCAAGATGCAGCTGACGGTGTAAATTGGCTGGATGGTCAACGGCATCTTCTGCAAGAGTTTGATGCGATCAACCGACACACCATAGCTTTAAGTGGTGACCTAATTCATAGCACCATCGAATAACAGTCTTTGCTGCCTTCCGCTGACTTAATTTTGGTGCCACGAAATGGAGGTCTGTTCTGAATAAACCTTTTTTTCGAGAAGCCGGAGATGGTCCAGGCGTTATCTGCTTTCACTCCAACTGCAGCAGTTCAGGACAATTTAAAAGTTTGATGAGTGTCTTGGCTGACGGCCATCATGTGTTCGCTGTTGATTCCTACGGTGCTGGTAAGACGCCAGCATGGGATCGCCCTGAACATCTGAGCTTGGCAGATGAGGTGGCACTGGCTGAGCCTGTGATGGACAAGGCGGGTGAGGGCATTGTGCTCGTTGGGCACTCGTACGGTGCTGCAGTCGCTTTGACTGCAGCCTTGGCCAGCCCGAGTCGTGTGAAGGCTATTGTGGTGTACGAGCCGACGCTTTTCAGCCTCGTGAACCAAGTCCACCCACTGCCCAACAGTGCCGATGCGATACGCAGCGCTGTGCAAACCAGCTCTGAGGCGGTATCGAAGGGCGACTTTGTTGCTGCGGCGTCTGTGTTTATTGATTTTTGGTCCGGTGAGGGCACTTGGGATCAGACGCTCGAGCATCCCAAGGAGGCTATCTTGTTGGCCATTCGGGATGTTGCGCGCTGGGGATTCGCGCTGAACAATGACCCGACCCCCCTGAACTCATTCTCGCAGTTGACGTGTCCTATTTTGTACATGTTGGGTACAGAATCACCCTTGCCAGCGCGTGCTGTGGCAGATGTCTTGATCCCCGTATTGCCAAACGTGCAGGTCTTAGAGTTTGAAGGGCTAGGACACATGGGGCCCATCACACACCCGACAGCAGTCAATGATGCCATCGTGGCATTTTTGCACCGTCTTGCGTAAGTGTCAGTGACCCCATTCGTTCGAAATGGGGTCTAGATATTGAGCTTGTTCCCTACGCTTCTCCTAGTTGGGGGTATCACAACTTCTGTGGCGGTAGGCAGAGCTAACGAATGAAAGAAAACAATGGCAAAGCATTTTAAAGAAGTGGAGTTCGCGTCTGGTGGGCACACACTACGAGGCAG
>DLQI01000092.1:0-828 GCA_002478745.1 Rhodobacteraceae bacterium UBA7436 | reverse complement strand
ACATCCGGCACATTTGTCATGGTCATTGATGAGTACGCAGATGCTTTTCAGGCGGCTGGATTCAACGTCCTGCTGTACGACCATGCTGGTTTTGGATTGAGTGACGGCGACGCAGATATTATTAATCCATGGGTACAGGGTCGCGAGTACCGAGACGCCTGCGTGTTTGTTCGAGGCATGGACGGAGTGCACAACGGCCAAGTGATTATTTGGGGTGACAGTTACGCGGCGGGTCTCGTGCTTGTTGCTGGCGCTTTGATAGACAACCTTGCTGCAGTCGTAGCTCACATTCCATCTTGCGGCGCAGAGTTCATACCTTTCAACGACAAACCACAACAATTCGAGAAAATGAAAGATATTTTCTTGAATGGCGATTTGGACACATTTGAGAAAGATGTCACGGGTCCCTTGCCGGTCGTATCGTTCGACCAAAGTGGCACGCCGTCGTTGCTCCAACCCATTCAGGCATTCCATTGGTTCATGAGCTTTGGTGGGCGATTTGACAGCAATTGGAACAACTCCGTTTCGCGTGTGATCCCTAAAACCGAGGTGCCTTTTTCGCCGCAGTTAAGTGCCGCGTTCATTGCCTGCCCAACATTGATGGTTGCCGGGCGCAAGGACGAGATGGTGCACTGCAACCCGCTGGTCCAAAAAGCTGTGTTTGAAAGCATTGAGGCACCCAAGGAGTGGTTCGATATCGATGGTGGCCACTTTGGGTGCCTGTATCCCGGTACCGATCTTTTCCGAGAAGCGATTGCCAAGGAAATTGAATTCATGAAGCAAGCGTGCTCTTCTGGTAGCGCCTGATCATGCCCGTAGCGCTCAGGC